>NZ_JADCNH010000025.1 GCF_018904615.1 Verticiella alkaliphila | reverse complement strand
CGCGCCTTGGCCCGCGGCACCGCCAGCCGGTGCTGCACCACCGGGCGCACCGCCCTGGGCGGGTGCGGCACCCGGAGCCACCGGGTTCACCGTGGCGCCCGGCCGGATCTGCTGGAAGCGGTCGACGACCACGCGGTCGCCGGCATTCAGGCCGCGATCGATGATCCAGGTCGCGCCCTGCATGGAGCCCGTCGTGACCGGACGCGGCTGCACCTGGTTCTTTTCGTCCACGATGTAGACGAAGGCGCTGCCGTCCGAATTGCGCTGCACCGACTGGGTCGGCACCTGGATCGCGTTGTCCTGCACCCCTTGCACCACCCGGCCGCGCACGTACATGCCCGGCAGCAGCAGGCGATCAGGGTTCGGGAATTCCGCGCGCAGCGTGATCTGTCCGGTGCCCGGATCCACACTCACGCCCGAGGAGAGCAGCTTGCCCTCGTGAGCATAGTCTTCCCCGTTGCTGAGCGTCAGGTGCACGGGCGTTTCGCCCTGGGCATTCTGCAGTTCGCCGCTGGCAATCGCCTTCTGCAGGCCGAGCACGTCGCTCGCGGACTGCGTGAAGTTCACGTAGATCGGATCGAGCTGCTGGATGAGGGCGAGCGGCGTCACTTCACCCTGGCCCACCAGCGCGCCTTCGGTCACGAGGGCGTTACCGATACGCCCGGAGATCGGCGCCGTCACCGTCGCGTAGCCCAGGTCCAGCTTGGCCGAGTCCAGCGCGGCCTTCATCTGGGCCACCTGCGCTTCGGCCAGCCGGCGCTGCGCCACGGCCTGGTCGTACTCCTGCTGGCTCACGGCTCGGGCCTTGACCAGGGGCGCGTAGCGACGCTCGAGCTGGCGCGCCTGGAAGACATTGGCTTCGGCCTGTTGAAGATTGGCCTGTGCCACGCCCAGGGCAGCTCGCAACGCGGACGGATCGATCTCGTAGAGCACCTGGCCCTGTTTGACGTCGCTGCCTTGCTGGAAGTGGCGCTTGAGGACGATGCCGGGCACCCGGGCACGCACCTCGGCGGAGCGGGTCGCCTCCAGGCGACCGGGCAGCTCGGTGCTGCGGGTGACCGATTCGGTCTTGGCCGTGACCACACCCACCGTCACCGGCGGCATCTGCGGCGGCCCTCCGGCCTGCTCCTTCTGACCGCAGGCTGCGAGTGCGACGGTAAGCAGCACGGCGCCGGTGAGGGGGCGGAGGCGAAGCGCATGAGACATGACTTTCTCGACGAAGGGGTGATCGGGTAGCAGGCTGGGACCAGGGCTTGCTGTTGCATTCGGGCGCGTGGCCGCTCAAATGAGACGAGATTGTATCACCGTCGGGAAAACCCGCATCACGGGTCTACGCGACCGCCAACAGAACGGGCCGGCAATGCGGCCCGTTGTGTCACGGCTATGCTGGCTCCGTCTCGTCGGCCAGCAGATCCAACGCTGTCGGCCGGCGCTCCACGAGCACCGACACGATCCGGCGACCAACTACCTCCTGCACGGTGAAGCGCAGGCCGATCCCGGGTTCTTCCAGCACCTGGCCCGGATCGGGCAGGTGATCGAACTTCGCCAGCAAGTATCCGGCCAGGGTGGAGTAGGCTTCGTCCACCAGTCCCTCGACCTCCAGCGTCTGCTCCAGATGGTGCAGGTCGGCAGCGCCCGATACCCGCCAGCGGCGTTCACCGTCCGGCATGATCTCGGGCATCTCGTCCTCGTCGGGGAACTCTCCGGCGATGGCCTCGAAGACGTCGATCGGCGTGACCAGGCCTTCGATGTTGCCGAACTCGTCCGTCACCATCACGAGCTGGCCGCGCGAGCGGCGCAGCGTGTCCATGAGCGCCAGGATCCCGATCGATTCGTGCACGATGATCGGTTGACGCAGGCTCTCGCGCCGGATGCCGCCCGTGGTGAGGACGTCGGCGAGGAGGTCACGCGCGCGGCCCACGCCGGCCACTTCATCCACGGTGCCGCGGCAGACGGGAAAGAAGCTGTGCGGCACCGTCTTGAGCAGCCGCAGGATGGTGTCCTTGTCGTCCTCGAGGTTGATCCAGGAGACGTCGGTACGCGGCGTCATGATCGAGCGCACCGAACGGTCGACCAGGGTGAGCACGCCGCTCACCATGTTGCGCTCCTGGACGGCAAATCCTTCCCTCTCGGGCATGCGCGTACCTTCCTCCGGCTCGGGCGCGGGCTCGTCGGCGTCCTTGCGCTTGGAGCCCAGCAGGGACAGGATGGCTTCGGCGGTGCGCTCGCGCATGGGGCGCGACCCCTGTTCCTTCAGGAAATTGCGCCGCGCAATCTGGTTGAACGCCTCGATCATGATCGAAAAGCCGATGGCCGCGTACAGATAGCCCTTGGGCACGTAGAAGCCCAGGCCTTCGGCGACCAGCGAGAAGCCGATCATGAGCAGGAACGCGAGACACAGCACCACGACGGTGGGGTGGGCGTTCACGAAGCGGGTGAGGGGCTTGGAGGCCGCGAGCATGACGCCCATGGCGATCACGACGGCGATCATCATCACCGGCAGGTGCTCGACCATGCCGACAGCAGTGATCACGGCGTCCAGCGAGAACACCGCATCGAGAATGACGATCTGGGTCACCACGACCCAGAACCCGGCGTAGGCCTTGGGCCCGTCGGTGCCATGGGTCTTGCCCTCGAGCCGCTCGTGCAGCTCCATCGTCGCCTTGAAGAGGAGGAAGAGCCCCCCTACCAGCAGGATGAGATCACGCCCGGCGAAAGTGAGCGGGCCTAGCGAGAAGAGCGGTCGGGTGAGGGTGACCAGCCAGGACATGACCGTGAGCAGGCCCAGGCGCATGACCAGGGCGAGCGACAGGCCGATGACGCGCGCACGGTCGCGCAGGCGCGGCGGCAGCTTGTCCGCCAGGATGGCGATGAAGATGAGATTATCGATCCCGAGAACGATCTCGAGAATGACCAAGGTGGCCAGTCCGACCCACGCGGTGGGGTCGTAAATCCACTCCATCGGGAGCTCCGTGAGTTACGCAAGCCCGATGATAACGCCAAGCGCGTATCTTTCCTGATGACACGCGCCCGGCATTGCCGCGCCGATCAGCGCGGGGTGACGGAGACCTGCATCGGCTCGAGCAGCGAGAGCATGCCCGGAAAGAGGCGCGGTGCGCTCGCGACGAGATTGCCGGTCTCGAGCCAGGTCTGCTCGCCCGCGAAATCGCCGATGAGACCGCCGGCTTCCAGGATGAGCAGGCCGCCCGCGGCCATGTCCCAGGGCTTCAGGCCCGCGCCGTAGCAGCCGTCCAGGCGGCCGGCAGCCGTCCAGGCCAGGTCGAGCACGGCCGAACCGATGCGGCGGGTGCCCGCGCACGACACCGACATCTCGCTGAAGATGCGCGACCAGCGCACCATCTGGGCATCGTCGGCCGAGCGGAAGCTCGCACCGATGAGGGCTTGTTCGATGCGCGTGCGGCGCGACACGCGGATGCGCCGATCGTTCAGGAAGGCGCCCGCGCCGCGCGTGGCGGTGAAAAGCTCGTTGCGGGTCGGGTCATAGACCACGGCCTGGGTGACCACGCCGCGCTCGGCCAGCGCGATGGAGACGGCGTAGTCCGGGAAGCCGTGCACGAAGTTGGTCGTGCCGTCGATCGGATCGATGATCCATTGGAATTCCGACTCGCGCTGACCGGCGATCTCGCCGGATTCCTCGGCAAGGATCCCGTGGTCGGGGTAGGCCGTCTGAAGGATCTCGATGATGGCCGACTCGGCCGCCGTGTCGACATCCGTCACGAAATCGCGCGGCCCCTTGCGGGCCACGGACAGACGGTCCAGGTCCATGCTGGCGCGGTTGATGATGTTGCCGGCACGGCGGGCCGCCTTGACGGCGGTGTTGAGCATCGGATGCATGAGAACGGTCTTTCTCGGTAAACTCGGTGGATTTCCCCGCTATTTTAGGCTAGTGCGGCCCGACATGGTCTGGCACGGCGAATCTCGCTCGTGCGGATGCCATCATGCGCCCCTGCCGCAAGGACACCGTGTTCTCCCAGATCGACTTCGTCATGGTCGAGCCCAGCCACCCCGGCAATGTCGGCTCGGCAGCCCGCGCGCTCAAGACCATGGGATTCTCCCGTCTCGTGCTCGTCGCCCCGCAAGTGCCGGACGTGACCCGGCATCCCGATGCGATCGCGCTTGCCAGCGGCGCGGGCGACGTGCTCGAGGCAGCCCACCTGTGCGCCACCCTCGACGATGCGCTGGCCGACACGACGCTCGCGTTTGCGCTGACCGCGCGCGGTCGTGACCTCGGCCCGCCGCCCTGTGACGTGCGCGAAGCAGCTGTGCTTGCGCGTGAGCACGTGGAAAACGCGCACGGCACGCGCGTCTCGATGGTCGTGGGCACCGAGCGCGCGGGGCTCACCAATGCCCACATCGCGCTGTGCCACCGTATCTGTCACATTCCGGCCAATCCGGCGTACAGCTCGCTCAACGTCTCGCAGGCCTTGCAACTCGTCGCCTGGGAGATGCGCTATGCATTGCTGGCCGGGCAATCCGAGCAGTCGCCCAACGGCCGCCCGTTGACCGGGCCGAACGTGGCACCGGGCGCGGCGGTGCAGGCCTTTCTCGCCCATTGGGAAGAGGCGCTCGTCGCGATCAAGTTCCTCGATCCCGCGCATCCCAAGAAGCTGATGCCGCGCATGCGACATCTCTTCTCGCGCATCGCTGTGTCGCAGGAAGAAGTCGACATGCTGCGAGGGGTCTGCACGGCCATGATCGCCACGGCCGAAGGGCGTTATCGCCAGCCACCCGGCGGCAGCAAGCAGGACGGCGCGCGCGACGTCTAGGGGCGGGCGCGCGTCAGCGCGTCGCGACCGTTCGGGACGCGGGCTCGGCGGGAAAGCGTATGGCAATGCGATGACCGGCGCGGCCGCTGGCCGCGCCGGTGATGGGCATCAGGCGATTTCGATGTCGTGAATCGCCGGGCCATCGCGATCGATGGCCAGCCAGCCGCCCCGGGGCGGCGTGGCAGTGAGGTCCCAGTCCGGCAGCACCCAGCGCTCCACGGCCTGCCCATCGAGCAGGAACCGGTGGTGGCCCGGGCGATGCGTGTGACCGTGCACCAGGCGGCGCACGCCTGCGGCGCGCAGCGCCGCGCACACCGCGTCGGCATTGACGTCCATGATCTCCATGGACTTGCCCGCCTTGCCGGCCTCGCTCTGTGCGCGCAGGCTGGCGGCGATCTGCATGCGCTCGGCCAGCGGCTTGGCGAGCATTTCTGCCTGCCAAGCCGGGTTGCGCACCACGGCCCGCATCTGCTGATACGGCACGTCGTCCGTACAGAGTTCGTCGCCGTGGCTGAGCAGCAGCTCGCCCGCGTCGGTGACGAGAATGACCTGGGCTGGCAGCAGCTTCACGCCAAGCAGCCCGGCGAGACGCTCGCCCATCAGGAAGTCGCGATTGCCGTGGCCAACCCAGACGGGGATGGCCTTGGCCGTGGCAGCCAGTGCGCGCAGGATGTCGGCCAGCCAGGGCGGCGCGACATCGACCACGTCGTCGCCAATCCAGGCATCGAAGATGTCGCCAGGCAGCACGAGCGCGTCGGCGCTATCGGCGGCGGCACCCAGGAAGGCCACGAAGGCCTCATTGGTGTCCGCCACCGCAGGCGACATGTGCATGTCGGCGGCGATCCACACCGTCCCCGTCAGGGCGATGCGTGGCAGGGTGTCGGTGAGGCCCGTCAAGTTACAGCACTTCCGCCTTGGTGATCACCACGTCCTCGACCGGGACGTCCTGGTGAAAACCACGGCTGCCCGTCTTCACGCCCTTGATCTTGTCGACCGTTTCCGTGCCTTCGACGACCTTGCCGAACACGGCGTAGCCCCAGCGCGCGGGTTGGGCGAGGTGAAGTTCAGGGAGTCGTTGTCCGTCACGTTGATGAAGAACTGGGCCGTTGCCGAATGCGGGTCGTTGGTGCGGGCCATCGCCACCGTGTAGCGATCGTTCTTCAGGCCGTTGGCGGCTTCGTTGTCGATCGGGGCGCGGGTTTCCTTCTGCTTCAGGCCGGGCTCGAAGCCGCCGCCCTGGATCATGAAGTTGCCGATCACACGGTGAAAGACCGTGCCGTCATAGAAGCCGCTGCGGGCGTACTCGAGAAAGTTCTCGGTGGTCTTGGGCGCCTTGGCGGCATCCAGTTCGATGACGATGTCGCCCTGGGTCGTGACGAGTTTGACGCGAGGATTCATGGCAGTGCTACCCGAAGAGGTGGTTTGTGGAGTGGCCGCGCTCGCGGCAAAAGCGCCCAGCGCCATGGCGGCGCAGGCGGAGGTGACGAGCAGGGGACGCAGCAGTCGGATCAAGGCGAGATACCTTTGAGGAGTTCACGGGTACGCGTGGCCATGCCGGCCGCCTGGGGTTCGCCCAGGCGAGCCGCATCGCCGTACGCGCGCTCGGCCAGCATCAGGTAGACATCGGCCAGGTTGGCCTGTGCCGCCCCATAGCGCGGATTGGTCAAGAGGGCCATGCGCAGCGCTTCGGCGGCGCGGTCGAGCTGGCCGCGTGCGGCATGGATCGCGGCGAGATTGTTCCACGGTTCCGGCAGCTCGGGAAAGTCCGTCGTCATGCGTTGATAGACGGCGGCGGCTTCGTCCAGGCGGTTGCCGGCCGCCAGCGCGCGTCCCTTGAGAAAGAGCAGGCGGGCGTCCACGCCCGAGATGCCGCTCGCCTCGCGCTGGCGCAGCCGGTTGTCGATCTCCGTGACGGCCGCGCCCGCGCGGCCATCGCCAATCATGGCTTCGAGCCGGGCCACGGCTTCGCTGGACGTCTCCGGCAGGCGGGTGTCGGTGCTGGGCTTGAGGCGGTCCAGGGCGCGCACGAGCCAGGGCCAGCCATAGGGCTCCTGGGCGGCCGGATCCACGGCGGGAGCCGTCTGGGCCAACGCCGGGCCGACGGCGAGCAGGGTGGCGGCCAGCCCGGCGCGCAAGGCGCCGCGAGACAGGCGAGAGGTCACGGAAGGCATCCGACAGAGGTCCGCTTGCTATACTTGAAGATTCCATTTTAGCTGCTTAAAAACCAGCTCGGACCACTTTCCGGCCCGCGTCGCGTGGACGGCCCTGCGGCTTGCACAGCACTTCAGAGACGTACGGCTTTCGCGCTGTACCGCAACTGGGGCAGCGCGCTTGCTGCCGGGCGTGTTCCGTGGCGGTCGCCGCGCCCCCGGCCTCAACGATGCTCTCCGTCTACAACACGCTTTCGCGCAGCAAAGTGCCGCTGCAGCCCGTCGAACCCGGTCATGTGCGCATGTATGTCTGTGGCATCACCGTGTACGACTACTGCCATCTCGGCCACGCGCGCATGCTGGTGGGTTTCGACGTCGTGGCGCGCTGGCTGCGCGAATCGGGCCTGCGCGTCACCTACGTGCGCAACATCACCGACATCGACGACAAGATCATCCGGCGTGCGGTGGAATCTGATCGCACGCTCTCGCAGGTGACGTCCTTCTACATCCAGGCGATGCACGAGGACGAAGCCTTGCTCGGCGTGGCCCCGCCCGATGCGGAGCCGCGCGCGACCGATCACGTGAAAGGCATGCTCGAGATCATCGGGCTGCTCGAAGGCAAGGGCCTGGCCTATCAGGCCGCCGATGGCGACGTGAACTATGCCGTGCGCAGCTTCGACGGCTACGGCAAGCTCTCGGGCAAGTCGCTGGACGATCTGCGTGCCGGCGAACGCGTGGACGTGGCGCAGGCCAAGCGCGATCCGCTGGATTTCGTGCTCTGGAAATCCGCCAAGGCCGAGGAGCCGCCCGAGTCCAAGTGGGAATCGCCATACGGCCTGGGTCGACCCGGCTGGCATATCGAGTGCTCGGCCATGAGCCGGGATCTGCTCGGCCTGCCGCTGGACATCCACGGCGGGGGGCCGGATCTGAAGTTCCCGCACCACGAGAACGAGATCGCGCAGAGCGAGGGCGCCTTCGGCGGCGCGCTCGCCAACGTGTGGATGCACTGCGGCCCGCTCATGGTCGACGCCGAGAAGATGTCGAAGTCGCTGGGCAACTTCTTCACCATCCGCGACGCCTGCGCCCGGTATCGCCCCGAGGCCGTGCGGTTCTTCATCGTTCGCAATCACTATCGCAGCGCGCAGAATTTCTCGGCGGACAACCTGGTGGATGCCGAGAACGCGTTGTCTCGCCTCTACGTCGCGCTCCAGCAGGTCGAGCCCGATGACGCGGGCGTGGACTGGAACGAGCCGCGCGCCGTGGCGTTTCGCACCGCCATGAACGACGACTTCAACACCCCGGAAGCGGTCGCTCAGCTCTTCGAGCTGGCCAACGAGGCCAACCGCAAGCGCAGCGCGCGGGCGGCGGGCCAGTTGAAGGCATTGGGCGCGCTGCTCGGCCTGCTGCAGCAATCGCCTGCGGATTTCCTGCAGGACATGCGCGGGCGTGGCGCCATCACGCCCGATGCCATCGCCGAGCGTATCGCCGCGCGAGCCGAGGCCAAGGCGCAGCGCGACTTCGCCGCGGCCGATGCGATCCGGGCAGAGCTCCTTGCCGCTGGCGTGGTGCTCGAAGACCGTCCGGGCGGCCGCACGGACTGGCGTCGCGCGGATGGCTGAGGCGTTGCCCGCGGCCTGCCATGCACCCGCATCGCTGCGGGCGTTGCCGCTGGCCGCCGGCTGTGGCTGGACAGCCAAGATGATTCTGCTTTTTAATCTGCGACGATCACGCAAGCCGCGCGGCACGTCGCGCGCGCCTGCCCGAACGGTGCCGCGCGAGCTGCACGCCGCGGCTCGGGTACGCGCGTGTGGTGCTGCCGCGGCCTTTCGTCGCACCCTGGTATCGGTGACGAGGCCTTCGCCTGTCGCCCTGGAGTATTGATGCGCAACGCCTTTCTGGAATTCGAACAGCCCCTTGCCGAGCTCGAGGCCAAGATCGAAGAGCTTCGCTACGTGCAGGCCGATTCGGCCCTGGACATCTCGGAAGAGATCAACCGGCTGCAACAAAAGAGCCAGGGGCTGGCCAAGGAGATCTACGCCAAGCTCACGCCCTGGCAGGTGGCGTTGGTGTCGCGGCATCCGCAGCGCCCGTACACGCTGGATTACGTGCGCGAGATCTTCACGGATTTCCATGAGCTCCACGGCGACCGCATGTTCGCGGACGATCTCGCGATCGTGGGCGGCATGGCGCGCCTGAACGGCATGCCCTGCATGGTGATCGGCCATCAGAAGGGCCGGGACACCAAGGAGCGTGCCCTGCGCAACTTCGGCATGCCCAAGCCTGAGGGCTACCGCAAGGCGCTGCGTCTCATGAAGCTCGCCGAGAAGTTCGACTTGCCGGTCTTCACCTTCGTCGATACTCCGGGCGCGTACCCGGGCGTGGATGCCGAGGCACGCGGCCAGTCCGAGGCCATCGGCCGCAATCTGTTCGAGATGGCCCAGCTCAAGGTGCCGATCGTGACCACGATCATCGGCGAGGGCGGCTCGGGTGGGGCGCTGGCCATCGCCGTCGGCGACATGGTCCTGATGCTCCAGTACTCGACCTATGCGGTGATCTCGCCCGAGGGCTGCGCCTCCATCCTGTGGCGCACGCACGAAAAGGCCCCGGAAGCCGCGGCGGCGCTGAACATCACGGCACCTCAACTCAAGAATCTCGAGCTCATCGACCGCATCGTCAACGAGCCGGTGGGCGGCGCGCATCGAGAGCCGCGGGTGATGGCGCGCCTGCTGCGCCGGGCGCTCGCCGACAGCCTGCGTCAGGTGCAGGATCTGCCGGCCGACGAGCTGCTCGAACGCCGTCTGGCCCGCGTGTCGTCCTACGGGCGCTTCGGCAAGCCGAAGGCCTGACCCGGCACCGGCGCGTGAACGAGCCAGCGGCTCCCGCGCCGGTGATCCCGGCACTTCCCGAGGTTCTCCTGCGTCCCGTGGCGGCGTGCCTCGCCGCGATGCCCGCGGGTGCCCGCGTGGGCGTGGCCGTGAGCGGCGGGCCGGATTCCCTGGCATTGGCGGCCGTGGCGGCCACCGTCGCGCGGCGCCAGTCGCGTGCGCTCACACTCCTGCATGTCCACCATGGATTGATCGCGCAGGCCGATGCCTGGGCCGAGGGCGTCATGCAGCTCGCGGCGGCGCTCGGCACCGAGGTGGCCGTGCGCCGCGTGCAGGTCGCGCGCGATGGTGGCGACGGTCTGGAAGCCGCGGCGCGCGAAGCCCGATATGCCGCGCTCGCAGACATGGCGCGTGAGGCGGGTCTCGCCGATCTCCTATTGGCCCATCATTGGATGACCAAGCCGAGACCGTGATGATCCGGCTCCTGCGTGGCGCCGGGCCGACGGGTCTCGGGGCGATGCGCAAGCGCCGCGAGCAGGGCGGTGTACGCTATCACCGGCCCTGGCTGGGCGTGGAGCGCGCCACCGTGCTGCCGGTGGCCGCGCGGCTCGCCCACCATCTGGCCATCCCGCTCGTCGAGGACCCCAGCAACCAGGATCGCCGCCACGCACGGGGCGCGTTGCGCACCGCCGTGCTGCCGGCGGTGGCGGCGCACTGGCCTGGCTATCGCCAGACCCTTGCTCGCCTCGCCCGCGTCTGCGCCGAGACCGCGGCCGTGCTGGATGAAGTCGCCATCGCTGACATGGCATTGCTGCGCGACAGTCACCCGCGCTATGGGACGACGCTGTCGCTGGCTGGCTGGCGCACCTTGTCGTCGGCGCGTCGGGCGCTCGTCCTGCGGCATTGGCTGGCCGAGGCCGGCGCCCCGATGCCGTCCGAGGCCCGCCTGGATCAGATCTGCCACCAGCTGGACACCGCTGCGGTGGATCGCCAAGTGCTGCTGCAGCATGGTGAGCACCGTCTTCGGGTGTACCGCGGGCGCATCCTGCTGGAGGCCAGCCCCGCCGCGCGGGGTGCGCGCGGTGCCGATCCGGTCTCGGCTGCCGCGGCGTCAGGCTTGCCCACGGTGTCGGTGGCGACGGGGCTCGTACCCGACATCGAGTTGTCCTGGGGCGGTGAGCGGCGTCTGCCGGTGCCGGGCCTGGGCGGTGTGCTGTGCTTCGAGTCGGCTCCCGTCGGCGTCGATCCGGCGTGGCTCGCCGGCGCACCGTTGCGCATCGGTCTGCGCCGGGGGCGCGAGCGCTTGCGTCAGGGGGGCGATCGGCCCAGCCGCAGCTTGAAGAATCTGTATCAGGAGGCGGGATCCCGCCTGGGAGCGCCCGCGCCTGCCGCTCGTCTGGCGGGGGGCGACGCTGGTGTATGCCGCCGCGTTGGGGCTGGATGCGCGCATCCCCCAGGTGCCGGGAGGGCTGCAGCTGCGCTGGCAGCCGGATGCGCCGGGCGCGACCGGCGGGCACCGACATGACAACAGCCCCCGGAATGCGGGATAATCGGCTGTTTGCCGCCCGGGATTGGCCTTGGCGTGGCCTGCGGCGCGCCATCTGGCTGCGCGCGGGCTGTCTGCCATGCCTTCATCCCTGCGCCTGCGAGTCAGGCATCGTGCAGCACGCCGTGCGACATCTAGCACGCCGCGTGCCGCGCGCGAGGCACGACGACTTTTCACGTTCGATTTTTAGCGAGAGGGACGTTTCACATGAGTTATCAACACATCAAGGTACCGAGCGCTGGCGAGAAAATCACCGTCAACTCGGATTTTTCGCTGAACGTTCCCGACCAGCCGGTCATCCCCTTCATCGAAGGTGACGGCACGGGCGCCGACATCACGCCGGTCATGCTCAAGGTGGTGGACGCCGCTGTCGAGAAGGCCTACGGCGGCAAGCGCAAGATCCACTGGATGGAAGTCTACGCCGGCGAGAAGTCGACCAAGGTGTATGGTCCCGACGTGTGGCTGCCCGAAGAAACGCTCGAAGCCGTGCGCGACTACGTTGTCTCGATCAAGGGCCCGCTGACCACCCCCGTCGGTGGCGGCATCCGCTCGCTGAACGTCGCCCTGCGCCAGCAGCTCGACCTGTACGTCTGCCTGCGCCCCATCCAGTACTTCAAGGGCGTGCCCTCGCCCCTGAAGGAGCCGGAAAAGACCAACATGGTCATCTTCCGCGAGAACTCGGAAGACATCTACGCCGGTATCGAATTCGAAGCCGAGAGCGACAAGGCCAAGAAGCTCATCGAGTTCCTGCAGAAGGAACTGGGCGTGAACAAGATCCGCTTCCCGAACACCTCGGGCATCGGCGTCAAGCCCGTCTCGCGCGAAGGCACCGAGCGCCTGGTGCGCAAGGCCATCCAGTACGCCATCGACAACGATCGTTCGTCGGTCACGCTGGTGCACAAGGGCAACATCATGAAGTTCACCGAAGGTGGCTTCCGTGATTGGGGCTATGCCCTGGCCCAGAAGGAATTCGGCGCCGAGCTGATCGACGGCGGCCCGTGGGCGAAGTTCAAGAACCCCAAGACGGGCAAGGAAATCACCGTCAAGGATTCGATCGCTGACGCCTTCCTGCAGCAGATCCTGCTCCGTCCGGCCGAATACGACGTCATCGCCACGCTCAACCTGAACGGCGACTACGTCTCCGACGCGCTGGCCGCTCAGGTCGGTGGCATCGGCATCGCCCCCGGCGCCAACCTGTCCGATTCCGTGGCCATGTTCGAAGCCACGCACGGCACGGCACCGAAGTACGCCGGCAAGGACTACGTCAACCCGGGTTCGGAAATCCTCTCCGCCGAGATGATGCTGCGCCACATGGGCTGGACCGAAGCCGCCGACCTCATCATCAGCAGCATGGAGAAGTCCATCCTGTCGAAGAAGGTCACGTACGACTTCGCCCGCCTGCTCGAAGGCGCGACCCAGGTGTCGTGCTCGGGCTTCGGTCAGGTCATGATCGACCACATGTGATCGACGCTGGATCCGTCCAGCCCGGTGCATGACAAGCCCGGCCTCGAAAGGGGCCGGGCTTTTTTCATGGTCAATTCGAGCAGCGGCGGGGCGGGCGTTGCCGCCTGTGGCTAACGCCGCTTGAGCCGCGACAACCAGCGCTCGCGCGCAAAGCGACGCATGTTCTCGACTTGGTCCGTCTCGTCGACGATGTCCTGCCCGAGAATGGTTTCCATCACGTCTTCGAGCGTGATGATGCCCATCCACCCGCCGTGCTCATCGTAGACCGCGTTGATGTGACTGCGCTCGCGCAGCATCGCCTGGAAAGCATTCTCCACACTATGCCGATCCAGCGCACCGCGCAGCGGATGCATCAGCGCACCCATGGTCTCGTGACCCTTGGCCCTGAAGATCTCGCCCCGATGCACGTAGCCGACGGGGTTCTCGTCCTCGTCGATCACCGGAAAGCGCGTGAAGGAGGTCTGAGCAAACTCTCTTTCGAAGTCATCCACGGTGGTGTCCGGTGTGACCGTCATGCAGACGGGACGCGGTGTCATCACAGTGTGTACCGGGATCTGGTGCAGGCTCAGGATGCTGGAGATGACGCGGGACTCATCCGCATCGAGGGCTTTTTCCTGTACCCCCAGCCGAGCGAGGCGATGATCTCGGTGCGCAGGTCCACCAGGTGGCCGCTCACCGCGAATCGCGAGGTGATCTGCTCTGACAGCCAGACGAAGGGGCGCAGCAGGAAGATCATGCCGCCCAGCAGCGGCGCGAGCCACGGGGCCAGACCGCGCCAGTATTTGGCGCCAATGGTCTTGGGGATGATCTCCGAGAGGACAAGGATGAGGAGGGTCATCACCGCGGAGGCTACGCCAATGTAGGTCTCGCCATAGAGCAGCGAGACTTGGGCGCCGACGCCGGTGGCGCCCGCCGTATGCGCCACCGTATTCAGGGTAAGGATGGCTGCGAGCGGACGATCAGGGTTGGCCTTCAACCGCGCAAGCGCATCGTGCAGTCTTGGCCGGGTTTCACGTTGCTGGGCGATGAAGCTGGGGGTGAGCGACAGCAGGGCAGCCTCGAGTATCGAACACAGGAACGACACGACGAGCGAGAGCAGGACGAAGCTGAGAAGCAGGACCATGATGGCAGATGAGAGACGATCCGGATGCGACAGCGCAACGTGAGCGCGGTTCCGTCAGTGAGATGCGCGGCCGTCCTCGGGCACGTCACGGCTCTGCGCGTGGCGGCCGATTCGGCCTGGGTGATCGGATCGCCGGGGCCGCGTTCTTCGTGGCGCAAAAGGCCACGCATGATCTCTTTCGCAACATCGAGGAGTTCGAGAAGCCCACCCTTGCCGCGATCAATGGCGTTGCGTTGGGTGGGGGCCTCGAGCTCGCCATGTGCTGCGACCTGCGCGTGGCCGCCGAGCATGCCGAGTTCGGCCTGCCCGAGTTGCGTCTGGGCGTGATCCCGGCCGCGGGCGGCACGCAGCGGCTGCCGCGTCTCATCGGCGAAGCCCGCGCCAAGGCCCTGATGTTCACGGCAGCCAAGATCAACGCGGCGCAGGCGCTCAGCCATGGTCTCGTCACCCAGGTGGTGCCCGGGGGCGAACTGTTGACGACCGTGCTCGCGCTGGCTGACCAGATCGCCGAGATGCCGCCGCTCGCGGTGCGCTTTGCCAAGCGCGCCGTCAATCGCGGCATGCAGACGGATCTGGACAGCGGCCTGGAGTACGAGCGCTACGCCGCCGCCATGCTCATCGACAGCGAAGACCGCAAGGAAGGCATGCGTGCCTTCGTCGAGAAACGCAAACCCGTGTTCGTGGGCCGCTGACGCGCGCGCCGGGCACACATCGCATTGCAAACCAGGAGACAGACATGAAACTCGGATTGGACCAACAAGTCGCGCTCGTCACCGGCGGCGGCCAGGGCGTCGGACGCCGCATCTGCCTGGAGCTCGCGCAAGAGGGCGCGCGCGTCGTCGTGAACGATCTCTTTGCCGAGCGCGCCGAGGCCGTCGCGCGCGAGATCGAGGCCGCCGGGGGCTCGGCGCTGGCCGCACCGGCAGACATCACCAAAATCGAGGCGGTCAAGGCCATGGTCGAGCGCGCCGCGAGCCACTTCGGCGCGCCCGTGCAGATCCTTGTGAACAACGCCGGGATCCTGCCGGAGCGCCGCGAGAAGGGCGGGCGCACGCCGTCCTTTCTCGACATGCCGGTGGAAGACTGGACCAAGGTGATCAACCTCAATCTGTACGGCACGATGTATTGCTGCCAGGCCGTGCTGCCGGGCATGGTCGAGCGCAAGCACGGGCGCATCGTCAACATCATCTCGGAAGCCGGCCGCATCGGCGAAGCCAACTTCGCCGTCTATTCCGGTGCGAAAGCCGCCATCGCAGGCTTTGGCAAGGCGCTCGCTCGCGAGCATGGTCGCCACGCCATCACGGTGAACGCCGTGGCGCTCGGTGCCGTCTCGCACGAAGGGATCAAGGACGGCCCGCTGCACGTGGATGCCACGCCGCAGAACAACGAGCTCCTGGGCAAGATGCTGAGCCTGTATCCCGTATCCAAGGGGGCAGGGCGGCTGTCTCGCCCGGAGGACGTGGCCGGCATCGTCGCCTTCCTGGCGTCGGACCGTGCACTCTTCATCACGGGCCAGACAGTGGGTGCGTCGGGTGGGTACGTGATGATCTAAGGGGGGGGGCAGCGGCAGCCGCTCAGGCCTCGCCGCTGCGCGCGTGCCGCAGCCAGCGGTGGCTGGCGATGAAGGCAATCACGGCGCCCGTCACGCCGATCGCCAGCCAGACGCCCAGATGGTGATGATGGTGGGCGACGAACCGATGCAGGATCTCGCCCGCGCCGTAGCCGATCCCCACCATGATCGTCGCCCACACGAGCGCGCCGATTGCATTGAAGACCAGGAAGCGTGACCAGGGCACGCCGCTCGCGCCGATCACCACGGGGCCCACCAGCCGTAATCCATACGCGAAGCGCACGCCCACGACGGCCTTGGCCGGGTGTCGCGCCACCAGCGCCTGCGCCCGTGCCAGGGCCGCGCGCCGCTTCGCGCCGAATCGATTCAGCGCCGCATCGCCATATCGGCGCCCGATCGAGAACATGATGAGGTCGCCGATCATCCCGCCCAGCGCGGCGAGCAGGATCACCAGGACCCCATTCATGAGGCCGTGCCGCGCCGCAATGCCCGCCACAATGGCCACGCTTTCGCCTTCCAGGACCGTCCCGCCCATAACGGCGGCGTATCCGTATTCGGTGATCCAGGTGTTCACGGCTGACATGGGCGCTCCGGGTCGCGCCCAAGCTCGACGTGGCTGGCGCCATGCAAAGGATATGCCATGCAGAGGATATGCCATGCAGAAGGCTGCCCGCGACGACGCTGAAAACTCCTCCATTACCGTATCTGTAACATATCGTTGTTTTTATGTGAGGCCATGAGAGCTGACGTTGTTAAATGTGTCCACATGTTCTGTAATGTCTCGGAGTCGTGGGCAAGCCCACGAGCCGGGTCGCGAGGGGCGGCATAGGGTCGTCCAGACTTGGCGGAGACAGTGACATGAGCGAATTCGACACTGGCGTTGTGCCTGGGGTCACGGGTAACACGTATCAGGATGCCGACGTGGTGCTGGGCGCCGACGGCAACTTCTACGTGGCCTATCGAAACATGCTGACGGGTGGCTTGGACGTCTATCAGTGGGCAGGCGGGCCCTACTGGGGCGGCCCGTTCAACGTCGAGAACTACCAGCTGTCACCTAATCTGGTGGACATCCAGCAGATCGAGATGGCGGTCACCGCGGACGGTGGGCTCGCGATCGTCATGGTGTCGAACGTGGTTGGCGGAGCGCAGCAGGTCGCTGTGGCCACGCACGGGAGTGCGGGATGGCAGTACCGCGTGATCGATACCATCGATCCCACGCAGGGGGAGCGCATCGAGGACGTGACGCTGGCGGTCGCTGCGGACGGCACGGTCCACGTCGTCGCTGCACGGGCGTCCGAAGGCATGTTCGACGCCAAGTACTACCAGTTCACCGGCCATGGAGATGTGTTTGAGGCCACGCCGATCGGCCCCGGTACGGCCGAGCTGCGCAATGTGCAATTGTTGCTGGATAAGCAGGGTGCTCCCGTCCTGGCTGTCGAGCAGGAGGGCACGGGCCTGCTGCTGGCGATGTCAACGCAGGGCCGCCTGACCGATCTCTCGTCGCCGCTCGTGATGGCACCCGCCCAAGGCGAGCTGGGCGCGCAACACTTCCCGATGGTGACGTGGGGGGGCGATGGCGTGATCCTGGCCGTGGGCAGCGTCTGGGACGAGGCAGTAGGCGCCACGCCGGTGACGGCGAGCTACGTCCTCGCCACCGCGCAATCCGCGGGCGGTAGCCTGCCGTTCAGCGAGCCAGGCGCTTCCGCCGTGGTCGGTGTCTACTACCATCCCGAGCGCGAGACGACGTATCTGCTGCTCATGAATGAGGGGCCGGGTCCGTTCGCGACGGTGACCGTGGTCTATACCCAGGCGTCAGGCGAGTTCCGAGCGGGCAATAGCTTTTCCCTGCCCTTCGGATTCGAGCCGAGCGGCTTCTCGTTCAGCGTGGACGATAACAACGACGCTTTCATCGTGTCCCACAACGGGCGCGAAGGTGAACTGCATTACTTCACCGGTCTGGCGTACTTCGCACCCAACGCCACGGGCAACGTGGTGATCGATGGTGTCCTGCAAGTGGGTGAGACGCTCACAGCGGATGTCTCTGCGGTGGCGGACGAGGATGGTCTGGGCGACTTTCAATA
Organism: Verticiella alkaliphila; assembly: GCF_018904615.1. Lineage (GTDB taxonomy): Bacteria > Pseudomonadota > Gammaproteobacteria > Burkholderiales > Burkholderiaceae_B > Verticiella > Verticiella alkaliphila. Next base: position 51,948 of record NZ_JADCNH010000025.1, on the reverse strand, counting down.
CCAGTGGCGGGCGGGGGATACCGACATCGGGGGGGCCACGTCGAGCAGCTTTACGCTGACGGCTGCCGAGGTCGGGCAGGTCATCAGCGTGGTGGTGACGTTTACCGACTCGCGCGGCACGCTTGAGCGTGTCGACGGGCTGACCACAGCCCCCGTGGCCGGCTTGCCTGATCTGGAACCGGGTCCTGATCCCGATCCTCAACCTGGAACCGATCCCGAGACTCCGCCCGGCACGCCGCCGCTCGTTGACGGCGTGCCCGTCGTCGTCGCCCCCGGCACCTCGCCGGACGGCACGCCCACGCACACGGTCACGATCCCGGTGGTGCAACCAGGACGGCCGGATTCGAACGGCAACAGCCCGTTGGCGGACATTCCGCTGGTGACCACGGGTGGCAAGACGATGCTGGAGGCGCAGGTGCCGGCCGGCTTCGGGCTCACGGTGTCGGGCCCTTCGGGCGTCACCTCCGGTGCGCAGTCGCTCGCGGAACTCATTCGCGAGATCAAGGCGCATACCGAGGCCGGCTCGGGCGACCAGAATGCCCTGACGGGCGGCGGCACGTCCTTCCTGTCCGGGCTGGATGCGTCTTCGCCCTTGCTGGTGCAGACGATCGTGCCGACGGCGGTGCCCACGAGTGGCAACGAGCGTCTGGTGATCAACAGCACGGCCACGACCGACGGCGGCGTGCCGACCGCGCTGGTGATCGATGCGAGCAGCCTGCCGGCGCCGCTGAACCTCGAAGGCAATGGGGTCGAATTCTTCGCCCTGATCGGCCACATCGATCTGCTGGCCGGCGCCGACACGCAAAGCGTGTGGGGCGACAGCGGCGAGCAGACGGTGCGTCTGGGCACGGGCCAGGCCACCGTGATGACCGGCGGCGGCAACGACACCATTGTCGCCAGCTTCGGCAGCGGTGCGGCAGACAGCGCCTCCGCCCGCGTGGCCAGCATCGCAGACACGACGGCAGCCGCGAGCCTGTTCCACGGCGGCGCTGACGAGGACGTGGTGCGTTACGATCTCGCCAGTGGCCAGGTCGTCATCACGCGCGACTTCGCCATTACCACCGTGCGCGCGCTGAGCGATCCCGATGCCGTTCATGTGCTCATCAACGTAGAAAGCATCGCGTTCTCGGACAAGACGGTCAAAGTCGAAAACGACGTGAGCCTCGGCTGGATCGCCGGTCTCTACGACCAAGTCCTGGGCCGCCAGGCCGAGGTCGACGGAATTCAGTACTGGGCGCACCAGCACGCCGACGGCATGTCCGCGGGCGAGATCGCGCTGCAGTTCCTGCGTTCGGCCGAAGCCGACCGGGTGCTCAACACCGATACCGCCACAGCCCGCGGCATCACCGTGGAAGCCTTCTACGAAGGCCTGCTCGGTCGTGCATCGGATGCAGCGGGCAAGGCGTACTGGGCGAATGAACTTGCCAAAGGCGCCAGCCTCGCGGACGTGGCCGGGGCCTTCCTGGCGACGGCCGAAGGGCAGGGCACCGCGCTCGATCAGACGGAGTGGAATTTCTTCGTCTGATGCCCAAGACGACAGGGGCCGATGTCAGGTCGGCTCCTGTCGCTCAGCCCACCGGCGTGATCTCGCGCGTCTGAGCCATCGCAGTCCCGGTGGCCAACGCGACCATCGGCACCACCACGCGCACGCGCGTGCCGCCCGGCCCGGAATCCACCTGTAACGTGCCATTCATCCGCTCGGCGCGGGCCGTCATGCTGCGCATGCCCACGCTCAAGCCCGCGCTACGCACGGCTTGCACGTCGAACCCCGCGCCGTCGTCCTCGATCACGAGCTCCAGCGCGCCGTCTGCTGCCTGCGTGAGAGTCACGGCGACGTTCCGCGCGCGGCTGTGCTTGATGACGTTCGACAACGCTTCTTCCACCAGGCGCGTCATGCCCAAGCACAGCAGCGCCGTGGGCACCGCGCGCCAAGCGGGTGCGATCACCCAGGAAATGCGGATGTCCAGCTCATCGAAGAGCCGCGTGAAGCGATGTCGCAACGGCGCGGCCCATTGCGCTGGGGTGGCCGGCACGGTGGCTCCTGCGCTCGATCCCTGGTCGATCACCTGACGCAAGTCGTCCCGCAGCACTTTCAGCAGCGAGAGCATGCGATCGTGAGACACCGGCACGGCGGTCTGCTCCATCAAGGCCATGCCGCGCACGAGGCTGCCGCCCAGGCCATCGTGCAGGTCATGCACGATCTGCAGGCGCTGCTGTAGCGTGGCATGCGTGAGCGCCTGCCGGTGTTCGCGCTCGAGCACCGTGGCCAGCTCGGCCCGGGCCAGATTCACCCGATGCTCCAGTTCCCGGTTGAAGCCCTCGACGCGCTGCATATAGACGACCAAGCGCCCACCCAGCAGGAACGCCATGACGATGGCCGTCACGAGGCTCGTCACGGCGCCCCACATGTCGTGTGCGCGCCAGCCGTCCAGCAGCATGAGCATGTCGTGGGCGCCCACAAGACAGAAGGTCAGGCAGCAGGCGGCGAGCAGGGCGTGCTGCGGATGGCGGGTGCGCCAGGCGTGAAAGGGGAATTGCGCACAATTGACCAGGAAAGTCAGGGAAAACACGATCCACACCGCGGCCACCGCCCAGCGCGGCGCAAAGAGGGAGATCATCACGCCCGTGGCAGCTGCGAGCCACAGCAGACGCTGCGCGCGCGGCAGGCGCTGTGCGCCAAACCCCCAGGTGAAGCGGCAAAAGCTCACCACATAGAGCACGAAGGCGACGTTGTTCAGCCGCGAGAACGACACTGTGTCGGCCATGGGCCAGGGGGTGGTGGCGAGCATGGTGAGCACATACACGACCCAGCACAGCGAGGTGGCGGCATACCAGCCGAATGCCGTTTCGCGCCGTCGCAGACACCACACCACCAGGAAGACCCCGCCGAGCGCGCCGGACAGCCCCAGGGAGATGTAGTAGACCGTCCTCTGACGCCATACATGCTCGGCATGTATCGCCTCAACCTGAGCCACGGGGCCCAAGTGCAGGTTGCCCAGCCCCGGCATGAGGTCGACGGAGCCAATCGAGCGCACCCATATCGTGTTCACCCCCTCGCGAAGCGTGCTCTCGGGCAGCAACCACCACCGCGGCATGTTCCAGCTCATGGACAAGGGCTCGGCCAGCGACACGTCGCGCCAGAGCACCTCGTCATTGCTGTAGACCTCGCCCGCCATGCTGATGCCGGCAATGCTGAGGCCGACATGCGCCGGCGGCCCGATGAAGCCGTCGCAGTCGCGTGTCCAGTCGATGCGGTACCAAACCGCGCCTTGGTGATCGGGCCAGCGATGCGCCCAGTGATCTGGCAGGCGCACCGTCACCCAGCCCTCGGCAGGCCGCGCCGCGTCAGCGGCGAGCTCTGGCGCCGCCTGAGCCTTCAGGATACGCGGGGCGCAGGCGGGCGTCTCGGGCAGGGCCGTGGCGCCTGCCGGTGCGGCCAGCAGCCATGTCCACAGCAGGGCCACCCATAGAGCGCCACATGCCACGACCCGAGGCGGGGCAACCCTGGCCGCCCAACGCCAGGTCACAGGCTGCCTCACTCGATGACCCCGTGTCTGCGCGCGGTGTTGACAGCCATGGTACGGGTGGACACCGCCAGCTTGCGATAGATGTGCTTGATGTGGCTTTCCACGGTGTAGCGCGACAGGAAGAGCTGTTCGGCGATCTCGCGATTGGTGAGTCCGACGGCGACGAGTTGCAGGATCTGCGCTTCGCGTTCGCTCAACGCCGCGGCCTGCGGTAGCGCCGGCGGCTGTGCGCCGGCGGGTAACAGTTCGAGGATGCGCCGCGCGATGAACGGGTCGATCGGCGCGCCGCCGCGCAGCACGCTGCGGATCGACATGCTCACTTCGATGTCGTCGCGCTCCTTCAGCACGTAGCCCGTGGCGCCTGCGCGCAAGGCGCTGAGAATGACGGCTTCTGTGCTCCAGGCCGAGATCACCAGGATGCCCAAGCCCGGATTCGCCGCACGCATCTCCTCGATCAGGGTCAAACCGCTGCCGTCGGGCAGCATCAGATCGACCAGCGCCAGGCCCATCGACTGCATTGCCAAGCGGGCGCGTGCCTCGCCAAGCGCGCCGGCCGCGATCACGGACGCGGCGTCATAGCCCAGACCGATCAGGATCCGGCTGAGCCGCTGCTGCAACAGTGGCTCGTCCTCGATGATCAGTGCCGGCGCTGGCAGGGGCATGTCGAGGGCTGGGAGCAAGGGCGCGGTCATCGGGATCTCGTGGCGTGTCTCTCGCCGCGTGCAGGCGGCCGTGTGACCGGGCGCAGCGGGCGCGTCATGGTAGGCCGGCGCGCCAAGGAAACCTAGTCATGATAGTCAGAAATTTGCTGATTCATACAGAAATACCTGGTTTCAGGGATATTGCGAAAAGCCCCCGATTCGTAGCATGGCGACCTCAACGCCTGCACCGCCGGACACGGGCATTCGCGCGTCGCGCATGCCTCCTGTGCCGGCGCAGTGCGGGCTCTCATGCGTTGCTGCCGTCGTGCCAACCGCGTGAGTCGACCAGGATCGGAGCCAGGGGCGGCACAGGGCACGCCAGGCTCGCTCAGGAGGCAGCAAATGCGTACGTTGGACATGGTGGTAATGCCGGGACCGCAGGATGGGGGCTTCGACGTCGAGGTCGTGGTGGGCGGCGACGGCAGCCTGTATCGGAGTCACATCAGTTCCGATGAACAACACGTCCTCATTGAGCGTTGGGAGGAAGCCGCATGGCAACCCCGGGCTCAATTGAACTTGAGCGATCTCGGGGATCCCGAGGATCTCCCTTGGGTGTCACTTCGCGATGTGGACATTGCCGTGAGTGGTTCGGGGGAAATCGCCGTCGCCGCGCTGAGCGTGCTTCTCAACGGGGTCGAGTCCGTTGGTGTAGCTCGACTCGTAGACGACACGTGGGTGTACGAGCATTTCACGGTAGTGTCCGGTCTTCCCGTGACCGACAGGACCGTGGAGATGGTCTTGGCGTATGGGCCGGATGGTGGCTTGACGCTGGCCACTGTCCTGGACTGGACCGCAGCGGGCTATGCGTACGCGCATGTCGCCCGGATGCAGATCGTCGAGTATCCCACCAACGTCGAGTGGAACTCGAAGTGGGCGGTGAGTGGAACGGGTCTGTCGATACGCGATCCGAATGTCCTGCACGATGCCGCCGGCTCGCCGATCGTCACGTTCCACCAGGGATCGTACTCGCCGGCGCACACCGGGCTGGTCGCGCTGGTGCCGGATTCGCAAGGCCACTTCAATGAATCGCATCCGGTGACCATGGTGCTGCCCCAGCAGCATCAGGGCGCTACGTATCACGTCGAGGACGTCGTCGTCGCCCAGAACGGCGTGCTGGTCGCGTCCGGAACTGCCGTTCCTCAGGATGACGTTTTCGATACCCTGTTCAGCGCGACCTACGACCTGTCGTCTGGCACTCTCGATGTGGCGACCATCGCCGTGCCTCAAGATTATGCAGTCCGGTCGATTGTCGCTGCCTACTATCAGCCGGAGCTCGAGACCACGTATTACCTGATAGCTGTCGATAGCTTAGCCGTCGGCGTACCGATCAAGCTCACCGTGATGTACGTCGGGGCTGACGACGCGTGGAAGACGGGCAACTCGTTCACGCTGCCAGCGGGCGTCAGCGCCCCGGCTTATCAGTTTTCGGTGGACGCGATGAACCAGGCCACGGTGCTCGTGGAGAGCGCCGATACCGGCGCGCTCGCCTACGCTGTGAGGCCGGCATACGACATTCCCAACGGCACCGGCCACGTGGTGATCACGGGTGCGCCCTTGTTAGGCCAGACCTTGACGGCTGACATTTCCGGCCTGGCCGATGCGGACGGCATCGATGTCGACACGATCACGTACCTGTGGTGGGCCAACGGCTTTCCCGTCGACGGCGCGACGAGCAGCACGCTGCTGGTGAACGAGGATTTCCTGGGGCAGATGGTGCTCGTGGAGGTGCGCTACCGGGATCTGAGCGGGGTGCTCGAGATCGCGCGTTCCGAGGTGACCGATGAGGTGAGGCCGCAGGCCCATGCGCCAGTGGTGAGTGGCGTGCCGTCGGCCGCCGTTGCCGTGACCGTGGGTGCCACGGTGAAACTGCCCGCGCTCACCGTCTCGGATGCCGATGGCGACAATGTGCTCCTCACGGTGACGGTTACCGCCGTCAACGGCGTGCTGAGTGGCCTGGACGGCGTCGCATCCGAGACTGGCGTCTTCACCTACCAAGGGACGGCCCAGGCTGTGAATGCCTGGCTGGCAACGGGCGTGTTCAAGGCGTCGGCCGCGGGCACCGCGTCGGTGCAGATCACGGTGTCGGACGGCGTGGAGATCGAACCCGTCACGGTGAGCTACACCGCCTCGACGGCCACCACGCCGCCGGTGGGGCCCGGTGTGGTCACGCCCGTAATCACGCCCGGCACCTCGCCGGACGGCACGCCCACGCACACCATTGCGATTCCGGTCGTGCAGCCAGGCCGCCCCGGTGCAGAGCCGGCGAAGGTCTCGCTGGTGAGCGACGGCGGCACTGCGCTGCTGCAGGCGCAGGTGCCAGCGGGCTTCGGCCTCACGGTCTCCGGCCCGTCGGGTACCACCTCGGGCGCGCAGTCGCTCGCGGAGCTCATTCGCGAAATCAAAGCGCATACCGACGCGGGCTCGGGCGACCAGAATGCCCTGATGGGCGGCGGCACGTCATTCGTCTCCGGGCTGGATGCGTCCTCGCCTTTGCTGGTACAAACGATCGCACCGACGACGGCGCCGACGAGTGGCAACGAGCGCCTGGTGATCAACAGCACGGCCACGACCGGCGGCGGCGTGCTCACCGCCCTGGTGGTCGATGCGACCGGCCTGTCAGCCCCGCTGAAGTTCGAAGGCAATGGTGTCGAATTCTTTGCCCTGATCGGCCACATCGATCTGCTGGCCGGCGCCGACACGCAAAGCGTGTGGGGCGACAGCGGCGAGCAGACGGTGCGTCTGGGCACGGGCCAGGCCACCGTGATGACCGGCGGCGGCAACGACACCATTGTCGCCAGCTTCGGCAGCGGTGCGGCAGACAGCGCCTCCGCCCGCGTGGCCAGCATCGCAGACACGACGGCAGCCGCGAGCCTGTTCCACGGCGGCGCTGACGAGGACGTGGTGCGTTACGACCTCGCCAGCGACGAGGTCGTCATCACGCGCGACTTCGCGATCACGACGGTGCGCGCGCTGAGCGACCCGCAGGCTGTCCACGTGCTCATCAATGTGGAAAGCATCGCGTTCTCGGACAAGACGGTGCAGATCGAAGCCGACACGAGCCTCGGCTGGATCGCGGGCCTGTACGACCAGGTGCTCAGCCGCCAGGCCGAAGTCGATGGCATCCAGTACTGGGCGCACCAGCACGCCGACGGCATGTCCGCCGGTGAGATCGCGCTGCAGTTCCTGTACTCGGCCGAAGCCGACCTGGTGCTCGATACCGACACGGCCGATGCCCGTGGCATCACCGTGGAAGCTTTCTACGAAGGTCTGCTCGGCCGCGCGTCGGATGCCCTCGGCAAGGCGTACTGGGTGAAGGAGCTTGCCGACGGCGGCAGCGTGGCCGACATGGCCGGCGCCTTCCTGGCCACGGCAGAAGGCAAGGGCATGGCGCTCGATCAGACAGAGTGGAACTTCTTCGTCTGAGGCCAAAGACACTGGCCGGGCCCTTACACTGCGACTTCACGCATGGCTAGGGGCTCCCGATGAGAGAGGTTGACGCGCTGGATCGATCCGTCCATGGCATCTTGCTGGCCGGCGGTTCCGGCAGTCGATATGCGGCGCAAACCCAGGGGGCCGACAAGCTGCTGGCGAGCTTGCCCGACGGCCGAGCCGTGCTCGCGGCATCGGCCGAGACCCTGTTGCGCGTGCTGCCCCAGGTGCTGGCGGTGGTGCCACCGGATCGGCCGGCGCGGGCTGCGTTGCTGCGCGGCCTGGGCTGCACGGTGCTGATGGCGCCAGCAACGGCCGAGGGCATGGGGGCGAGCCTGGCCGTGGCGGCGCGGCATCTGCTGGCGCAAGCGGGGGCAGCCAGCGCCGCGCCCGACATGCACGGCACCTCGGAACCCGCATTGGCGAGATCACAACCCGCCGGTGTCCTGGTGGCGCTGGGCGACATGCCGTGGGTGCCACCGGACATCATCGCGCAGGTGGCGCGTGCGTTGGCCACGCATCGGGCGGCGGCGCCCGTGTACCAAGGGCAACGAGGTCATCCCGTGGGCTTTGCCTGGACGCTCCTGCCCGCGCTCGCGCAATTGCAGCGCGATGTGGGCGCACGGCCTGTGCTTGCAAAAGAGACGGTCTATACGTTCGCCGTGGACGCGCCCGGTGTCCTGCGGGACGTGGATGTGCCGGCAGACCTGCGTGGCTAGTCGCCAGCCGGCTCAGGCGTCGGCCAGCCCGCGAGCCCGTGTCAGGATGAAGTCGATGAAGGCCGACGCCGCGCGGGTCTGGTGCTGATTGGGCATGTAGAGCATGTACATGTGCGTGCCGTAGATGCTGAGGCGCCAGTCGTCGAAGAGCGTCACGGCCTCGCCGCGCCGCACGTCTTCCTCGGTGACGTAGTCCGGCACGATGCCCACGCCCAGGCCGGCGAGGATCGAGCGGCGCAGGAACACGAAATTCTCGGAAATCACGGAGGGCTCCAGCAGCACCTCCTGGCGCTCCTCGCCGCGATAGCCCGCCACGCGCAGCTGTCGACCGACGACGGCCGAGGTGATGAGCGGCACCGTGCGCAACTGATCCAGTCGCGTGGGCACGCTGTGCTCGCGCGCGAAGGCGGCCGAGGCGCAGGCCACGTAGCGTACGGGTCCCATGTCTCGCGCCACCAGGTTCTGCGGCGGATCGGACATCACGCGCACGGCAATATCGACTTCGCCCTGCAACAGATCCGCCACGCGGTTCTCGAACATGACATCCAGTGTGATGCCGGGGTACTCGCGCTTGAATTCGACCAGCCAGTCGGCCATCACGAACTGGCCATAACCCGTGGGTACGCTCAACCGGATGCGCCCCTGCAGGCTTTGCCCCAGCGTGGCCACGGATTCGGTGGCCGAGAGCAATTCATTGCGGATCGCCAGGCCGTGTTCGTAGAGCTTTTCGCCGATCTCGGTGGGCTCGATGCGCCGCGTGGTGCGTCGCAAGAGCTGCTGCCCGATCTCGCGTTCGAACTGGTTGAGCCGATAGCTGACGTTCGCGCGGCTCATCTTGAGACGGCGCGCGGCTTCGCTCAGATTGCCAGCGTCGAGGATCTCGACGAATAGCATGAGGGCATTGGGGTCCATGGGCGGCGATTGTCAATCTTGGATTGACGGTTTGTCAATTGACAATGGCATTGTCAAGCAATACCTGTCGCATCACAATGATCGGTTAACGTAGGCCCGCCTCACGCGGGCATGCCACTGGAGAACGAAGACTATGACTCAAACGGAATCGGCGGACGTGGTTCGCTGGACGCGACAGGATCGCGTGTTGCTCGTGACCATCGACTATCCGCCCGTCAACGCGCTGAACGTCAAGGTGCGCGCGGGCTTGATCGCGGCCATGGACGCCGCCGCGGCTGATGACGCGGTCAAGGCGGTGGTGCTCGTCGGGCAGGGTGCGAATTTCATCGCGGGCGCCGATATCCGTGAGTTTGGCAAGACGCCGCTGCCGCCCCCGCTGCCGGAAGTCTGCGCCCGCATCGAGGCCAGTACCAAGCCCGTGGTGGCGGCCATCGCCGGCGCCGCGCTCGGCGGCGGCCTGGAAGTCGCTTTGTCGGCACATTACCGTGTGGCCATCGAAGGCGCGAAGCTCGGCTTGCCGGAAGTGGCCCTGGGCCTGCTGCCTGGCTCGGGCGGCACGCAGCGCCTGCCGCGCCTGACGGGCGCGGAATTCGCCCTGGACGTGATCCTGAGCGGCCGTCACCTCACCCCGAAGGCCGCCCAGGCCGCCGGCGTGATCGATCGCGTGGCTGACGGCAGCGATGCCGCCGCCGCCGGCGTGGCGTATGCCAACGAACTCATCGACGCCAACGCGCCCGTGCGCCCGACGCGCGACGCACAGGGCCTGGCCGACAAGGCCGCCGCCCAGGCCGCCATCGACGCGGCTCGCCAGAAGGTCGCCAAGCTGCGGGGTCTCATCTCGCCCTCGCGCGTGGTCGATGCCGTGCAGGCCGCGGTGGACCAGCCGTTCGACGAAGGCATGCGCACCGAGCGCAGCTTCTTCCTGGAATGCCTGGACAGCCCGCAACGCGCGGGTCTGGTGCACGCGTTCTTCGCCGAGCGCGAATCCGCCAAGTCGCCCGAGACGCGCGAAGCCAAGCCGCGCGCCTTCGAGAAGGTCGGTGTGATCGGTGGTGGCACCATGGGCGCTGGCATCAGCGTGGCGGTGCTGGATGCGGGCCTGCCGGTCGTCATGATCGAGCGTGACGACGAAGCCGTGGCCCGTGGCCGCGCCAATGTCGAGAAGGTCTACGACGGCCTCATCGCCAAGGGCCGCATGGATGCCGAGCGCAAGGCCGCGATCCTCGCGCGCTTCTCGGCCAGCACGTCCTACGATTCGCTGAAGGACGTGGACCTGGTCATCGAAGCCGTGTTCGAGGAAATGGGCGTGAAGAAGGGCGTCTTTGCCGAGCTCGACCGGGTGTTGAAGCCGGGTGCGGTCATCGGCACGAACACGTCCTACCTGGACATCGACGAGATCGCCGGCAGCATCTCGCGCCCTGAAGACGTGGTCGGCCTGCACTTCTTCTCGCCCGCCAACATCATGAAGCTGCTCGAGATCGTCGTGCCGGCCAAGGTCTCCAAGGACGTCGTGGCCACGGCCTTCGAACTCGCCAAGAAGCTGCGCAAGGTGCCGGTGCGCGCCAAGGTGTGCGATGGCTTCATCGGCAATCGCATCCTGGCCGTCTACCGCCAGGCCGCGGATTACATGATGGAAGACGGCGCCTCGCCCTACCAGATCGACAAGGCCCTGCGCGAGTTCGGCTTCCCGATGGGCCCGTTCCAGGTGTCGGACCTGGCCGGTGGCGACATCGGCTGGGCCACGCGCAAGCGCCGCGCCGCCACGCGGGATCCCAACGCCCGCTATGTGCAGATCGCCGATCGCATCTGCGAACGCGGCTGGTTCGGCCAGAAGACGCAGCGCGGCTACTACCTGTACCCGCAGGGCGCCCGCGTGGGTCAGCCGGATCCGGAAGTCGAGGCCATCATCGACGCCGAACGCGAGCGTGCCGGCGTCACGCCGCGTGCGTTCAGTGACGACGAGATCGTGCGCCGCTACATGGCCGCGATGATCAACGAAGGCGCCAACGTGGTTCACGAGGGCATCGCCCTGCGTCCGCTGGACGTGGACGTGACCTTCGTGCACGGCTACGGCTTTCCGCGCTGGCGCGGTGGCCCGATGCAGTATGCCGATCAGGTCGGGCTGGACAAGGTGCTCGCGGACATCCGCGAATTCGCCAAGGAAGACAGCCGCTTCTGGAAGCCGTCGCCGCTGCTGGAATCGCTCGTGGCCAAGGGCGAGAACTTCGCCAGCCTGAACAAGGCTTGAGGCGAGGTAGGGCTGAGTGCCGAGGCGCTCGGCCCAGACCACCGCGGCAGGCCGCATCCTTGCACGCGACGTGCGCGGATGCGGCCTTGCGTCCGCCTGCGTAGACTGGTCCCTAGGCCGCTGGCGTCGTCCGCGCCGGTACAGGGCACGCCGCCGTCTCCTGCGCGCCCAACGTATTGCGCACCCACACCAGCTCCGCCGCGATCGCCACGGCGATCTCGGCCGGCGTGCGGCTGGCGATCGGCAGGCCCACGGGGCCGTGCAGGCGGTCGATCTGCTCGTCTGTCAGATCGAAGAGACGCAGCCGCTCACGGCGCTTGGCCTGGTTGGCGCGCGAGCCCAACGCACCCACGTAGAACGCGGGGGACTTGAGCGCCTCGAGCAACGCCATGTCATCGAGTTTCGGGTCGTGTGTCACCGCCACGATCGCCGTGCGCTCGTCCGTACCGATGGCCAGCACCGTGTCATCCGGCATCTCGGTGATGAGCGTGGTGCCTGGCACCTGCCAGCTCGCCGTCACCTCCTCACGGGGATCGCACACCAGCACCTGGAAGTCCAGCGTCTGGGCGATGCCGGCCAGCACCTGGGCGGTTTGGTTCGCACCGATCAACAAGAGCCGCCAGCGCGGGCCGTATACCGCGCGAAAGACCCGTCCGTCGAAGTCCGGGCCGTCCGTGGGCAGGGCAGGGCGCAGGCTTGCCTCGCCGGTGGCAAGATCCAGGATGCGCAGCACCACCCGGTGCGCCTGGATGTGATCCAGCACGGCATCGATCCATCCCGTATCGGTCAGCGGCTCGGCGATCAGACGCAGCGTGCCGCCGCAGGGCAGGCCGAAGCGCGAGGCGTCGTCGCGTGTGACGCCATAGGTGATGCGCTCGGGTGCCTGCGCCAGCAATCCCCGGCGCGCGCGGTCGATGAGATCGTCCTCCACGCATCCGCCCGAGACGGACCCGGCGATGCGTCCGTCGCCTCTCAGGGCGACCAGGGCGCCCGCCTGTCGCGGCGCCGAGCCCCAGGTCTGGACGACGGTCACCAGGTGCACGCGATGCCCTTCGTGCAGCCACGCACGGGCATGTTCGAGGACATCGAGGTCGAGAGCGTTCATGGGAAGTGTCGCCGGCAGAGGATGGGGCACTGTAGCAAGCCCAATGCCGAGTGGAAAGACGGCGTGAGCGGTAACGGCCGCCGCGGCGCTCTCTGCCGCTCGACAGTGGTACTGACACGGGACGCGATCCTGCCGCTATCGCTCATTGTCAAAACGAGATTGACATTGCGTCAATTCTGCATGGGATTGTCAATGGGCATGCGGCGCTGCACAATCCCTGGCTTCGTTGCGCCGTGACCGAGCCGGCGCAAGACCACATCTGACGCCGGCCGCGCGCCGGCAGGAACCCAGACACATGGACCTGACCTTCACGCCCGAGGAGGAGGGCTTCCGCCGCGAGGTGGTGGCTTTCCTTCGCGACAAACTGCCCGCCCGCCTGTCCCGCAAGGTCAAGAGCGGCCTGCGTCTGACGCGCGAGGATATGACCGAGTGGCACGCGATCCTCAACGAGCGCGGCTGGCTGGCCAACCACTGGCCCCAGGAACACGGCGGCCCGGGCTGGGGCGCCGTGCAGAAGTTCATCTTCGAGAACGAGTGCGCGCTGGCCGGTGCCCCGCGCATCGTGCCTTTTGGCGTGAACATGCTCGGGCCGGTGCTCATCAAGTACGGCAACGAAGCCCAGAAGCAATACTGGCTGCCGCGCATCCTGGATGGCTCCGACTGGTGGTGCCAGGGCTATTCCGAACCCGGCGCGGGCTCGGACCTGGCCGCGGTCAAGACCACCGCTGTGCGCGATGGTGATCACTACGTCGTGAACGGCCAGAAGACGTGGACCACGTTGGGCCATCACGCCAACATGATCTTCTGCCTCGTGCGCACCGACAAGGACGCGCGCAAGCAATCTGGCATCAGCTTCCTGCTCGTGGACATGAACACCCCGGGCGTGGAAGTGCGCCCGATCATCACGCTCGATGGCGAGCATGAAGTCAATGAAGTGTTCTTCACCGACGTGCGCGTGCCGGTGCAGAACCTCGTAGGCGAAGAGAACAAGGGCTGGACGTACGCCAAGTACCTCCTCACCTACGAGCGCACGAACATCGCCGGCGTGGGCTTCTCGGTGGCGGGCTTCGAGCGCCTGAAGCGCATTGCGCGCAGCGTCAAGCGCAACGGCAAGCCGCTCATCGAGGATCCGCTCTTTGCCGCCCGCATGGCGCGCGTGGCGATCGATCTGGAGAACATGAAGACCACCAACCTGCGCGTGATCGCCGCAGTGGCCGGCGGCGGCGTGCCGGGCGCCGAGAGTTCCATGCTCAAGATCCGCGGCACGGAGATCCGCCAGGAGATCTTCTCGCTCACGCGCCGCGCCATGGGCCCGTATGCGCAGCCCTACGTGGAAGAAGCGCTGTCGCAGGAAGACTACGCTGGCGAGCCCGTGGGCCCGGCCGAAGCCGCGAGCGCTGCATCCGCGTACTTCAACAACCGCAAGCTGTCGATCTTCGGCGGCTCCAACGAAATCCAGAAGAACATCATCGCCAAGATGATTCTCGGCTTGTGAGGACGGCTCGATGAACTTCGAACCTACGGACGACCGGCGCATGCTCGCCGACACGCTGGACCGCTTCATCGCGGATCAGTATCCCCTGGAACACCGCAACGCCATCGCCTATGACGAGACCGGCTTCAGCCGCGATCTGTGGGCGCGCCTGGCAGAGCTTGGCACGGTGGGGGCGCTCTTTCCCGAGGCCGACGGCGGCTTCGGGGGCGAGGGCTTCGACATCGTGACCGTGTTCCAGAGCCTGGGCAAGGGCCTGGTGCCCGAGCCCTTCCTGGGCGCGCTGCTGGTGGGCCGCGCCATCGGTCTGGTGGGCACGGACGCCCAGAAGGAAGCCATCGGCGAGCTCATCGGTGGCGCCGTGATCGCGGCCTTCGCCCACGACGAGGCGGCCAACGCGCCGAGCCTCACGATGCTGGATACGCGCGCTGAGCGGGCGGGCGAGGGCTGGATGTTGCGCGGTGCCAAGGCCGTCGTCGCGCATGGCGGCCAGGCGGATCTGCTGCTCGTGTCGGCCCGCACCGCCGGCGAGGCAGGCGACGAGACGGGTATCTCGCTCTTCCTGGTGCGTGGTGACGCCGAGGGTGTCAGCCGGCGCAGCCATGCCAACGTGGATGGTGGCCGCTCGGCGGAGATCACTTTCACGGACGTGCGCCTTGAGGCCGACGCCTTGCTGGGTGCGGCAGGCGAGGGCTTCGCCGTGCTCGAACAGCTGACTGGGCTGGGCGTGCTCGCCCTGTGTGCCGAGGCGCTGGGCGCGATGGACGTGGCCCGCAGCGAAACGCTCGAATACCTGCGCACGCGTCAGCAGTTCGGCGTGCCGATCGGCAGCTTCCAGGCCCTGCAGCACCGCATGGCCGATCTCCTCCTGGAAATCGAGCAGGCGCGCTCGGCCGTGATCAACGCGGCGGCAGCGCTGTCGGGCGAGCGTCTGGCGCGTGAGCGGGCGCTGTCGGCGGCCAAGTACACTATTGGCCGGATCGGCATCCGTGTGGCCGAGGAAACCATCCAGTTGCATGGCGGCATCGGCATGACCTGGGAGCTCCCGCTGCCGCACTATGCCAAGCGCCTCGTCATGATCGATCATCAGTTCGGCGACGAGGATCATCACCTCGCGCGCTACATGGCGCTGTCCGCCCAGGCCGACGCCTGACGGATGGCTGGCTGCCGGAGCCCCGGCAGCCGCCGCCGGCGCGACCCATTCCTTCGATAAGAGACAGAGACACATGCCGGATACTTCCCCTCGTTTGCCGCTCACGGGTGTGCGCGTGCTGGACTTGTCGCGGGTGCTGGCGGGCCCCATGTGCGGTCAGGCCCTGGCCGACCTGGGCGCCGAAGTCATCAAGATCGAGCACCCCGGTCGCGGCGATGACACGCGCGACTGGGGCTTGCGCGTGGGCCAGAACAACTCGGCCTACTTCAACAGTGCCAACCGCAACAAGCTGTCGGTGGGCCTGGATCTGCAGACGCCCGAGGGCCAGCGCATCGCCCGTGAGCTCGCGGCCAAGAGCGACGTGGTCATCCAGAACTTCAAGTACGGTGGCATCGAGAAGCTCGGTCTGGGCTACGACGTGCTGCGCGAACTCAACCCCAAGCTCGTGTATTGCTCGATCTCCGGCTACAACCGTGCTGGTGACGAGGCAGCGCGCCCTGGCTACGACCTTGTCGTGCAGGGCGAGTCCGGCCTCATGGCGATCAATGGCGATGCAGGGCAGGGGCCGTTGAAGTTCGGCCTTGCCGTGGTCGATCTGACCACCGGCATGTTCGCGGCCCAGAGCATCCTGGCCGCGCTCTTTGATGCTCAGCGCACGGGGCAGGGCCGGCACGTCGAAGCCGCCTTGTTCGACACCGGCGTGCAGATGACGGCCTACTACGGCATGGAATCCCTGCTGCGCGGCGCGGATACGCCCAAGTACGGCAACGCCCATCCCTCCATCATCCCCTATGGTGTCTTCGAGGCTGCCGACGGCCCGCTCGTCATCACCGTGGGCAACAACGCGCAGTTCGCCCGCTTCTGCAACGAGGTGATCGACCGCCCGGACCTGGCAGCCGACGAGCGCTTCAAGACCAACAATGGGCGCTCGCAGCACCGCGAACTTCTGGTCGAGCAGATCAATGCCGAACTCATCCGCCGCCAGCGCAGCGAATTGCTGCCGCGTCTGAATGCTGCCGGCATTCCCTGCGGTGAGGTGCTCGGACTGCTCGAGGCCTTGCAGTCCGAGCGTGCACACAAGGCCGGGCTCTTCACGAACACGTCGGATTACGACGCGGCGCGTGAGGTGCCTGTGATGACCCCGCCGTATCGCATCGACGGTGAGCGCTTGCCCGTGCGGCGCGCACCGCCCGAACTGGCCGCAGACACGCGGCAGGTGCTGGCCTCGCTGTTGGGCATGACCGATGCCGACATCGACCAGCTCAAGGCTGACGGCGTCCTGTAGGCGCCGACAGCCGATCCGTCCCACAAGGAAAGAGGCTTTACATCATGGTATTTGCGTTTCAACCCGCCCGCCGCACGCTGCTGGCCGTGGCGGTGGCGCTGTGCGCCACGGCCGGCTTCGCTCACGCCCAGACTTGGCCCGATCAGGCCCTGCGTCTGGTCGTGCCCTTCCCGCCGGGCGGTCCCACCGATACGGCCTCGCGCATCATCGGCCAGGAGCTGAGCAAGCGCGTGGGCCAGCCCGTCGTCGTCGAGAACCGTGCTGGCGCGTCTGGCGCCATCGCGGCCACGGCCGTGGCCAAGATGCCGGCCGACGGCTACACCTACATGATGCTTGCGACCCCCACGTTGCTCGCACCCCAGCTGTATCCGAGCGCGCGCTACGACGTGGCCAAGGATTTCGCCCCGGTCGCCACCGTGTACTCGCTGCCGATCGTGGTGGTGGTCAACCCCAAGGTGCTCGATGTGAAGAGCATGCAGGAGCTGATCGCCAAGGCCAAGGCCGAGAACGGTCAGTTGAACTACACGAGTTCGGGCGTGGGCAGCTTCGGCCATCTCACGATGGAACTCCTGAAGCAGCTGGGCGACTTCGACATGCAGCACGTGCCCTATGGCGGCGGGACCCCGGCCATCACCGACCTGCTCGGCGGCCAGGTGCCGATGATGTATGCCGACCTCGTCGCTGCGTTGCCGCACATCCAGAGTGGCGCGCTGCGTGCCATCGCCGTGGGCTCGCCGGAACGTGTGGCGATGCTGCCGGACGTCCCGACCATTGCGGAGCAGGGCTTCCCTGGCTTTGAGGCGGTGTCGTGGGGCGGTCTGCTCGCACCTGCCGGCACGCCCAAGGACATCACGGACCGGGTGAGCAAGGACATTGGCGAGATCCTCGCCGACGCCGCCATCCAGGATCGCCTGCTCAAGGCCGGTGCCATCGCCAACTACGAAGATGCCGCCGGCATGGCCAAGCGCATCGAGGGCGACATCACCACCTGGGGTGGCGTGATTCGCGACAAGAAGATCAGCGTGAACTGATCACGTCGCATCAACGGTGCAGCAAGCAACGCCGCCTGACAGGGCGGCGTTGTCGTTCCTGCGGGCCCGGTGTCAGTACAGCGTGTCGCGTTGGCGCTGCGGCAAGTCGCGGTCGTAGCTTGCGCCGTCGACGCTGCCTTGCGTGAGTGCCTGGAGCACCGCGCCTGCCGTGGGCAGGATGCCCGGCGCGGGCGCCGAGCGCGTCCACAGGCCGGAGCGCTGGATCGCGCGGGCACATTGAAAGTAGGCGGTCTCGACGTCGATGACGAGCACGCACTTGGGCAGTGCTTGCGCCACGGCGAAGCGCGCCAGCAGCGCAGGATCAACGCTGATGCGGGCCCGGCCATTCACGCGCAGCGTCTCGCCCACGCCCGGAATCAGAAAGAGCAGGGCCATGCGCGGGTCAGCCACGAGATTGCGCAGGCTGTCCACCCGGTTGTTGCCGCGGCGCTCGGGCAGCAGCAGCGTCTTCTCGTTCTCGACCACCACGAACCCGGCGGGATCTCCCCGGGGCGAGGCATCCAGTCCCAGCGGCCCAGCTGTTGCCAGCACGGCAAACGGCGAAGCCTGGATGAGCGCTTGGTACACGGGTGCGATGTGATCGATCTCCTTGCGGATCGAGGCCTCCCCGACGGGGCCGAAGAGGGTGTCGAGCTGCTCGACAGTGGCGATGTGATGTGGATCGGCATTCATGCGCAGGGCTCTTGGAGTCAAATCGGCAAAAAGCACAAACATGCGGTCAATTTCGCGCAAATCGGCCGCGCCTGGTGCATCGGCGATTCGGCGTGCGCACCGCAACGGCTGCCTGACGCCACGGCCGACACTAGCATCCAGGGGCGAGGTGTCGATAGTAGCCTCGTACGGATACCGACGAGCAAATACCGCCCGGCCGGCACAGCGTTTGCTCAGGTAGAAGCACGGGAATGTACCCGTGCCACTGGAGTCAAGCCATGAACAAGGATCAAGTCAAGGGCGCCGTGAAAGACGCCGCCGGCAAGGTGCAGGAAAGCGTTGGCAAGGCCACGGGCAGCACGTCCCAGCAAGCCAAGGGCGTTGCCAAGCAGGCCGAAGGCAAGACTCAAAAGGGCTATGGCGACGCGAAAGAAGCCGTCAAGGACGCTACGCGCTGAGCGTGGCACAACGACCGTCAGGTCTGAACTCAATATCTGGAGAAATCATGAACGGCGACCGAGTTGAAGGGACCGTGAACAAGGCTGTCGGCCGCGTGCAGGAAGCTGCGGGCGTGCTGACGGGTGACGACCAACACCGTGGCGAGGGCGTTGCCCGCCAGGTGCAGGGCGCCGCTCAGGACCTGTACGGTCAAGCGTGCGACCAGTTCAAGGAAGTGACGGGTGACCTCGCGGCTCGCGTGGAGCGCAACCCGATTGGCGCACTCGCGGTCGCCGGTCTGGTGGGCTACATCCTGGGCGTGCTGAGCCGCCGCTGAGATGCGGTGTATTGAATCTGATTGATCGGGGGCCTCGCCGCCCCCGAGGAGAGCTGGTGTCATGAAAGGTATTTTGCTGTGGTTGATCGGTATCCCGATTCCCATCATTCTGTTGCTGTACTTCTTCGTCTTCTGACGCCGACTGTCCGTTGCTGCGGCCCCTCGCTTGGCGCAGGGTCGGAGCTGCGGACAGACGCCGGGCTGGGCTTCGGCCCGGGCGGGAGCCTCGCGCTCCCGCCAGCCTAAAGCGTATAAGGCGTACTGCGGTGTTCCGCGACCGGTGCGCTTGCGAGTAAACTTCTCGCATGATCGAACTCGGCGTCAACATCGACCACGTTGCGACCTTGCGTCAGCAGCGTCACACGGCCTACCCCGATCCCCTGCGCGCAGCCCAACTGGCTGAAGCTGCCGGTGCGGATCTCATTACCCTCCATCTTCGTGAAGACCGTCGCCATATTCAGGATGCGGATGTGTTCGCCCTGCGCGAACGGCTCATCACGCGCATGAATCTGGAATGCGCCCTGACGGATGAGATGCTGGACATCGCGTGCCAGGTCCGGCCGCACGACGTCTGCCTCGTGCCGGAGCGGCGCGCCGAGTTGACGACCGAAGGCGGGCTCGACGTGCTGGGCCAGCGCGAGCGTGTGCGTTCAGCCGTGGCCCGGCTGCACGATGCGGGCATCCGGGTCTCGCTCTTCATCGATCCCGATGCTGCGCAAATCGCGGCAGCCGCTGCCGCCGGCGCAACGGTGATCGAAATTCACACGGGAGCCTATGCCGACGCCGCCGATGCGAGCACAGCGCAGGCCGAGCTCGCTCGTGTCCGTGCGGGCGTGACGGCAGGCTTGCAGCACGGCCTTCGCGTCAACGCCGGTCACGGACTGCATTACGAGAACGTGCAAGCGGTGGCCGCGTTGACCGGCATTGCGGAGCTCAACATCGGTCACGCCATCGTGGCCCAAGCCGTGTTCGACGGCTGGGAGCGCGCGGTGCGCGACATGAAGGCGGTCATGTTGCAGGCCCGGCTCGCGGCATTGCGGTCATGAGCTCAGGCGCGCCTGCGAACGGGACGCCGGCCGAGGCTGCAGGGCAGGGCGCGTCTGCCATCGCCGGCATCGGCATGGATCTGCTGCGCACCGAACGGGTGGTCGCCGCCCTCGCGCGGCATGGCGATCGCTTCGCCCAGCGCATCCTGACACCCGACGAACTCGCCCGCTTCACGGCCCGCCGCGCACGTGCCGAATTGCGTGGCGTGCGCTTTCTTGCCACCCGCTTCGCGGCCAAGGAAGCCTTCTCGAAGGCCGTCGGCCTGGGCATGCGCATGCCGATGTACTGGCGTGCCGTGCAGTTTCTGAACGAGCGCTCCGGCCGCCCTGTCGTCACGATCGTCGATCCGGTGCTGCGTGCCTGGTGCGCCGAGCGCTACGGCGCCTTTCATGTCTCGCTGACCGACGAGTCCGATCTCGTCGCCGCCTACGTCATCGCCGAGCGCCGCTGATCCTGCGCGCGCCGGCCACTTCTGTCCTGGTGCATCCTATGCCTCATTCCCCTGACATTCTCGCGCCTGGCAGCGTCATGGTCGACGTCGCGGGCCTGACCCTCACCGACGCCGAAGCCGAGCGCCTTCGCCATCCGCTGGTGGGCGGCGTGATCCTCTTCGCCCGCAACTTTGCGGATCGCGCTCAGCTCAGCGCACTCACCGATGCCATCCATGCCGCCCGCGCAGAACCTCTACTGATCGCCGTGGATCATGAGGGCGGACGCGTGCAGCGCTTTCGCGAGGACGGCTTCACCGTGCTGCCGCCGATGCAGGTGCTGGGCGAGCTGTGGGATCGCGACGCGCCCGCGGCGCTGCGCGCGGCGAGCCGCGTGGGTTACGTGCTGGCCGCCGAGTTGCGCGCCTGCGGCGTGGATTTCAGCTTTACGCCGGTGCTCGATCTGGATCATGGGCGCAGCGCCGTCATCGGCACGCGCGCCTTTCATCGCGATGCGGCCGTCGTGGCGCAACTCGCGCGCGCCCTGGCCCAGGGTCTGTCGCTCGCTGGCATGGGCGCGTGCGGCAAGCACTTTCCCGGACATGGCTGGGCCGAGGCCGATTCGCATCATGCGTTGCCAGTGGACGAACGGGATCTCGACACCTTGCTCGCGGACGATGCGGCACCCTACGGGTGGCTGGAAGACGCCGTGATCGGCGGGGTCATGCCGGCGCACGTGGTGTATCCCGCGGTGGACGACAAGCCTGCCGGCTTCTCGCCGATCTGGGTGCGCGAGATCCTGCGCGCCCGCCTGGGCTACGACGGCGTCGTGTTCTCGGATGACCTCACGATGGAAGGGGCCACGGTGGCGGGCGACATCCTGGCTCGCGCCGACGCGGCGCTGGATGCTGGCTGCGACATGGTGCTGGTGTGCAATCGGCCCGACCTCGCCGATGAGCTTCTCGCGCGGCTCACGCGAGCGCCCGAGCCGGCATCCGTGGCTCGGATCCGGCGCCTCACGCCGCGCTTGCCGGCGCTGGATTGGACGTCGCTGCAGGCGGACACGGGCTACCAGCGCGCGCGCGACGAGGTGGCGGCACTGAGCCGCTGAGCGCCGTATCCGGCGAGGGCGCCGTCGGGTCTCGAGCTTGCGATAATAGCGACATGTCCGAGACTTTCGACCTGCGCGCCTTCCTGGCGCAGCTACCCAACCTGCCTGGGGTCTACCGTCACATCGACGCCGAAGGCACCGTCCTCTATGTCGGCAAGGCGCGCGAGCTCAAGAAGCGCGTCTCCTCGTATTTCCAGAAGACGCCATCGAGCCCGCGCATCGCCCACATGGTGGCGCGCGTGGCGAAGGTGGAAGTCACGGTCACGCGATCCGAGGCCGAAGCGCTGCTGCTCGAGAACAACCTCATCAAGTCGCTCTCGCCGCGCTACAACATCCTCTTTCGCGACGACAAATCCTATCCCTACCTGAAGATCACCGGGCATACCTTCCCGCGTATCGCCTATTACCGGGGCGCGACGGACCGCCGCAACCAGTTCTTCGGCCCGTACCCCAACGCCTGGGCGGTACGCGAGAGCATCCAGATCCTGCAGAAGGTTTTCAAGCTGCGCACCTGCGAGGACACCGTCTTCGCCAACCGCTCGCGCCCCTGTCTGCTGCACCAGATCGGCAGATGCTCGGCACCCTGTGTAGACGCCATCACGCCAGAGGCCTACGGCCATGACGTCAAGCGCGCGACACGCTTCCTGCAAGGGCACACCAAGGAGGTGATGGACGACATCGAGGCGCGCATGTTGCAGGCTTCGATGGATCTGCGCTTCGAGGAAGCGGGCTTGCTGCGTGACCAGATGCAGGCGCTCGCGAAGGTGCTGCAGCAGCAGACCATGGAGACCGACGTGGGCGACACCGACCTCGTTGCCGTGGCGATCGCAGGCGGCCGGGTGTGCGTGAACCTTGCCATGGTGCGCGGTGGGCGGCACCTGGGCGACAAGGCGATCTTCCCGACGCACGTGGATGGGGACGAGCCGCCCGCCGTGCTGGAGGCGTTCCTGTCGCAGCACTACCTGGAGAGCCAGATCCCGCCTGTCATCGTGGTCTCGCACCCGCTGCCGGCCGAGAGTGAGGTCTCGGCTGTGCTCGTGAACGAGGCCGGCCAGCGCACGCGCATCCTGCATCAGCCACAAGGCCTGCGCCGGCAGTGGCTGGAGCAGGCCGCTCAGAATGCGCAGCTTGCGCTGACCCGGCTGCTCTCCGAAGTGGGTTCGCAACAGGCGCGTACCCGTGCGCTCGCCGAGCAGCTGGGGCTGGACATGGACGACGAGGCGCTCTCGGCGCTCCGTATCGAGTGCTTCGACATCAGCCACACGGCGGGCGAGGCCACCCAGGCCTCGAACGTGGTCTATCACAGCCATGCCATGCAGTCCCGCGAGTACCGTCGCTACAACATCACGGACATCACGGGCGGCGACGACTACGCAGCGATGCGCCAGGTGCTGACCCGGCGCTTCGAGAAGACCGCGCGCGGCGACGCCCCGTTGCCCGGCGTGGTGCTCATCGACGGGGGCAAGGGCCAGGTTGCCATCGCTCGTCAGGTCTTTGAAGAGCTCGGGCTGGACATTGGCGTGCTGGTAGGCGTGGCCAAGGGCGAGGGGCGCAAGGTGGGGCTGGAGACGCTTGTCTTCGCCGATGGCCGCGAACCCCTGGCCCTGGGCCCGGATTCGGCTGCCCTCATGCTCGTGGCCCAGGTGCGCGACGAAGCGCACCGCTTCGCGATCACCGGCATGCGGGCCAAGCGCGCCAAGGCGCGCGGCGTGTCCCGCCTGGAGGAGATCGAAGGCATCGGCCCCAAGCGCCGCCAGCGCATGCTGTCCCGCTTCGGCGGCCTGCGCGGCGTGGCCGCCGCCAGCGTGGAGGAACTCGCCACCGTGGAAGGGGTGTCTCTGGAACTTGCCGAGCGCATCTACCGGGCGCTGCATTAACATACGACCTATGCCTCTGAACCTGCCCATCGTGCTGACCTGGCTGCGGATCTTCATGATCCCGCTGCTCGTCGCGCTGTATTACCTCCCGGACGGCACGGTCTCGCCGGTGCATCGCGATGCCATTGCCGCGGCCGCCTTCGTCTTTGCCGCCGTCACGGACTGGCTGGACGGCTACCTGGCCCGGCGCTGGAACCAGATGTCCTCCTTCGGGGCTTTCCTGGACCCGGTCGCCGACAAGCTCATGGTCTGCGCGGCCTTGCTCATCCTGCTTGCCGAAGGGCGGGTGGATGCCTTCATCGCCCTCATCATCGTTGGCCGCGAGATCGCGATTTCCGCGCTGCGCGAGTGGATGGCCCAGTTGGGCGCGCGGGCGAGCGTGGCCGTGAACTGGCTCGGCAAGGTCAAGACGGTGGCGCAGATGACGGCGATTCCCTGCCTGTTGTATGGCCGCCCGATTGCCGGTATCGACACCGCCTGGTGGGGCACGCGCCTCATCGAAGTCGCCGCCGTGCTCACCGTGTGGTCGATGCTCTATTACCTGCGCCGGGCCTGGCCCGTCATCAAAGAAAAGGCAGGCTGAGCACGCACTGCTTAACGGACGGGCCCCAGGGGCCCGTTTTCTTTTTGGGACCTGTCTGCGTGCCTGACAAACCGCGTTAACCTGCCACCTCATCCATTGAGAACAGAGGCGGTCATGGGCGTTCTTCGGCATCGTTGGGCGGTGGTGTGCGCAAGCGTGATGGCGATGGCAACGGCATTGTCGGCGCACGCCTGCACGAGGCTCGTCTTCCACGGCGCGGGAGAGCACGTCGTCACGGCGCGCTCCATGGACTGGAAGACCGACGTCGGGACGAATCTCTGGATCTTCCCGCGGGGCATGGCGCGCAATGGGCAGGCGGGGCCAAATTCGGTGGCCTGCACGTCGCGTTACGGCTCGGTGATTGCCACCGGCTACGACATTTCCACCACTGACGGCATGAACGAGGTGGGTCTGGTCGCCAATGTGCTGTGGCTGGTCGAGTCTGAGTACCCGGCGTACGACGGCAAGGCTCCGGGGCTGTCGATCGCCGCCTGGGCGCAGTACGTGCTCGATCAGTACGCCACGGTACAGGATGCCGTGGATGCGCTCTCGGCCGAGCCCTTCACGTTTCTGGGTCTCTGAGGCGCTGGCGCTCACGCCCGGCGGCGAGCCCGCGGTCGCGTCCGACGGGTACCACGCGGCTTTTTCGTCGCCTGCCCGCCGCGCCACGTCAGGATACCCAGCACCAGAGAGGCCGCCAGCAGCGCGGCGCCAGCGGTCAGTGTGATCCGACTGCTACGGGTGCGGTCAGCGCGCTGGCCCGCGAGATCGTTGTAATCCACCCATCGGGCGCCCTCGAGCTGCACTTGCCACAACGTCCAGATGGGGCTGCCATCCTCGGCCCGCGCCACAGGGGGGCCATATGCGACCTGTACGAGCCGATCCTGCGCAGTCGTGAACACGCGACGGGTGTGTGACGGCAGCACGGGGTGCCAGAACTGCCAGAGCCTGCCATCGTCTGTCTGGACGGTGAGGTGCCCTGAGCCTAGCCGGTCGCGAAACCGCAGGCTCGGGCTCGCAGTCTGCACGGCCACGCCCTGGATCACGCGCAGGCTGGAGAAGGGGGGCGGGTCAGGCAGACGCCGCAGCGCGCGCCGGTCGTTCAAGCCCTGCACCGAGGTCAATACGCTCGCGAGGAACAGCACGCCGGCGATGAATGTCATGACAGTGCGCATGGGCGGCACGGTGAGAAGCAAGGAGTGTGGACAGGGTGCCATTGAACCACGCACCTGCCCGAGGGTTTCCCCGGGGTCATGCTGCTGCGCAGCACCTTGGCGTTTCACAAGATGGCAATAGCTTTTCACAACATAAAATTGAATTAACAAGTGTTTGATATTTAACGATAAAATTTATAGTCTTATATAAGATATAAGCCTTGAATGCCGTGCGACATCTCCGTAGACTGTTTTCCATGGCGCCACGACATCGCCCCTCATGCCGAGGAGCAGGCACCACCGGTTTTCTCTCTTATCGAAGGAGTCATGCCATGTCTGCACGTGAACAGGAAATCCAGAATCTGCGCCGCGAGTGGGCCGAGAACCCCCGCTGGAACGGCATCAAGCGCGGGTACACGGAAGAGGAAGTCATCCGCCTGCGCGGCTCGGTGGCCATTGAGCACACGCTGGCCCGCCGGGGCGCCGAGCGTCTCTGGAAGTCCCTGCACAGCGAGCCCTTCGTCAATTCGCTGGGCGCGCTCACGGGCAACCAGGCCATGCAGCAGGTCAAGGCCGGCCTGAAGGCCATCTATCTGTCTGGCTGGCAGGTGGCGGGTGATGCCAACTTGGCCGGCGAAATGTACCCCGACCAGTCGCTGTACCCCGTCAACTCGGTGCCGCAAGTCGTGCGCCGCATCAACAACGCGCTGCAGCGTTGCGACCAGATCCAGTGGATGGAAGGCAAGCAGCCGGGCGACGAGGGCTACCTGGATTACTTCGCGCCGATCGTGGCCGATGCCGAAGCCGGTTTCGGTGGCGTGCTCAACGCCTACGAGCTCATGAAGGCCATGATCGACGCCGGTGCTGCCGGCGTGCACTTTGAGGATCAGCTGGCCTCGGTGAAGAAGTGCGGCCACATGGGCGGCAAGGTGCTGGTGCCCACCCGGGATGCGGTCTCCAAGCTCGTCGCGGCCCGTCTGGCGGCGGACGTGGCCAATGTGCCTACCATCATCCTCGCCCGTACCGATGCCGATGCGGCCGATCTGGTCACGAGCGACATCGATGACAACGACAAGCCGTTCATCACCGGTGAGCGTACGGTCGAAGGCTTCTTCCGCACCCGTGCCGGCATCGAGCAAGGCATCTCCCGCGGCCTGGCCTACGCCCCTTACGCCGACCTGATCTGGTGCGAGACGGCCACCCCGAACCTCGACTACGCCCGCAAGTTCGCCGAGGCCATCCACAAGCAGTTCCCGGGCAAGCTGCTCGCCTACAACTGCTCGCCCTCGTTCAATTGGAAGAAGAACCTGGACGATGCGACGATCGCCAAGTTCCAGCGCGAGCTGGGCGCAATGGGCTACAAGTTCCAGTTCATCACGCTGGCGGGCTTCCACGCCCTGAACTACGGCATGTTCGACCTGGCCTATGGCTATGCCCGCGACAACATGACGGCCTTCGTGGAACTGCAGCAGAAGGAATTCGCCGCGGCCGACCGAGGTTTCACCGCGGTCAAGCACCAGCGCGAAGTGGGCACGGGCTACTTCGATGCCGTCACGCAGACCATCGAAGGCGGCCAGTCCTCGACGACGGCGCTCACGGGCTCCACGGAAGAAGCCCAGTTCGAACACAAGGCCGCGTAAGGCCAAGCCAGTCGCCGGGGCGAAAGCCCCGGTTTCGCCCGCCACGCGCACGCTTGGCGGGCGTTTTCTTTGAGTGTTAGTCCAGGCGCTCGCGCAGTCCCATCGGGTCACCATCGAGCATCGGCGCGATGCGCGCCGCCAGGCCATGCAGGGCTTGCGCCATGGGGCCCGCGAGCTTCTCGGGTGGTGTATGGGCGCGGTTGGCGCCGCAGGTGAGCGCCATGATGCGCCGGCCATCGCGTGAGACGATCGGCACCGCTACCGCGTTGATGTCGGGATGCGTGCGACCCAGGTTCAGGACGTGGCCATGCTGCTCGTACTGGGCGACGGCCTCGGCGATGTCCCGGGCCACGGCTTGGGGGTCCGCCCCTTCGGCTGCCTGCAGTTCGGCCGTGAGCTCGGCGCGTACAGCCGCGGGCGCGGCCGCGAGATAGGCGCCCCCGAGCGACGTGCTCGTGAGCGGCACCGCGGACCCGATGTACAGGATGAGCCGCCGGATGCTGGCAGCTTCGGCGCGCTGGACGATGACCATCTCCGTGCGGTGCCGCTCAGCCAGCGAGATCGACGCATCGAACTCCATGGCAATGGCCTTCATGAACGGATAGGCAGACTCGGCCACGCCCCCGTGGGTGACCGCCGCCGAGCCCAGCGTGAGCACGCCCGGGCCCGCGCGCAGCCGGTCTCCCGCGCGCGTGGGTATCAGGTAGCCCAGCTGCTGCAAGGTATGGCAGAGCCGCCAGACCGTGGGCTGCGGCAGGCCGGTCAGGCGGGCAAGTTCCGTCGTCCCCAGCTCGGGGCGGTCGGGTGTGAAGCAGCGCAGCAGCTCGAGGCCGCGAGCGAGCGCTGTCACGAAGAGTCGGTCTTCTTTCATCGGGATGAGACGCCTCCGGTGTTTGACCTATTGACATGACAAACACGTGTCCGTAGCATTTTATTCATTGAGTGAATTGATTATTCGCATAGTGAATTATAGCGGTCTTGGCCGGTAGCGGCAAGGAGACGTGCATGTCCCAAGAGATTCGTCCCGATCTGGCGGAGGTGCGTCAGGCCATGCGGCGCTTCGCGCAGGAGCGCCTTGAGCCCGTGGCTCAGGCACTGGATGCTGGCGAGACGCCGCCAGCGTGGCGCGGGTGGCTGGCCGAGCAGGGGTATCTGGGCATGCGGCTGCCCAGCGCATTCGGCGGCGCCGAGACGGATCTGTCCACCTATTGCCTGGCCAACGAAGAGTTCAGCCGCATCCACCGCGTCTTCACGCTCGTGCTCGACGCGACCAGCGGCCTCACGCCCATCGCCATCGCCCGCCACGGCACGCCGGCGCAGCAGCAGCGTTGGCTACCAGGGCTATGCGATGGGTCGGCCACCGCATCCTTTGGCCTGACCGAGCCGGACGCCGGCTCGGACGCCGCTGCGATCCGCACCCGGGCGCGCCGGGGTGATGGCGGCTGGGTGCTGTCCGGCACCAAGCACTACATCAGTGGCGCGCATCGGGCCGCCGTCATCATGGTCATCGCAGTCACCGACCCGGCCCTGGGCGCGCGTGGCGGCATCACGGCGTTTCTCGTGCCGCAGGGCACGCCCGGCATGGTGGTGTCGCGCGTGGACCGCACCATCGGCTCGGACGCGGTGGAGTTGGCCGAACTGCGCTTCGAGGATTGCGTGGTCGGCGACGACGCGGTGTTGGGCGACGTGGGGCAGGGCTTCGCGATCGCCATGGGCTCGCTCACCAATGGACGCATGAGCGTGTCGGCCTCGTGCATCGGCGCGGCGCACCGGCTCATCGAGATCGCGGCGGACTGGGCGCGTCAGCGTCACACCTTCGGCCGCCCGCTCGCGGATCGCCAGGCCATCCAATGGATGCTCGCCGATTCGACAACCGAGCTCTTCGCCGCCCGGGCCATGGCTTACGACACGCTGCGCCGCGCAGACAACGGCGAGGATCTGGGGCCGTCCGCGAGCATGGTCAAGCTGTACTGCTCGGAGATGGTGGGCCGCGTGGCCGATCGTGCGGTGCAGATCCTGGGCGGTGCCGGTCTCGTGCGCGGCTCGCCCGTCGAGCGCATGTACCGCGACGTGCGGCATTACCGCGTCGGCGAAGGTTCGTCTGAAGTCCAGCGGCTCTTGATCGCGCGTCACGTGTTGCGCGACGGGCTGCCCTGAGCAAGTCGCCGGATGCCGCCTGGCGGTGGCATCTGGTCCATCGGTAGAGGAGACCCCCGCGTCTCGTGCGTGTCGATGGCCTGCGGGCCGCGCGCCATGGACGTGTCCCATCGTTCACCGGAGTTGCCCATGATCTGCCCGTTCCTTCCTTCGCTGGCCCGCCTGATCGGCACCACGTGTGCCGTCGCCGTCATCACCGCATCGCCGGCGCAGGCTGCCGAGTACCCGACCAAGCCCATCCGTCTCATCAACCCCTGGTCGCCGGGTGGCCCGACCGATCTGCTCGCACGCCCGCTCGCGGACAAGCTCGGTGAGCGCCTCGGTCAGCCCGTGGTGGTGGAGAACCGCGCCGGCGCGAACGGCACCATCGGTGCGGCCGCCGTGGCCCGCGCAGCACCCGATGGCTACACGATCTTTCTCTCGCACGTCGGCCCGAACGCCATCGCCCCGGCGATGACGCCGCCGCCCCCGTATGATCCCGTCAAGGATTTCGTGCCGATCACCCAGCTCGTGTCCGGCACCATCGTGCTCGTGACGCGGCCAGACCTGCCGGCCAAGACCTTGCCCGAGTTGATCGAATACGCCCGCGCCAATCCGGGCAAGCTCACGTATGGCTCGGTCGGTCCGGGCAGCACGAGCCACCTGGCGGGGCACATGCTGGCCTCGGCCACCGGCATCGACATCGTGCACGTGCCGTACAAGGGGTCGTCGCAGATCAATACGGACATCCTCGGCGGCCATCTGGCCATGGCGTTCGTGGGCGTCGCGGGCGTGACGCAGCTCGTGCACTCGGGCCAGATGCGTGCGTTGGCCGTCAGCACGGAGAACCGCTCGTCGCTCTTTCCGGACGTGCCGGCCGTCAATGAGGTGATCCCAGGCTTCAACGTGGATTCCTGGTACGGGCTCATGGCGCCGGCCGGCACGCCACAGCCCATCATCGATCGCCTGGCGACCGAAGCCATCGCCGTGCTGAAGGATCCGCAGCTCGCCAAGATCTATCGCGACAACGGTCTGGAGCCCGAGGGCACGACGCCTGCGCAGTACACCGAGAAGATCGCAAGCGAACTCAAGCGCTGGAAAGCCGTGATCGACTCGGCGGGCCTGGGCCAGTGAGCGGGCAGGCTGTGGGTGCGACACCCACCCCCACCCTGGCGCGGCAGATCGCGGCGTTCGCCCGGCAGGCTGATCTGGCCGCCATGCCCGCCGCGCGGCAGCGCCGCCTCGCGTGGTGTTTCGCGGACTACCTCGGCTGCACGCTGGCGGGCAGCACGCTGCCCGAAGCGGCGAGCGCCTTCGTGCTGACCCGCCCTGGCAACGTGCGCATCCCCGGTCATGCCCACGGCCTCGACGCGTCATCTGCCGCCGTGGCGATGGGCACGCTGGGCGCCTTGCTGCAATGGCACGACGGCTTCAGCGGTGGCGGCAATCATCCCTGCACGGCGGTGATCCCGGCCGTGTGGGCTGCTGCCGATGGCCGGCCGCTCGACGAGTGCGTCGCCGCGATCGCTGTCGGCTACGAGGTCGCCAATCGCCTGGCTGCGGCCTCGCACCCGGCGCAGACGCTGGCGGGCACGGCGCCCACGTCGTCCACCGGCGCCATCGGCGCCACGGCGGCAGTGGGGCGCCTGCTCGGACTGGACGAGGTGACGCTGGCGGCTGCCCTTGGCATCGCGGCCTTCAGCCTGCCGCTCGCCGCATTGCGCGGCCTCACGGAGCACGGATCGGCGGTGCCGCTACATGGTGGCTTGGCCGCGCGCTGCGCGCTGGAATCCATCACCCTGGCACGCGCCGGGTTGTCAGCGGGAGACCAGGTGCTGGAAGGCGGAGCCGACCCCGGCATGCTGGCGGTGCTGGCGGGCGACCCCGGCCGCCTCGATCCCGCGCATTGGGATTTGGCGACGCTGGATCAGGTGGCCTTCAAGCCGCTACCTGCCTGCCGCCATGCCCATCCCGCGATCGAGGCCGTGCTGGACCTGTTGGGCGGCGGCGCGCTGGAGGCGGCTGCCATCCGCCAGGTCGACGTCCACACCTATGCGGTTGCCACCCGTTTCGGTGGCGCACCACGGCCCGAATGCGAACTCTACGACCGGCTCATGAGCCTGCCGTGGACGGTGGCGAGCGCACTGGTTCATGGTCAGTACGACATGGTCAATCTCGCGTGCACCGACGCGGCAAGGGCCGCGCGTGTGCAGGCGCTCGGCGCCGGCATGCATCTGCAGGTCGATCCCGCTTTCGAGGCCGCCTATCCGCGCAGCTTCGGTGCTCGGGTCGTCGTGACACTGGCCGACGGCAAGCAGCGCGAAGGCCGTTGCGTGCTGGCCTATGCCGAGCCCGGCACCCCGGGCCAGTACTCGCCGCTGGGCTCGACCACGCCACTGTTGGACGAGGCCGGCATGCGCGCGAAGTTTCTCCGCCTGGCGGGCCTGCGCCTGCCGCTCTCGGCCGCCGAAGGCCTGCTCGACGCCATCTTCGCCGGCACGCCGCCGGCCCCCTGACTTGTCTGGAGACTGCATGACACACACCCACGACATCGCCGCCATCGACGCGGTGGTCAACATCTGGACCCCGGAAGCCTTGAAGATCCGGCCCAATCGCGACGCCTTCTTCGGCGGCAAGATGAAGGTCAAGGACGACACGCTGCGTGGCATCACGCACGAGGAAATGCTGCGCCGCATGGATGCTGCCGGCATCGAGAAATCCTTCCTCATCGCCGCCAAGGTCGGGCCCATCCTGCATAAGTCCTCGTACCACGTGCCCTACGAGATGGTGGCTGAAGCCGTCAACAAGTATCCGGATCGCTTCTACGGCCTGGCCGGCCTGGACCCCACCGAAGGCATGGCGGGCGTGCGTCAACTCGAGAAGGGCGTGCGCGAGTACGGCTTCATCGGGGCGCACTTCTACCCGCACTGGTTCGAGCTCGCCCCGGATCACGCCAAGTGGTATCCCTTCTACGCCAAGTGCGTCGAGCTCGACGTGCCCGTGCAGCTGCAGGTCGGTCAATCGATGCTGTACGACCCGAACCATCGTCTGCGCAGCGTCGGCCGCCCGATCACGCTGGATGCCGTGGCGTGCGATTTTCCCGAGCTCAAGCTCATCGGCATCCACGTCGGCATTCCCTGGACGGAAGAGATGATCGCCATGGCGTGGAAGCACCCGAACGTTTACATCGGCACGGATGCCCACAGCCCCAAGTACTGGCCGGAGTCGTTCAAGCACTACATCAACACCTTCGGCCAGGACAAGGTGATCTTCGGCACGGACTTCCCAGTACTGGGCTTCGAGCGCACGCGCCAGGAGATCGAGGATCTCGGCCTGCGACCCGAGGCGCGTCGCAAGATCCTGCGTGACAACGTGCTGCGCATCTATGGCCTGGATGGCGGGGAGGGCGCATGACGGCCCGGGTGCCCAACCTTGCGGACATGCTCGCCGTGCATGCCCGCATGCGCGGGCAGCAGACCGCCATCGAGCAGGGCGACACATCGCTCACCTATGCCCAGCTGGAGGATGCCGTGGGTCGCCGCGCCGGGCATCTCGCCAGCCTGGGCTATGCGCCGGGCGACGTGGTGGGTGTGGCGCTGCGCGACACCATCGAGCACGTCGTGATGCTCTACGCCGTGGCGCGGCTCGGGGCGGTCGTGCTGCCGCTCGATTGCCGTTGGCTGGATGCCGAGAAGCAGCGTGTGGCCGCGCACTTCGGTGCGCGCGTCGTGCTGGTGGAAGCGGGCGGCGCGTTTGAGGGTGCCGCCTGCGTGCCGGTGGACGACGCCTGGCATGCCGCGCTCGCGCACACTGCGCCGATGGCGCCGGGCGCGATGGTGACCGGGGCCTGGTCATGTCACTGTCTTCCGGCACCACCGGTCGGCCCAAGGGCCCGATGCTGTCGCACGCCGGCATGCTGCAGCGCTTCATCACGCACTGGACGGAATTGGGCTTCGAGGCGCAGACCGTCTATCTCAATGCGACGCCGCTGTACTTCGGGGGCGGGCGCGCCTTCTGCCTGTCGACGCTGTACGTGGGCGGGCGGGTCGTGCTCTTCTCACCCCCCTACGAGCCTGCAGAACTTTCCCGCAAGCTCGCCGAGAGCGGTGCGACGGCTACCTTTCTCGTGCCCACGCTGATACGCCGACTGCTGGCCTGCGCGGATGCCGAACTCGTCGGCCTGCGCGGGCTTCAGACCCTGATCTCGTCCGGCTCGGCGCTCGCCCCGGAAGAGCGTGTCGCGATCCGGGAGCGCCTGTGCGCGGGCTTTCTCGAGTACTACAGCTCCACGGAAGGCGGCGGCGTGTCCGTGCTGCATCCGGCGGATCAGGCGAGTCATCCGGCGTCGGTGGGGCGGCCCGTCTTCGCCGTGGAAGTGCAGATCGTGAACGATGCCCACGAGGCGTTGCTGGCGGGCGAGGTCGGTCGGATCCGCTATCGTGGCCCTGGGATGGTGCCCGGCTTCTTCAACGATGCCGCCGCCAGCGAGGAAGCCTTTCGCGACGGGTGGTTCTATCCGGGGGATCTTGGGTTGCTCGATGCCGATGGCTTCCTGCACCTGAAAGGGCGCCTGAAGGACATGATCATCCGTGGCGGCGTGAACATCTACCCGCAGGAGATCGAGGCCTTGCTGCTCGCGCAACCCGGCGTGGCGGATGCGGCGGTGGTGGGTTGGCCCTCGCGCGAGTTCAACGAGGAAGTCGCGGCGTTCATCACGGTCAAGCATCCCGTGGACGAAGCCGAGCTTATCGCGG
Source organism: Verticiella alkaliphila (assembly GCF_018904615.1). Taxonomy (GTDB): domain Bacteria; phylum Pseudomonadota; class Gammaproteobacteria; order Burkholderiales; family Burkholderiaceae_B; genus Verticiella; species Verticiella alkaliphila. The sequence continues at coordinate 18,169 of NZ_JADCNH010000025.1, read as the reverse complement.
TGTGCCGGCGTGAGCTCGCCCGCTACAAAGTGCCGCGCCAGGTCTTCGTGCTGCCAGAGCTGCCGCGCAACAGCGGTGGCAAGGTGGTCAAGCCCACGCTCGTGGCGAGGTTGCCGCCGCTCTGACAGCGAGCGGTGTGCGACCAACGGCTAGCTTTGCAGCCGCGGCGGGCTGGACTATCGTGGCCTGACACGATAATCGCCGCGGCGCGCCTCACCTCGGGATGGCAGCCCCGCGCACCCGAGGAGACGCGCATGGCCGACTACGCTGCTTTCTACCAGCGCTCGTTGCAGGACCCGGACGCGTTCTGGCGCGAGGAGGCCGCCCGGATCGACTGGCAGAAGTCGCCCACGCGCATCTGCGATGCGAGCCGGCCGCCCTTCGTGCGCTGGTTCCCGGATGGCACGACCAATCTCTGCCATAACGCGGTGGATCGTCATCTGCCCGAGCGCGCAGATCAGCCGGCGCTGATCTGGGTGTCGTCGGAGACGGGCGAGGAAAAAACCTACACCTACGCCGAGCTGGACCGCGAGGTGCAGCGCATGGCGGCGATCTTCTTCGATCTCGGGGTGGGGTTGGGGGATCGGGTGCTCATCTATCTACCGATGATTCCCGAGGCGGCCTTTGCCATGCTGGCGTGCGCCCGCATCGGTGCGATCCATTGCGTGGTGTTCGGCGGCTTCGCGTCAGGCAGTCTCGCCAGCCGCATCGACGATGCGCGGCCGACGCTCGTCGTGAGCGCCGATGCGGGCTCGCGCGGCGGCAAGGTGATTCCCTACAAGCCGCTGCTGGATGGTGCGCTGGCGCAGGCGCAGCACAAGCCCCATGCCGTGTTGCTCGTGGACCGGGGGCTCGCACCCGCGGCACGCGTGGCCGGGCGCGATCATGATTACACGAGCCTGCGCGAGCGCCACGCTCAGGCCGAGGTGCTGTGCGCCTGGGTGCCTGCCACCCATCCTGGCTACGTGCTCTACACCAGCGGCACCACCGGCAAGCCCAAGGGCGTGCAGCGCGACACGGGCGGCTACGCCGTGGCACTGGCCGCGAGCATGGCGCACGTCTTCGCCGGCAAGCCGGGGGACACGTTCTTCTGCGCCTCCGACATCGGCTGGGTCGTGGGGCATAGCTATATCCTCTACGGGCCGTTGCTGGCGGGCATGGCCACCGTCATGTACGAAGGCCTGCCCATCCAGCCCGATGCGGGGGTCTGGTGGCGCCTGGTCGAGCGCCATCGTGTGAACGTCATGTTCACCTCGCCCACAGCCATCCGCATCCTGAAGCGCCACGACCTGGCGCACCTGAAGGCGTCGGACCTCTCCAGCCTGCGCACGCTATTCCTGGCCGGCGAGCCGTTGGACGAGCCCACCGCGGCCTGGGTCGCCGAGAGTCTGGGCGTACCCGTCACGGACAACTACTGGCAGACCGAGACCGGCTGGCCCATCCTCACGCTGGCACGCGGCGTGCAGCCAGACCAGCCCGCCAAGCTGGGCAGCCCGGGCGTGCCCCTGTACGGCTATCGCGTCGGCCTATTCGATGACGTGACGGGCGAGCCGCTGACCGAGCCTGGACGCAAGGGCGTGCTCGGCATCGAAGGGCCGTTGCCCCCAGGCTGCCTGCAGACCCTCTGGGGCAACGACGCGCGCTTCGTCAGCACCTACTGGCAGAGCATCCCGGGCCGCCAGGTGTACAGCACCTTCGACTGGGCGACGCGCGATGCCGACGGCTACTACACGATCCTCGGACGCACGGACGACGTGCTCAACGTGGCGGGCCACCGACTGGGCTCGCGCGAGATCGAGGAAGCCATCACCGGCCACCCCGGGGTGGCCGAGGCTGCAGTGGTGGGCGTGGCCGATGCCGACAAGGGCCAGGTCGCGGTCGCCTTCGTGGTGCCGCGCGCGGCTGGGCCCCTGGAGGATGCGACGCAGGGCGAAGCCCTCACCGCGGAAATCCTCGCCCGCGTGGCGGCCGATCTCGGCCCCGTCGCCCGGCCGGCGCGTGTGGTGCTCGTGCCCGTGCTGCCCAAGACGCGTTCCGGCAAGCTTCTGCGCCGCGCCATCCAGGCGGTGTGCGAGGGGCGCGATCCGGGCGATCTCAGCACCATGGAGGACGCGGCCGCGCTTCAGCACATCCGGCCGTGAGGCCATGGAAAAGTGGGTGCCGTTGTCGTCCTTAGCCTGTCGTTTGAACGGTCAGCTTGACGCCCATCGCTTTGGCCAGCTTAAGGACAGTGTCATACCGAGGTTTGGCGCCCGGAGCCAACGCCTTGTACAGGCTTTCTCGCCCTAGGCCGGCGCGCTGCGCCATCTGTGTCATGCCCCGTGCCCTGGCGACATCGGCTAGCGCCGTCAGAAAGAGCGAAGGGTCGTCTTCTTCCAGCGCTGCCGACAGATAGGCCGCAATGGCTTCCTCGCTGTCGAGGTACTCGGCGGCGTCGAAAGGTGCGATCTTGATGGTGGTCGTCATGACGACTCCTTGAGGATGGTCTTCCAGAGCGCGATGGCGCGCTCAATATCGCGGCTTTGCGTCGACTTGTCGCCACCGCTGAGCAACAGGTAGACAACACGGCCCTCGCGAGCAAAATAGACCCGGTAGCCTGGGCCCATATCGATCCGCATTTCCGACACGCCGTAGCCCACGGCTTTGACGTCACCAAAGTTGCCCGCTTCTGCTTGGCGGATACGAACGATGATTCGAGCACGGGCTTTCAAGTCCTTGAGATTGGTCAGCCAGTCGCGAAAGACGTCGGTGCGGTGGATCGTGTTCATGAGTGTTATTGTATCCGATCGGATACGAGTCGCTTTGGTTGGGGCCGGCCGTGTGAGCAGGACTCACCCAGCCTTTCGCATTCGCGAGGGGATGGTTCAGCAATGACAGAGCGCCGGCGCAGCGTTTCGCCCGCCGCGCTATTGCCTTGACCTCCCTCCCTGTTGTCTCATAGCGTCCTAGTTGCCCCGGAATGCCGCGACAAGGAGCCCACCCGAGCGCTCGAACGCTGTCTTCGAAATCATGGTACGCCGGAGCCCCCATTCTGATCTCCACAGGGAAGGCACCATGAGCATCAAAGGAAAGGCCTACATCGTGGGTGCGTACGAGCACCCCACGCGCAAGGCGCCGGACAAGTCCGTGGCACAGCTGCACGCGGAATCCGCGCGTGGCGCGCTGGAAGACGCAGGGCTGACCCTGCAGGACGTCGACGGTTACTTCTGCGCGGGCGATGCGCCGGGCATGGGCCCGGTCAACATGGTGGATTACCTCGGCCTGAACGTGCGGCACGTGGACAGCACCGACATGGGCGGCTCGTCCTATATCGCGCACGTGGCTCACGCCGCCGAAGCCATCGCCGCCGGCAAGTGCAACGTGGCGCTGATCACCCTGGCAGGCCGCCCGCGCTCGGAAGGCTCGAGCGGCACGGCCCCGCGCGCGGTGATCCCGAACGTGCCGGACGCACCGTTCGAGTCGCCCTTCAGCCCGGTCACCGTGAACATGTACGCCATGGTCGCCATGCGCCACATGCACGAGTACGGCACCACGCCCGAGCAGCTCGCGTGGGTGAAGGTGGCTGCCTCTCACCACGCCCAGCACAACCCGCACGCGATGCTGCGCGACGTGGTCACGGTGGAAGACGTCGTCAATTCGCCGCTCATCTCCGATCCGCTGCACCGCCTGGATTGCTGCGTGGTGTCCGACGGCGGTGGCGCCCTGGTCGTCGTCCGTCCGGAGATCGCCGCCAAGCTCGCGCGTCCCAAGGTCAAGATCCTGGGCGCGGGCGAGCACATCAAGGGCATCCTGGGTGGCGAAGTCGATCTCACGTACTCCGGCGCGCGTGTATCCGGGCCGACGGCCTTCGCCGAAGCCGGCGTGACGCCGCGCGACATCAAGTACGCGTCGATCTACGACAGCTTCACCATCACAGTGCTCATGCAGCTCGAAGACCTGGGCTTCTGCGCCAAGGGTGAGGGTGGCCGCTTCGTGTCGGATGGCAACCTCATCTCCGGCGTGGGCAAGCTCCCCTTCAACACCGATGGCGGTGGTCTGTGCAACAACCACCCGGCCAACCGTGGCGGCATCACCAAGGTGATCGAGGCCGTGCGCCAGCTGCGTGGCGAAGCGCACCCAGCGGTGCAAGTGCCCAATTGCGACATTGCCCTGGCCCACGGCACGGGCGGGCTGCTCGGCTCGCGCCACGGCAGCGCCACCCTGATTCTCGAACGCGAGTGACGACATGACGACTCCCTACGTTTCCACGCCGTTGCGCGCACCCGTCGAGCTGCCGGACGGCACGCCGTTCTGGGCTGCCGCCCGCGAAGGCCGCCTGCTGGTCAAGGCCTGCAAGAGCTGCGGCAAGCATCATTGGTACCCGCGCGCCCTGTGCCCGTTCTGCCTGGGCGACACCGAGTGGCGCGATGCCAAGGGCGAGGGCACCGTCTATTCCTTCAGCATCACGCGCAAGATGGGCCCGAACCCCTTCTGCATGGCGTATGTGACGCTGGACGAAGGCGTGACGATGCTCACTCACATCGTCGACTGCGACCTCGATACCGTGCGCATCGGGCAGCGCGTGAAAGTGCGCTTTCAGCCCACCGAGAACGAGGGCGCGCCCGTGCCTGTGTTCGCGCCCGTCTGATTCAGGGTTGCGGCGGGCCTTCGGCGAAGGCCCGCACAAGAAAGTCCACCAGGGCCTTGACCTTGGTGGGCATGTAGCGCGTGGGCAGGGTGATGGCGTAGAGGCCGCCGCCCGGCGTGCCAAGCAGCCGGTAGTCCGGCCACACCTCGACCAGGCTGCCATCCCGCAGCGCCGCGCCCGCGATGTAGTCGGGCAGCACACCCACGCCCAGGCCTTGCAGCAGCGAGGTCCGCACCAGCGACAGATCCGCACACGCGAGCCGCGTGCGCACCTTGACGCGCTGGGTGCCTGCCGGGCCCTCGAATTCCACGCTGTCGTGTTCGAGCTGATCGATCCAGTCCAATGCGCTCATGGCGCCAGGGTCGTCGGCCAGCGCGTGCACGGCCAGATAGTCCGGACTCGCGCAGAGCTTCCACGCCACGTTGGCCAGCCGTCTTGCCACGGTGTCCGGGGCCGGCGCGTGCGTGATGGTGAGGCACACATCGACCTTGGCCGGAATCAGATCGGCCACGTAGTTGCGCAGTTTCAGGCGCAGATCGACCAGCGGATAGCGTCGGCAGAACTCGGCCAGCAGCGGCGCCAGCACCTCGCGGCCCAGCATGGGCGGACAGCTCACGGTTAGCCGACCGCGCACGGCGCCCGTCATGTCGAGTAGCGAATCCTTGGCGAAGCTGACCTCGGCGCGTACCAGGCAGCAACGCTCGTAGAAGAAGGCGCCTGCCTCGGTGAGCTCCATCGAGCGCGTGCTGCGCCGCAGAAGCTGACAGGCGAGCGACTGCTCCATCTCCTGGATGCGCCGGCTTACGTTGGAGCGGTCCAGTCCGAGTTTGCGCGCGGCGCCCGAGAAGCTGCCGGCATCGACCACGTCTGCGAAGAAAACCAGGGCAGAGGCCTGCATGCACGTCTCCATTGTTGTATTCACCACACCAGCGTGATGCATTGTAGGTGGCTTGTGCATCACTGCGGCAGGCGCGACCATGGGCATTCGACACGTGCCCGTGGCACCGCTGCCCGACCCCTGCTGACGTTGGCCAGGGCGCAGGCGCCACGGGAGGCGATCGAAGGCAGTGCGGGCAACAAGACTCGCGCGCTCAAAAACGATCGGAGACAACCTATGTTCAGCATGACATCCCGCCCCCGCGAGACACGTCGCCTGGCGCTCAGTCTGCTTGCCGGTGCGCTCTGCGCCATCGGCCTGCCCACCGTCCACGCTGCCGAGTCCTACCCCAACAAGCCCATCCGGGTGATCGTGGGCCTGCCGCCCGGCGGCGCCACGGACATCCTTGCCCGGCTGCTGGCCGAGAAGATGGCGCCGGCCCTGGGCCAGACGATGCTGGTGGAGAATCGTCCCGGTGCCGGGGCCATCATCGGTACGGATGCCGTCGCGAAGGCTGCCCCCGATGGCTATACCATCTCGCTCATCCTGAGCAACGCGGTGATCGCCAACCAGTTCCTCTACAGCCAGCTCCCGTATGACCCCGGCAAGGACATCGCGTACATCTACCAGCTGGTGGACGCGGCCGTCGTGCTGGCCGCCACGGCCGAGCAGCCCTTCCAGACGGCCCCGCAGTTCGCCGCCTACGCGCAGGCCAATCCGGGCAAGCTCACCTATGGCTCCTACAGCCCGGGCTCATACGGCCATGTGGCCATGGCCTATCTGGATGACCGGCTCAAGAGCCAGATGACGCACGTGGGCTACAAGGGCGAGGCGCCCATGCTGCAGGACATGCTGGGCGGGCGCGTGGACGTGGCGTTCGGCAGCGCGGTCAACATGACGCCGCACGTGCAGAGCGGCAAGCTGAAGTTCCTCGGCGTGACAGGGCCGCGTCGCATGAGCGTGTTGCCGGACGTGCCCACCCTCGTGGAGCAGGGCCTGACGGACGAACCTTTCAAGGTCTTTGGCTGGGCGGGGCTCATCGCGCCGGCCGGCACGCCCCGGCCCATCCTGGATCGTCTTGCTTCTGAGACCCGTAAGGTGCTGGCCGATCCGGACGTGCAGCAGCGGATTCGCGCGCTCGGCTTCGAACCGGTGCTGGACAGCTCGCCCCAGAAGACCCGCGCACGTTATGACGCCGACGTGCCGATCTGGAAGAAGCTCGTCGAAGCCTCGGGGGCGAAGATCCAATGACCGCCGCTGCGCCGGCGCCGCTGGATTTCTACTTCGATTTTCTCTCGCCCTTTGGCTACTTCGCGGCCTCGCGCGTCGATGCGCTGGCCGCCCGCTACGGGCGTGAGGTGCGCTGGCGCGCGTTCTACATGCGCGGCATCATGCAGGAACGGCTGGGCCAGACCCGGCCGTTCCTGGAGGTGCCGATCAAGGGCGACTACTATCGACACGACGTGCCGCGCATGGCGCGCTGGTTCGGGCTGCCTTTGAAATCCGGCGGGCTCGCGAACTTCATCAGTGCGCACGCGTGCCGCGCCTTCTGGGTGATTCACGACCACGATCCCGCACTCGCCAAGCGGTTCGCGTGGGAGATCTTCGAGTGGCATCACGCGCGGGCCACGCCACCCAACACGCCGGAACAGGTCGCGCAGGCGGCGGCCAACGTGGGCTGGGACGTGGCGCACGGCGATCTCGCGCTCGCTGTGCAGCAGCCCGCGGCCAAGGTCCGGTTGCGCGACGAGACGGACGCGGCGGCCGAGGCCGGTGTCTGGGGTACGCCGACGTTCATCGTCGATGGCGAGGTGTTCTGGGGTGCGGATCGTCTGTACCTCGTCGAAGACTGGCTGCGCCGGGGCGGCTGGTGAATCCGGGAGGCAGGTAATGGCAGGACCTTTGGAAGGCGTTCGGGTGCTGGATCTGTCGGCGGTGCTGTCCGGCCCGCTGGCTGCAGCCATGCTGGCGGATCAGGGCGCGGACGTCATCAAGATCGAATCCCCCGGGGGCGACACCTCGCGGCTCATCGGCCCGCGCAAGGCGGATGTCTCGGCCATGTTCATCGCGGCCAATCGGGGCAAGCGTTCGCTGGTGCTGGACTTGAAGCAGCCCGATGCGCAGCGCATCGTGCGCGAGCTCGCCGAGCGCGCGGACGTGCTCGTGGAGAACTTCCGGCCCGGCGTGATGGACCGCCTGGGCCTGGGCCATGAGACCTTGCTCGCGGCCAATCCGCGGCTGGTCTATCTGTCGATCACCGGCTTCGGGCAGGACGGTCCGTATGCGGCAGACCGTGCCTACGATGCGGTGATCCAGGCCGTCTCCGGCATCAGCGCGTCGCATCCCAACCCGCTCTCGGGCGAGCCCCAGGTGCTGGCGGCCGCCGTCTGCGACAAGCTCACGGCGCTCACCGCGAGCCAGGCGATCTGTGCCGCGCTCTTCGCGCGTGAGCGCACGGGCAAGGGACAGTGGGTGGAGTTGTCCATGCTCGACGCGGCCGTGTCGTTCCAGTGGCCGGATGCCATGTACAACCACGTGTTCGTGGATGCACCGCCGCCCGCCGTGCCTGAGTTCGGCATCAGCCAGAAGCCCTGGCGCACCACGGATGGCTACGTCGTGGCGTCCGGGCCGCAGGCCTCGGAATTCACCGCCATCTGCACGGGCTTTGGCGACCCCGGGCTCGCCCAGGATCCGCGCGTGTCTTCCGTGAGCGGGCGGTTTGCGCATGCGGGGCTCATCCGCGAGCGCCTGGAGCCGCTCGCCGCCGCGATGAACACCATCGACTGCCTTGCCCGCATGCGCGGCACAGGCGCGCCGGCGGGTCGGGTCAACGACCGAGCCGACGTGGTGAACGATCCGCAGGTGCTGCACAACGGCACGCTGGCCGAGGTGACGCAGGGCACGCTGGGCCGGGTGCGCTTGCCGCGCTCGGCGGCGCGGTTCACCGGGACGCCGACGGCGCCGCCGCGGGCCGCGCCACACATGGGCGAGCACGTGGCCGCGGTGCTGGGCGAGCTGGGGTATGGCGCCGATCAGGTGCAGGCTTGGCAAGGCGCTGGGGTGGTGGGCAAGTCAGCGGTTTGAGGCAGGTGCCAGAGGCCATCAGCGTCTGCGCTGGGGATCTCGCCTCGCGAATGCGGCGGGCCGTGCGAGCCTACCGCCGTCGGGGGTATGCTTGTGTCGGTCCGGCTCAAGCGCCGGCGCACAAACAACAAGAGAGGACAGGCGGAGATGACGCTGCAGGACAAGGTTGCGATCGTGACGGGCGCGGGTGGCGGGCTGGGGCGCAGCCACGCGCTCTTTCTGGCACGGCATGGCGCGCGTGTCGTGGTGATGGATCTGGGCGAGGGCGCGGACGCCGTGGCCCGGGAAGTGGAGGCCGCAGGCGGGCAGGCGATGGCTGTGCGTGCCTCCGTCACCGACGAGGCGCAGGTGGCCACGATGGTCAAGGATGTCATGGCCCAGTGGGGGCGCATCGACATCCTGATCAACAATGCCGGCATCCTGCGCGACAAGACCTTCGCCAAGATGGATCTCGCGGATTTCCGTCTGGTGATGGACGTGCACCTGATGGGCTCGGTGATCTGCACCAAGGCGGTGTGGGACATCATGCGCGAGCAGAACCATGGCCGCATCGTGATGACCACATCCTCGAGCGGACTCTTCGGCAACTTCGGCCAGGCCAACTACGGCGCGGCCAAGATGGCGCTGGTCGGCTTCATGCAGACGCTGTCTCTCGAAGGCGCCAAGCACGACATCAAGGTCAACTGCCTCGCGCCCACGGCGGCCACGCAGATGACCGAGGGCCTGATGCCCGAGCAGGCGCTGGCCGCCTTGAAGACCGAGGCCGTGAGCGAAGGTCTGCTCGCGCTGGTGCGGGATGATGCACCGACTCGCGCCATCCTGTGCGCGGGGGCGGGGCACTTCGAACGTGCTTACGTGACGCTCACGCCCGGTGCGTTCGTGGGCGCGGGCCCGCAAGCCGCCGAAGGCGTCATCGCGTCCTGGGACGCGATCAGCGATCGCTCGGCCGACACCGTGCCCGAAGCAGGCCGCGCACAGGGCCAGCAGGAACTGCAGGCGGCGTTTGCCGCTGCGGCGGTGGGCAAGGGTTGAGCACCTCAGGCGGATCCGTGCAGGCCTGTGGATCAGTCCGCAGCCTGCGCCTGCGCCCAGTAGCGCGGATCGGTGTAGTGTTGACGCAGGTAATCCACGAACACGCGCACGCGCAGCGGCAGGTGCTTTCGCTGCGGCAAGAGGGCATGGATGGCGTTGGGCGGAGCCGCCACATCGTCCAGCACCGTGACGAGCTCGCCGTCGGCCAGCGCCTGGCGCACCTCCCATAGTGACCGCCATGCCAGTCCGAGCCCGGCAAGTGCCCAATCGAGCAGCGCGGCACCGTCGCTGCACGATAGATTGCCATTGACCCGCTGGACCACGTTCTCGCCAGCCTGACGGAACAGCCAGCCGCGATGCTGGCTGCTGCCCGCGCCCAGCGTGAGGCAGTTGTGCTGCAGCAGGTCGGCCGGTGCGCGAGGCGTACCGTGTGTCGCAAGGTACGTGGGCGAAGCCACGACCACGCGTCGATTCTCCGCAAGATGAATGGCGACGAGATTGGCGTCCACGACATCGCCCACCCGTACGGCGCAGTCATATCGTTCGCGCACGAGATCGGTCAGGCGATCCGTCAGGTCGAGCGACGCCGACACCCCCGGATAGGCGGCGAGGAAGCCGGGCAACAGGGGCGCCACGTGGCGCCTGCCAAACCCTGCCGGGGCCGTCAGGCGCAGATGCCCCGTCGGGGTGGCACCGCCCTGGGCCACCATGGCCTCGGCATCCTCGAGTTCGCGCAGGATGTTGCGGGCTTCGTCGATGAAGTTTTCGCCCTCCGGGGTCAGCGTGATGCGCCGTGTGGTGCGCATCAGCAGCTTCACTCCCAGCCTTGCCTCCAGGGCGTCGATGCGCCGGCCAATCAGCGCCGGCGCGACCCCTTCTGCGCGCGCAGCGGCAGACAGGCTGCCCAGGGTCGCAACGGCCACGACGGTCTCCAGCTGCTTGAAGCGGTCCATGATGCTGATCTTTTACTTTGGAGCAAAGATGATGACACGTGCAGGGTATTTTTCTACGAATCCGTATGAAATACACTGGATCCATCATCGACCCGCGGGCGCCACGCCGCCCCGAGCACAGGAGGAACACCATGTCCCAACGTCTGCCTGACGGCATCCAGATCTCCGCACCGGTCACGGACGCCTTCGCGAGCCGGGTGCTCACGCCCGATGCGCTGGCGCTGGTGGCCCAGCTGCATCGCAAGTACGAAGGCCGCCGCCAGGAGTTGCTTGCCGCCCGTGCGGCGCGCGCCAAGCGTCTGGACGCAGGTGAGCGTCCGAATTTCCTGGCCGAGACGGCCGAGGTGCGCGCAGGTGACTGGAAGATCGCGCCGCTGCCAGCCGATCTGCAATGCCGCCGCGTGGAGATCACCGGCCCGGTCGAACGCAAGATGGTCATCAACGCGCTGAACTCCGGCGCGGATAGCTACATGACCGACTTCGAGGATTCCAACAGCCCGAACTGGGAGAACCAGATTCAGGGCCAGATCAATCTGCAGGACGCCATCCGCCGCACGATCTCGCTTGAGCAGAACGGCAAGACCTACCAGCTCAACGACAAGGTTGCGACGCTGCTGGTGCGTCCGCGCGGCTGGCACCTGGACGAGAAGAACGTCACCATCGATGGCAAGCGGGTGTCGGGCGGCATCTTCGACTTCGCGCTCTACATGTTCCACAACGCCAAGGAGCTGCTCTCGCGCGGCTCGGGCCCGTACTTCTACCTGCCCAAGATGGAAAGCCATCTCGAGGCACGCCTGTGGAACGAGATCTTCAAGGACACCCAGGACGCCCTGGGCATCCCGCAGGGCACGATCAAGGCCACCGTGCTGGTCGAGACCATCAACGCCGCCTTCGAGATGGACGAAATCCTCTATGAGCTGCGCGAACACAGCGCGGGCCTGAACGCCGGGCGATGGGACTACATCTTCAGCTGCATCAAGAAGTTCAAGGCCGATCGGGACTTCTGCCTCGCGGACCGCGCCAAGGTGACGATGACCTCGCCCTTCATGCGCGCCTATGCGCTGCTGTTGCTGAAGACCTGCCACCACCGCCACGCGCCGGCCATCGGCGGCATGAGCGCGCTGATTCCGATCAAGAACGATCCGGAGAAGAACGCCGTGGCGATGGAAGGGATCCGCTCGGACAAGGAGCGCGATGCCACCGACGGCTACGACGGCGGCTGGGTGGCTCACCCGGGCCTGGTCGACACCGCCATGAAGGAGTTCGTGAAGGTGCTGGGCGATCGCCCGAACCAGATCGACAAGCAGCGCCCCGACGTCAATACGAAGGCCGCCGATCTCCTGGACTTCAAACCGCAGGCGCCGATCACTGAGAACGGCTTGCGCATGAACATCAATGTGGGCATCCATTACCTGGGTTCGTGGCTCGATGGCAATGGCTGCGTGCCGATCCACAATCTCATGGAAGACGCCGCCACCGCCGAGATCTCGCGCTCGCAGGTGTGGCAGTGGATCCGCTCGCCCAAGGGCGTGCTGGAGGACGGGCGCAAGGTGACGGCCGAGCTCGTGCGCGGGCTGATCCCCGAGGAGCTCGCCAAGGTGAAGCAATCGGTGGGTGGCAGCGCGGCCTATGACCGCGCGGCCGAAATCTTCGAACGCATGAGCACGCAGGAAGGGTTCGAGGAATTCCTCACGCTGCCGCTCTACGAAGAGATCTGAGCCCGGTGAGGCGGGGCGCGAGCCCCGCGGCTTGCTGGCATTGGCGAAGGGCTGCGCTGTGCGCAGCCCTTTGTCGTTGCGTGCACGGCTCTCGCCGCGTGCGTTCGCCGGCTCAGTTCGGTGACGGTGCGTTTTCGCCCAGCCGGCCGGCCAGCGCCGTGATCACGGCTTGCCGCCGCGCCGTGTCCTGATGGTTCGCACCGATGGCGCTCCATTCCGGATGACTGCGCGCTTCGCGCAGTGGCGCGGGCAGGGCGCCCTTGCGCAGCGGGTCGTCGGCCACGGCTTCGCGTTGCAGGGGTTGCTGGGCGGCATGACCGCGCCGCGCCAGCGCTGTCATCAGCCATTGCTGGCGCAATGCCAGGAGCCGCAGGATGGCGTCGTCCACCGTGAGCTCGCGCATCCCGCGGAATTGGCCCAACAAACGGCCCCCGAAGCGCTCGGCCGTCTGCCAGAGACCCCCCACCGCCGCGCCCACCAGCGTGCCCGCACCCAGACTCAATCCGCCGGTGGCCAGATCGACGGCCGCGCCGGCTGCAGCGCCCGCCGCCACGCCTTTGCCCATTTCCACGCCCATCTCGGTCAGCGCTGCCGCACTGAAGAGGTCGTGCTCGAGCCGGGCCTGCCAATCCGGCAAGGCGAGCTCGCTTACGTCGCTGGCACGAAATCCATAGAGGGCCAGCAATTCCGTCACGCAGCGTGCCTCCCGCGCGCGTACCGCATCACGCAGCCGGCGTTCATGCGTCTGGCTGGCTGCGTCGTCCGGCGGGCTCGTCACGCGTAGCGCCGCGACGTCGATCAACATCTCGGCCACGATGCGCATCGAGGCCTCGCGGCGCTGCGCCTGATGGCGCTCGCGATCCTCGACGAGCCGCCGCAGGCGCGGCGCCTCCGCGTCGAGCAGGGTGGCGAGCTTGCCGAAAAGCTGAGCGTCGCCGTCCGCCGGCGGCGCCACGGTATCGAAGCTCACCACGGCGTGCAGGCCCAGTCGCGACAGCGCCTCGCGCCAGGCGGGGATGCGCGTCTGCGGCGCGGCCACGAAATTGAGCACGGGCAACACCGGCCGCGCGCAATCGGCGAGTAGCGCAAGTTCGTCCCGATGCTTCTCGAGGACCGGATCGCGCACGTCAATCACATATAGCGCGGCATGGCTCGCGATCACCTGGCGCAGCACCTTGGCTTCCTGCTCGAAACGCAGGCTCGCTTCGCGCGTGCCCAGGAACCGTTCGATGCGCGCGAACCCGTCCGTGCGCGGGCCGTCCTCACCCAGGCGCTCCAGGTAGTCGCGCAGCGCCACGGCGTCCTCCAGGCCGGGCGTGTCGTAGAGCTCCAGCACGGCACGCCCATCGACGAGGAGCGCGGCCGCTTCCACATGCTGTGTCGTGCTGGGGCTGTCGGCCACCTCGCCGAACGCGGCATCCCGTGCCAGCGTGCGCAAGAGCGAGGTCTTGCCGGTGTTGGTGTGGCCGACCACCGCCACGCGCAAGGGGGCGTCGCCGCCGGAGGGGTGCAAAGCATTCACGTGGCCGTCTCCTCACCTGGAGCATCCAGCCAAGCCAGCGCGTCGACTGGCGCGCTCGTCAGCGTGGAGGATGCCAGCCCCGCAGACACGAGTCGCTCACGCCAGGCGTTCAACCGATCGGCGCTGGTGCCGGGCAGGAGGCAGACGCGCGATTCGCGTGCGCCGCGGGCGAGTTCGGCCACGAGGCCGACCGTGCCGCGGTCCGGCGTCTGGCTCGCATCGCACATCACCACGACGCGTGCTGGCGGCTGGCGAGCGAACTGCTCGAGTACGGCATGCCGGGCGGCGCGGCCATCGAGGTTGCCCGCGTCGATCACACGGGTGGGTACCACCCCAGGCGGCCAGGGCGCGTCTGCGGGCAACTCCACGCCCACCAGCACGCGTGCGAGCGGCTCTTGCGTGCGGGCGGCATAGCCAGGAGCGAGCGCATGGTGTTGGCCTGGCGCTGCATAGGCGCTGGCACGGCCCCCTGTGTGTTCGAGCGAATCGGGTGCGGCGTCGGACACGCCCACGGGCGCGCTGGTGGCACTCAGCCGCTCGCGCAGCGCCGCGTAGGCAGGCAGCCGCATGTCCAGCCCCAGTCGGCGCCGGCGCCACACGACGATGCCCATGCTGAGCACACTGGCGGCCAGTCGGGGCAGGATGCCGTAGACCACGACGCAGCCCAGCAGCCAGTTCGACCACAGGACCTGCACGGGCGCATCGAGGGGGGCCGCGCCGCCACTCGCGCGGACTGCGGCGGCGTCGGGCACGGCGAACCCCAGCGCCGCGGGCAGACGGCCGAGCGCTTCGGTCAGGGCGACGAACGTGTCCGGCGCGAGGAGGGTGGTCTCCCAGACGAACCCGTATCGGCGTGTCGAAAGCAGGGCAAGCAGCGTGACCAGCGCGGAGACCAGCGCCAGCAGCCACCAGAGATTGCCGACCACGCCGGCCAGCCACCGGGCGATGCCGGCACGCGCAAGCAGGCCCACCAGCGCGTGCGGCAACAAGGCGGCGGCCGAGGGCCGCTGCGCCAGCCGTTCGCTCGCGGCCGCCAGCGGCGGCAGGCGCGTCAGGCGACTCGCCAGGCCAACCACGACACGGCTGAGCCAGGAGCCCAGCGGGCGCCGCCACATGAGGCTCGCCAGCCACAGGACGAATGTCACGGTGTGCACGCCGAGCAGCCCACCCAGAGCCCAGAAGAGGTTCACCGGGCGGGTGCCATCGCCCAGGGCGCCGAGGGCAGCGCCGCAGCCGGCGAGCACCGCCAACACGCCCGCGCCCAGCACGAGCAGCACGGCGTAGTCGCGCCAACGCGCGGCCAGCGTGTCCAGGCCTTCCCGTTGCGCCATCATCCGCTGGCGTTCAAGCACCGCCGCGTCGGGCGACAGGCCGGCGTGACGCAAGGCGCGCACGGCCTCGGCATCGTCGTATGGACCCCAGCGTGCCTCGGAGAGTCGGACCGTCTCGGCCAGCCAGGCGTCATGGCGGTGGCGACGGGGGGCGGCATCGATCGTGGGCACGCAGCATCCGGGAAAAGTGAGCGACGTCCGAGTGTATTGCACTCACGCCACAGGGGGGCTGGTGCCCAGGCGTGACATGGCGTCTAATCGTGTCTTGTCTGGATACCTTTTGCCCAATGGCGGCTCGCCCCGTGCGCCCACTGTCCATCCTCACCTACCATCAGATCGCGCCGGCGGCGCCCCGCGGCACGCCGTTTCGCGGCCTGTCGGTCGATCCGGCGCGCTTCGCCCGGCACATGCGCTGGCTGCGTCGGCTCGGCTGGCAAGGGCTCTCCATGCGCGATCTCGATCCGTATCTGCGCGGCGAACGCGAAGGCAAGGTGTTCGGGCTCACCTTCGACGACGGCTATCGCAACGTGCTCGAGCACGCCTTGCCCGTGCTGCGCGAGACCGGGTTCACGGCCACCAACTACTTGGTGGCGGCGCATCCGGGCGGCGAGAATTTCTGGGATGTTCCCAAAGGCGTGCCCGCATCGCCGCTGATGCGGCCCGACGAGATCCAGACCTGGGTGGCTGCCGGCCAGGAGGTTGGCGCACACACGCTGGATCATGCCGATCTCACGGCCACGGCGGCGCTGGAAGCGCAACGCCAGATCACGCAAGCCCGCGGCGTGCTCGAGGCTGTGGCGCAGCAACCGGTGGAAGCCTTCTGCTATCCGTATGGGCATTACGGCCCGGAGCACGTGGACATGGCGCGGGCGGCCGGCTATCGCACGGCCACCACCACACGTCGTGGTCGCGTGCATGCCGGTGACGACCTGTGGGCCTTGCCGCGCGTGCCCGTGCTGCGCACCACCCACTTTCCTGCGCTGATGCAAAAGCTCATGACGGCCTATGAGGATCGTCGCGGAGCGCGGGGATGAACCGGACCGTGGTGCGGCCGCTGGCCGCCGCAGGCGGCGAGCCGTCTGCCCTGCGCACGCCCGCGGCAGGCGTGCCCACGCCGCGTCTGAAGATTGCCTTCATCGCACGTCGCTTCGGCGCACGCTTTGGCGGCGCGGAAGCCTACGGCGAGCGCGTATTCGCGGAGTTGGCCCAGCGTCACGACATCCATGTGTTCTGCCAGGAATGGGACAGCCCGCTGGCAGTGCCGCACACGGTGCTGCCCCGGCGGCGCGGCCTGCCGCGCTGGGTGAACCTGATCGCCTTCGGACTTCAATGCGCGCATCGGGTGCGCGGCTTTGACGTGGTGCATTCGCACGAGAACCTGTGGGTGGGCGATGTGCAGGTGGTGCACGTGATGCCCGTGCGCTATTCACGGTTCCACACGGGGCGCGGCTGGATCCGGGGCATCCTGGACCGGCTGAGCCCGCGCTGGCTCGCGTATCTGGCGCTCGAATCCTTGCGCGTACATGACCGGCCGGGCCATGCCGTGGTGTCGGCGTCCAGTCTCATTGCGCAACAGGTGGCTGCGGCCTACCCACGGATCTCGCCGAGTGTGGTGATTCCCCCAGCGGTCACACTGCCCCCGGCGTCACCCGATCGCGGACAGGCTCGCGTGGAGCTGGGCCTGGAGGCTGGCCGCGTGTATGCCGTGCTGATCGCCAATGACCCCATCCGCAAGGGATTGCAGGCCGTGCTGGAGGCGCTGGCCCAGCTGCCGGAGCGCGTGCACGTGCTGGTGGCCGGGGGCGACGAAGCGACTGCCGCGCGGGTGCGCACATTGGCGAGTGCGGCAGGGCAGGGGGCACGCGTGCACGTCTGGCCTGGACGCCGCGATGTGGAAATCTTTTATCGCGCCGCAGATCTGTGCCTGTTCCCGACGCGCGGCGACGCCTTCGGCATGGTGCCGCTTGAGGCGATGGCACACCGTCTGCCGGTCGTGATGAGCGGGCCTCGCCACTGCGGCTTTGCCGCGCACGTCACGGCCGGACATCATGCGCTGCTGCTGGACGACCCGACGGATGCCGGGCGGCTTGCCCGGGCGGTGCAGCGGCTGCTGGACGATGCGCCGCTGCGTGCCCAACTGAGCCGCGAGGGCTACCGGCTGGCCGGCCAGTTCACCTGGCCGGCCACGGCCCGCCGGTTCGAGAGCCTGTATCTCTCGCTGGCGCGTTCGCCCGACGCGCCTCCGGCGTTGCCGGGCGCGCCCGCCGTCTGAGCGACGTGCGCGTTCAGCGGTTCGTGTCGCGCACCCGGGCGGTGAGCGCCGCATCGAGCCGGCTCAACACATCGCATGCCTGTTCCAGCACGCCGGCCGGCAAGCCCTCCATGGCAGCCGTCAGCGCGAGCAACGTGGCGGTGGGGGGCCGTGTCACCATCGCGCTGCGGCTCGCGTCGGCCTGCAGACGAACGGTGCGCCTGTCCGTGTGCCCGCGTTGACGGGTGACGAAGCCGCATTCGACCAGACGTTCGATGGCGGCGTCTGTGCCGCCCGGGCTGCCGGGCGCAAGCTCGGCCAGTCTCGACACCCCCAGAGGGCCGCTATGGGCCAGGAGCGTGAGCAGCCGGACGTCCGTGCTGCTTACATGGAGCAACCGCCCCATTTCCTCCGCATGCAGCGTCCCATAGAGCGCGGCGCAGCGCGCCAGCGTCTCCACGACCTCGGCCAGCCGAAGCCGGCTGACCAGAGGCGTGGCAGCTTCCCAGGCCGGTGAGGCGCTCTCGCGCGCCTCGGCAACAGGGGGGTGGAATTCCAGCTCCAGCATGTGTGTGCTCCTGTTAGCGACGGCCAAGAAGGCCGCCCACCAGGCCTGTGACGGGGGCGAGCAGGCCGCCCTGGCCGCTGGCTTGACCTGTGCCTGACCCGCTGCCTTGATTCGCTGCAGGTGCGAGGTCCCACAGCAGCCGGGTATGGTTCTCGCGCGACAGATCATAGGGCGCGAAGAGCGCCGGCTTGATCCGCTTCACGTGC
>NZ_JADCNH010000024.1 GCF_018904615.1 Verticiella alkaliphila | reverse complement strand
CAGCCAGCAATCCGGCGTGCAGCGCGCGGCGCCGAGCGGGGCGCGTCGGCTCCACCGAATCGCGTGCGCAACGCGCGGAGCTGGAGCGCAGCGTCCTCACCGCGCACGCGCGTCTGGCGGAGCACCGACCCGAGCTCATCCAGCAGGACATCGAACGCTTCGAGCGCTCCGCGCGCATCGCCCGGGACGCCTTTCAGGCGCGTCAACGCGACATGCTGTTGTTGCAGGGGCGGCTGGACGAGGCCGGTGCGCAGGGGCTGGGCGAGAGTCTCGCGCAGGCCGAGGCCACCGCCGAACGATGGGCGCGCCGCAGCGACGGCCTGGCCGCACGGGCCGCTGCGCTCGAACTCCTGCTCGTCCTGCTGCGCGAGCGGCGCGATGCGGCCACGCAGCGGCTGCTCGCACCGCTCACACAGCGCCTGGCCCATTACGCCGGCATGGTGTTCCCGAACGCCCGCCTGGCGCTGGACGACGGATTCGCGCCGGCGGCCCTGCGTCGAGGCGACGTGGATGGCGCGATCGAATCGTTGAGTCACGGCACGCAGGAGCAGCTTGGCATCCTCGCGCGACTCGCCTACGCCGACGTGCTGCGCGAGGCCGGTCGGCCGACGCTCGTCATCCTGGACGATGCGCTGGTGCACAGCGACGCCGAGCGGCTGGGCTGGATGAAGCGTGCGATCTTCGATGCGGCCTCGCGTCACCAGGTGCTCATCTTCACCTGCCACGCACCCGCCTGGCGCGATCTGGGCGTGGAGCCGCGCGCACTCGACACGTCGCTTTGATTCATCACGCGAAGTAATCATCGCGGGTGTTGCGTAGCGCGCAGCACTGGCGATGTCTAGGGATAAGCCCGAAAGACAAGCGTTCGCCGTCGCAGTAGTGTCTTGACGTGGCCTCGGTCACACACCACAAGATCATGACGGGAGACAACGATGCGGCGAACGCGATGGGCGGGGGCAGTGGCGGTTGTGGGCGGTCTGGGCATCCTGGCGGCGTGTGGCGGATCGGACGATGGACCTGACCCGTTGCTCGCGTGCGCGGACATCAGCGGGGATGCCCTGGGCATGGGCAATCTGCGCATCACCACCCGCGAGAGCGTCGCCGGTGTGACGGGCACGCCAGCGCACTGCCGGGTGCGCGGATACTTGGACGAGCGCACCGGCACCGATGGCAAACCTTATGGCATCGGCTTCGAAGCCCGGCTGCCCACCGACTGGAATGGTCGCTTCTACTTCCAGGGCGGCGGCGGCACGGATGGCGTCATCCAGCCCGCGGTGGGCAGCCTGCCCGGGGCCGGCAACACCACCACGGCACTTGCCAAGGGCTACGCCGTCTTCAGCACGGATGGTGGGCATACCTCCGAGGCCGCGCCCGTCGTGGGCGGCGCGCTCTTCGGTCTGGATCCGCAGGCCCGCATCGATTACGGCTACAACGCCGTCGGCCAGGTCACGCGCATGGGCAAGACGCTCATCGATCGGGTCTACGGCAGAGCGCCCGAGCACAGCTACTTCGTTGGCTGTTCCAATGGAGGGCGGCAAGCCCAGGTCGCGGCCGGGCGGTTCGCCGCCGAGTTCGATGGTGTCATCGCCGGCAACCCGGGCACGCATCTGCCGCAGGCGGGCGTGCAGCATGCGTGGGACGTCCAGGCGCTGGCGAGCGTGGCGCCGCGCGATGCGGCCGGCGCGCCCATCCTGTCCCAGGCCTTCACCCAGGCTGACATGCAGCTCGTGGCCGATGCCGTGGTGGGCGCCTGCGATGCCCTCGATGGTGCCGTTGACGGCATGATCCACAACGCGCCGGCCTGCCGCTCGACCTTCGATCCGGCCTCGCTCACGTGCGCGCCCGGGCAGACCACGAGCTGCCTGCAGCCGGCGCAGGTCACCGCGCTCACGCGCATCTTTGCTGGCCCAAGCAACAGCGCCGGGCAAGCGCTGTATGCGGACTGGCCCTTCGATGCGGGCGTGGCCACGATGGGCTGGCGTGTCTGGAAGCTCGGCACGTCGCCCACGGCAGCCCCCAATTCTCTGATCGCGACGCTGGGCGGTGGCGCGCTGCCCTACATCTTCATGACGCCACCCACGGCCGTCACGGCTGAGAACAACGGCGTGCTGCAGTACCTGCTGGGCTTTGACTTCGATCGCGACGCGCCGGGTATCTTCGCCACGACACCGACCTATCGGGAATCGTCGATGCAGTTCATGTCGCCGCCATCGGCTGACGGCTTCGACGCGTTCAAGGCGAAAGGCGGCAAGATGATCGTCTATCACGGTGACAGCGACCCGGTGTTCTCCGTGAACGACAGCATCCGCTGGTATGAGGACCTGCAGCGCCGCCATGGTATGGCGACGGCGCAGTTCGCGCGGCTCTTCACCATTCCCGGCATGAACCACTGCTCGGGCGGGCCGGCCACCGACCAGTTCCCGATGCTCGATGCGCTGGTGGCCTGGGTGGAGGAGGGCAAGGCGCCAGACCGCGTGATCGCCACGGCGCGCGCCGACAACCCGGACGCAGCCGCATGGGCGGGCCGCACCCGCCCGTTGTGTCCTTACCCCCAGCAGGCGCGCTATCGCGGCACGGGCAGCCTGGAGGACGCGGCCAACTTTGCCTGCGTGACGCCGTAGGCCCGGGCCGGGGCGGGGATGTGGGCGATAATCGCCCGCTTTCCCGTCCTTGGCGCGTCGCGCGCCCGCGCCTGCCCCATGACGTCCCGCCCTGATTCGCCCGACCCCGCCGCCGATTCGACCTTCACCGATGCCGCCGCCTGGCACCGTCTGTACGAAGGCACGGCGCCGCTGGTGCGCGAAACCGTGAGCGCCATCGTGGATGCGCATGCCGGCGATCTCGCCACGCGCTTCTACACCTCGCTGCTGGGCGACACGCAGGCCAGCCGGTTACTCTCGCACGACAAGGTGGCTACGCATCTGCACGGCAGCCTGCAGCGCTGGCTGCGCGAGCTCTTCTGCCAGCCCGCGCACGAGACGCCGGATGTGGCGCGCCTTGCCCGCACGCAGCACCACGTGGGCGAGGTCCATGCGCGGTTGCTCGTGCCGATCCCGCTCGTCTCGCGCGGCGCGCGCATCCTGAAGGACGCCATCAGCGAGCATCTGCGTGCGAGCACGCTGGCGCGGGATCCCTTGTCGCATGGTCAGCAGTATCTGGGCGGGCTCTTCGATCTGGCGCTGGAGGTGATGAGCGCGGCCTATCTGCGTGACGCCAAGCGCGGCGTGCGCGCGGACGAAGCCTATCGACTCTTCTCGCTCGGGCAGAACGTGTCCACCGAACGCGAGCGGCAGCGAGCCGGCCTCACGGAATGGGTGCAGGCAGTGCTCCTGGATTTGCACGTTGTGGAGCGGCGCACCGTGTTGCCGCGCGTGCGCAGTTCGGACTTCGGCATGTGGATGCACCACAAGGGCAGCGCGATGTTCGATGGGGCGCCCGAGCTGCCGACCCTGCTCGCCGCGCTGGGCGAGATCGATCGCACCTGGCTGCCCCGTCTGGCGGCCAGCGCCAGTGGTGCCGAGCCGGGGGCGCTGGCTGAGGCCGTGCAGGCCTTCCAGCACCAGGTGGCCAACGCCAAGTTCCTGCTGATGGCCTTGTTCGATCGGGTGGCGGCCGTGGACGGCGGGCGCGATCCGCTCACGCAGTTGCTGAATCGGCGCTTCCTGCCGTCGGTGCTGTCGCGCGAGATGGGGCTGGCCGGCAGCGGGCAGGGCACGTTCTCGGTGCTGCTCGTGGACGTGGATCATTTCAAGGCGATCAACGATCGCCACGGGCATGACGGCGGTGACGCCGTGCTGCGGCAGATCGCCGAGCAGCTGCAGGATGCCTGTCGAGCCGGCGACTACGTCTTTCGCTATGGGGGCGAAGAGTTCCTGCTGGTGCTGGTGGATGCCGGGCAACCGGTGCTGGCGGACCTGGCCGAGAAAATCCGCCAGCGCGTGGCGGGTTCCGAGTTCCGCCTGCCGAGCGGCGAGATGCTGCGCGTCACCATCAGCCTGGGCGCGGCGGCATACGATGGCCATCCAGACCCGGAGCGGCTCGTCAAACGGGCTGACACGGCGCTCTATCAGGCCAAGCACGCGGGGCGGGATCGCTGGGTACTGGGCTGACGCGCCCGCCTGCCGTCAGTCGCTGATCTTGCCCCGCAGCGATTTCACCTCACTGCGTTGACGCTTGCCGTCCAGCCGGCGTCGCCGCGAGCCGGCGGTGGGGCGGGTCGCCACGCGAGGCGTGGCCCTCACCGTGGCTCGGGTGATGAGCGCGATCAGCCGGCTGAGGGCTTCATCGCGGTTCAGGCGCTGGCTGCGGTGGTTCTGGGCGGTGATGACGAGCACGCCGTCCTGCGTGGCGCGCTGGCCCGCCAGCGCGATCAGCCGCTCGGCGACGTCCGGCGGCAGGCTGCGTGATCGTCGTGCGTCGAAGCGCAATTGCACCGCGGTGGAGGACTTGTTCACGTGCTGGCCGCCCGGGCCGGCCGCGCGCACGAAGGTCTCCTGGATCTCGGCCTCGTCCAGGCTCAGCGTGGGCGTGATGCGGATCATGCGGTGTCGCGCGATACCGCGAGGTAGCGGTCCAGGCGATCAGGCTCGGCACGCAGGCGCTCGCTGCTGCCGGTGAGCGCCACGCGGCCGCGTTCCAGCACCACGGCCTCGTCGGTGATGTCGAGAATCTTCATGGCGTTCTGCTCCACGATGATGGCGGACAGCCCCTCGTCGCGCACGATGCGGCGGATCGCTGCGAGCAACTCCTCGACGATGATGGGTGCCAGCCCTTCGAGCGGCTCGTCCAGCAACAGCAGGCTCGGGTTCAACACCAGGGCGCGGCCCACGGCCAGCATCTGGCGCTCGCCGCCGGAGAGCTGGTCGCCCAGGTTGTGGCGGCGCTCAGCCAGCCGCGGGAACTGCTGGAGCACCCGGGCCGGCGTCCACGCGCCGGGGCGCGCCACGGCCGTCAGGTTCTCCGTCACGGTGAGCGACTTGAAGATGTTGCGCTCCTGCGGCACCCAGCCGATGCCGGCGGCGGCGCGCTGATCGGGACGCAGACCGGTGATGTCCTGACCCTTCCAGACGATGCGTCCGCCGCGCTGGCGGGTCGCGCCCACCAGCGTGTTGAGCAGCGTCGTCTTGCCGGTGCCGTTGCGCCCCAGCAGCGCGAGCGAGCGGCCCGCCTCCAGGTGGAACGCGACATCTTCGATGACGATGGCTTCGCCGTAGCCGGCACTCACGCCTTCCAGACGCAGCAGTTCAGACATGGGCCTGCCCCAGGTAGACGTCGCGCACGCGGGTGTCGCGCGCGATGGCGTCCGGTTCGCCCTCGACGAACACGGCGCCGTTGACCAGCACCGACATGCGGGTGGCAAATCGGAACACGAGGTCCATGTCGTGCTCGATCAGGACCACGGTGACGTCCGCCGGCAGCGCGGCGAGCGTATCCAGGATCTCGCGCGATTCACCTGCCGGCACGCCGGCCACCGGTTCGTCCAGCAGCAGCACGCGCGGCCTGCCGGCGAGCGCGACGGCGATCTCCAGCAGACGCCGCTTGCCATAGGGCAACACGGCCGTCTCGCGTTGCAGCACGTCGCCCAGATGCAGCCGTTCGAGCAGGGCGGCGGCTTCGTCGCGTCGCTCGGCCGAGGCGTCCAGCGGCCGCCACCAGCGTGCGCCGTCGCTCTCGCGCTGGGCGATGACCAGGCTGATGGTCTCCAGCGGCGTCAAGGTGCCGAAGAGCTGGTTGATCTGGAAGGTGCGCATCAGGCCGCGCCCGGCGCGCCGGTGCGCGGGCAGTCGCGTGATGTCCTGGCCTTCGAGCAGGATGCTGCCTGCGGTCGGCGTGAGCACGCCGGTGAGCAGGTTCACGAGCGTCGTCTTGCCGGCGCCGTTCGGCCCGATCAGCGCGTGACGGGCACCGCGCTCGATGGTGAGATTGACGTCGTTGGTGGCGACGATGCCGCCGAAGCGCTTGACGAGGCCTTGCGTCTGCAGAGCGGGGCTGCGGGCGTCGCTCATGGCCGGCCTCCGCGTGCAGTAATCAGGCGGCGCACGGTGCGGGTGACGGCATCGTACATCCGCTCACGGCCCACCATCACGATGACGACCAGGGCGAAGCCCATCCAGAACTGCCAGTACTGCGGCGTCAGCGCCGAGAGCACGTCGTGCATGATCTTGAAGATGACGGCGCCGATGAGGCCGCCGTAGAGGTAGCCCGTGCCCCCCAGGACGAGGGCGAGGAGCACGTCGGCCGAGCGCTGGAAGGACAGCACGTCCAGGGAGGCGAAGCCCGTCGTCTGCGTGAGCAGCGCGCCCGCGACGCCGGCATAGGCCGCCGCCAGCGTGTAGACCGCCGCGAGGCGACGGTTCACGGGGATGCCGATGGCCGTGGCGCGCAGGCGGTTGTCGCGAATCGCCTTCAGACCCACGCCGAAAGGCGAGTGCACCAGCCGGCGCGCGATGAGAAAGAGGATGAAGAGCAGGGCAAACGCATACCAGCTGCCGACCACGCCGGCGAGATCGAATTCGAATCGGCCCAGCAGCGGATCCATGAACACGCCTTGCAGGCCATCCGCGCCGCCCGTGAGGCTGCTGAAACGGTTGGCGAGCTCGAAGAGGATGGACGCGACGGCCAGCGTCACCATCAACCGCGTGAGATCGGTGCCGCGCAGCACGATCACGCTGGTGAGTGCGCCCAGCAGGGCGGCGCCCAGCGTGGCCACGACGAGCCCGGTGAGCGGATCCGGTGACACGTGGATGGCGAAGATGCCAGCCGCATAGGCACCGAAGCCGAAGAAGGCCGCGTGGCCCAGCGACACGATGCCGCCATAGCCCAGGATCAGGTCCAGCGACAGCGCGAAGAGCGCGAGCGTGGCGATCTCGGTCCAGAGCGCCGCGTACTGCGGCAGGAAGATGAGGGCGCCCAGGGCGCACACCCAGAAGAGGATCTCGGCCGAGCGAATGCGCGCGGCCGGCAGCAGGCCGGGGCGGGTCATCGCGCACCTCCACGCACGAAGAGGCCCTGAGGCCGCCAGAGCAGCACGACGATCATGAGGGCGTAGATGATGAAGGCGCCGAACTGCGGGATGTAGTACTTGCCCGCCACGTCCGCGATGCCCAGCAGCAGCGAGGCCGCGAGCGGGCCGGCGATGGACGAGGTGCCGCCCACGGCCACCACGACCAGGAAGTAGATCATGAACTTGAACGGAAAGCCGGGATCCAGGCCGAGCAACTCGGCACCCAGCGCGCCACCCAGCCCCGCCAGGCCCGAGCCAAAGGCGAAGGTGGTGAGGAAGATGCGGTTGACGTTGATGCCCAGCCCGCCTGCCACGCGCGGATCATCCACGGCCGCGCGCAGGCGGCTGCCGAAGCGCGAGCGCGTGAGCACCAGCTGCAGCGCCACGGCAAGCAACCCGCACACCGCGATGATGAAGAGGCGATACACGCCGATCGTGACGCCCGCGATCTCGATGCGGCCCGAGAGCCAATCCGGCATGCGCACGAACTGCTGCGAGGCGCCGAACACGTAGTCCACTGCCGCCACGGCCATGAAGACGAGACCGATGGAGAACAGCACCTGATCCAGGTGCGAGCGGCGGTACAAATGGCGGTACAAGGTCGGCTCGAGGATGGCCCCGAGCAGCGCCGAGAAGAGGAACGCCAGCGGCAGGGTGGCCAGAAAGGGCACGCCCATGCGGCTGGTGAGCACCGCGGTGAGATAGCCCCCCGCCATGGCGAACGCACCATGGGCGAGGTTGGCGAAGTTCATCAGGCCGAGCGTGACCGCGAGGCCGCATGCCAGCAGGAACAGCAGCATGCCGTACGCGATGCCGTCGAAGAGAATGGTCAGCATGGCCTGAGCGCCCCGTGGTTACGATGCCGCCTTGGCAGCCTTGACCGGATCCTTGACGGCCTCGAAGGTCTCGAATTCCACGTTGTAGAGCTCGCCATCCTGGCGCTCGACCTTGCGGATATAGACGTTCTGCACGATGTCGCGCGTGTCGGCATCGATGCTGACCGGGCCGCGCGGGCTTTCCCAGGCCATGCCCTTCATGGCCTCGACCAGGGCGGCGCCATCGGCCTTGCTGCCGGCCTTCTCGGCGGCCTGATAGATGAGGTGCATGCCGTCGTAGCCGCCCACGCTGTGGAAGTTCGGGCGAAGGTTCGCCAGCTGGCGCATGCCCGCCACATACTTGCGGTTCAGGTCTGAATCATGGGCAGCCGAGTAGTGGTGCGAGCTCACCACGCCCAGCGCCACGTCGCCCATGCCGTTGAGCAGATCGTCGTCGGTCACGTCGCCCGTCACGATGAGACGGATGCCCGCATCGGCCAGGCCACGGCTCGCGAACTGCTTCATGAAGGCCGAGCCCACGCCCGACGGCACGAAGACGAAGACAGCGTCCGGCTTGGCATCGCGCACGCGCTGCAGGAAGGGGGCGAAGTCCGGATTGGCCAGTGGCACACGCAAGGAGGCGATGACTTCGCCGCCATCCTTGGCAAAGCGGGACTTGAAGCTCGTCTCGGCATCGATGCCCGGACCGTAGTCCGACACCAGGGTCACGACGCGCTGGATCTTCTCGCGGGCAGCCCATTGCGCCATCGGCTCGGTCACCTGCGGCAGCGTGAAGCCACTGCGCACGATGAAGGGCGAGGCCTCGGTGATGGTGGCAGTGGCCGCGGCCATCACCACGGCCGGCACCTTGCCGCGCGTGGCGATCGGGGCGGCGGCGAGCGCGAGCGGCGTGAGCCCGAAGCCCGCGAGCACGTCCACCTTGTCGTTGACGACGAGTTCCTGGGCCAGACGGCGCGAGGTGTCGGCCACGCCCGCATCGTCCTTCAGGATCACCTGCACCTTGCGGCCGGCCACCGTGTCGCCGTGCTCCTGCTGGTACAGACGCACGGCGGCGTCGATCTGGCGGCCCGTGGACGCGAACGGACCCGTCATCGGCAGGATGAGGCCGATCTTCAGGGCGTCCTGGGCGCTGGCGATGCCAGCCCAGCCCAGCGCCACACACAGCGCCAGGCTCTTGGTGAAGGTGCGTTTGTTCATGATGTCTCCGATTCGAAGTTCTGACACGCGGGCGGCGCCGGCGCGAGTGAGGGCGGATCCGGATGGTATACAGGAGCCGTCGGCTTGCGCAAATAGGGCGTCTAGGGCGCACTTTGCGCTAGGGTAAATACCGAGTGGTGTGGTTCGGTAGTTAGTTAATACTATTAATTAACCAAGAACTCTTCGTCTTCTGGATCGCCCCATGAGCCAAGTCAATGCCGGCGGCCTGCTCGCCATCGATACCTCGGGCCCCGTGGCCGTCATCCGCTTGGCGCGTCCCGCCAAGCGCAACGCGATCAACGACGCGCTGATCGCCGAGCTGCACACCACCTTCATCAACCTGCCCGAGCACGTGCGGGCCGCCATCATCCACGCCGAGGGCGATCACTTCTGCGCCGGCCTGGACCTGTCCGAGCTGCATAGCCGCACCGTGGCCGAGGGCATCGTGCACTCGCGTTCCTGGCATGCCGCATTCGATCAGATCCAGTTCGGCAAGGTGCCCGTGATCGCCGTGCTGCACGGCGCCGTCGTGGGCGGCGGGCTGGAGCTCGCGAGCGCCTGCCACATCCGCGTGGCCGAGCGCTCCACCTATTTCGGCCTGCCCGAGGGCCAGCGCGGGCTGTTCGTGGGCGGCGGCGGCTCGGCGCGGGTGCCGCGTCTCATCGGCGTGTCGCGCATGGCCGACATGATGCTCACGGGCCGCATCCTGTCGTCGGAAGAGGGCCTGGCCACGGGTCTCGCCCAGTACCTCGTCGAGCCCGGCGAAGGCCTCGCCAAGGCGCATGCATTGGCCGAGCGCATCGCGAGCAACGCGCCGCTGTCGAACTTCGCCGTCATGCATGCGTTGCCGCGCATCGCAGACCAGTCCCAGTCCGATGGTCTCTTCATGGAATCGCTCATGGCCGCCATCGCCCAGGGCGACCAGGCCGCCAAGGACCGGATGACGGCCTTCCTGGAAGGCCGGGCCGGCAAGGTCAAGGCCTGACGTCCGAATCGCGCGAGGTGCGCCCATCAAGAGGCGCCGCACACAGACACATGCCGGCTGCGCGCCGGATGGGGTGAGGTAGACAGAGATGACAGTACAGACCGACAGCGCCGTGTCGCCGAGCTACCGCGCAGTGCGCCTGGGCGGCTCGCTCAAGGCGTTCTTCGAAGACCGTGAGGATGGCAGCCTGCTCGTGCGCTCGGCCGAGCCGCTCGGCGAGTACCCGGCGCGCCTGACGGATCGGCTGATTGCAGGGGCGCAGGCTCACGGCGATCGCGTCATCATGGCGCGCCGCGGCGCCGACGGCGAGTGGGTGGAACTCACCTGGGCCGAGGCGCTCGCGCGCGCGCGTCGCATTGCCCAGGCGTTGCTGGATCGCGGCCTGTCCGCTGAGCGGCCGGTCATGATCCTGTGCGGTAACGGCCTGGAGCACTTCGAGCTCGGCCTGGGCGCGATGCTCGCCGGCATTCCGTTCGCCCCGATCTCGCCTGCGTACTCCACGGTGTCCAAGGATTTCGTGAAGCTGCGCCACATCGTGGCCACGCTGACCCCGGGCCTGGTCTTCGTGGATGACACGGCCCCCTATGCCGACGCCATCGCGCAAGTGTTCGCACCCGACGTGGAGGTGGTCGCCGTGACCGGTTCGCTGCCCGGGCGCGCGGTGACGTCATTCGGCGACTTGCGCGAGACGCAGGCCACGCCCGCGGTGGAGGCGGCGCACGCGAAGGTCGGCCCGGACACCATCGCGAAGTTCCTCTTCACCTCTGGCTCCACCAAGATGCCCAAGGCGGTGATCAACACCCAGCGCATGCTGTGCAGCAACCAGCAGATGCTGGTGCAATGCCTGCCGTTCCTGGCGGAGGAGCCGCCCGTGCTGGTGGACTGGCTGCCCTGGAATCACACGTTCGGCGCCAACCACAACATCGGCATCATCCTGTACAACGGCGGCACGCTCTACATCGACGACGGCAAGCCCACGCCGCAAGGCATCGGCGAGACCTTGCGCAACCTGCGCGAGATCGCGCCCACGATCTACTTCAACGTGCCCAAGGGGCTGGAGGAGATCGCCGTGGCGATGGAAACCGACAAGCCGCTGGCGGACCGCTTCCTCTCGCGCGTGCAGGCCATCTTCTTCTCCGGCGCCGGGCTCTCCCCCCAGGTCTGGAATCGGCTGGACCGCGCCTGCGAGCAGCATTGCGGTGAGCGCATCCGTCTGCTCACGGGCCTGGGCATGACGGAGACGTCGCCCTTTGCCCTGTGCGCCAATGGTGGCACCGTGTTCTCGGGCGTGCTCGGGTTGCCCGCCCCCGGGCTCGAGGTCAAGCTCGTGTCCGTGGAGGGCAAGATGGAGGTGCGCTATCGCGGCCCCAACGTCACCCCGGGTTATTGGCGTGCTCCCGAGCAGACGGCCGAGTCCTTCGACGACGAGGGCTTCTTCTGTTCTGGGGATGCCGCGCGCTACATCGATCCGGCCAAGCGCGAGATCGGCTTTGCCTTCGATGGGCGCATCGCGGAGGACTTCAAGCTGTCCACCGGCACCTTCGTGTCCGTCGGGCCGTTGCGCGCGCGTATCCTCGCAGCGAGTGGGGATTACCTCACCGACGTGGTGATCGCCGGGCTCAACCGCGACGACATCGGCGTGCTGTTCTTCCCGCGGCCCGACGCCTGCCGCGAGCTCGCGGGCCTGGCAGCCTCGGCCCCGCTGAGCGAGGTGGCCGCCGCACCGGCCGTGCGCGACTTCTTCCAGCAGCTCGTCAATCGGCTCTGGGCCGAGGGCACGGGCAGCGCGAGCCGTATCGCCCGTGCCGTGATCGTGGAGGACATGCCCTCCGTGGACCACGGCGAAATGACCGACAAGGGCTCGGTCAACCAGCGCGCGGTGCTCGCCCGCCGCGCCGCGTTGGTCGATGCCCTGTATGACGAATCCCATCCTGCCCTGCTGTTGCCGGCGCGTCCGAGCGCCTGAGGAACCGACATGAGCCAATCCCGTTTTTCCGCCACCTTCGACGACGTCTGGATCGTCGAGGGGGCCCGCACGCCGTTCGTCGATTACTGCGGCGCCTTCGGTGATCTCTCGCCCATCGACATGGGCATCAAGGCCGCGCGCGCCGCGCTCGAACGCGCTGGCGTGCCCGGTGCCGACGTAGGCTCCGTGGTCACGGCCTCGATGGCGCAGGCAAGCTTCGACGCCTACATGCTGCCGCGTCACGTAGGACTCTACGCTGGCGTGCCGATCGGCACCCCGGCTGCCAACGTGCAGCGCATCTGCGGCAGCGGCTTCGAAATCATTCGGCAGGCGGGCGACGACATCGTGCGCGGCTACGCGGACGTGGTGCTGGCAGTCGGCACGGAATCCATGACGCGCAACCCCATCGCGGCCTATACGCATCGGACGGGGTTCAAGCTCGGCGCGCCGGTCGAGTTCAAGGATTTCCTCTGGGAAGCCCTGGATGATCCGGCGGCCGACGTGTCCATGATCCAGACGGCCGAGAATCTCGCCAAGAAGTACGGCATCACCCGCGAGACGGTGGATGCGTACGCAGCGCAATCCTTCGAGCGCGCGCTCGCGGCCCAGGCCGCCGGTCGGCTGGCCGAGGAGATCGTGCCGGTCACGAACGAGACCTTCGCGCTCGAGGGCTATCACGACCGTGGCATCCAGCTGCCGCGCAAGATCGAACGCGTGGATGCGGACAACCATCCGCGCCCCTCGCCGCTCGAAGCCCTCGCGCGCCTGCGTCCGGTGTATCCCGGTGGCGTGCAGACGGCCGGCAACAGCTCCGCGCTGGTCGATGGTGCCGCTGGCGCCGTGGTGGCCGCAGGCGCGTACGTGAAGGGCAAGGGCATCAAGCCGCTCGCCCGCCTCGTCGCCGCAGCCGCGGCCGGCGTTCCACCCGAGATCATGGGCATCGGTCCGGCACCTGCCATCCGCGCCGTGCTTGAGCGCGCGGGCGTGGCTCTGCAGGACGTCGCCCTCTTCGAGATCAACGAGGCCCAGGGCGCCCAGATCGTCGCGGTCGAAAAGGAGCTCGGCCTGGACCGCGACAAGCTCAACGTGAACGGCGGCGCGATCGCGCTCGGCCACCCGCTGGCCGCCACCGGCATGCGTCTGACGCTGTCCGTCGCGCGCGAGCTGCGCCGGCGCAACCAGCGCTACGGCGTGGCCTCGGCCTGCATCGGCGGTGGCCAGGGCATGGCGCTGCTCATCGAGAACCCCGACTTTTCCTGAACACCAGGCGGCGTACTGCGCCGCCGTGACAAGACACCACCATGGCCAAGACCGTCATTCACCCCGTCACCATCCAGTTCGGCGATTGCGATCCCGCCGGCATCGTCTTCTTTCCGAACTTCCTGCGCTGGATGGACGCCGCTTCGCTGAACTTCTTCATGCAGAACGGCGTGCCGCCCTGGCGCGAACTCGGCAAGACCACCGGCATCATGGGCACGCCCGTGCTCGAGATCAGCACGAAGTTCATGAAGACGGCCACCTACGGCGAGACCATCGAGGTGCACACCACCGTCGAGGAGTGGCGCGCAAAAACCTTTGTGCACAAGCACGTCGTGCGCCGTGGCGATGACGTATTGTGCGAGGGCACGGAAGTGCGTGCCTTCGTCGCGCATGATGCCGAGGCCGGCCGCATGCGTGCGATCCCGGTGCCGGAGGACATCCGCGCCAAGTGCAGCTGAGGGCCCGCAGCCGCGAGCCCGGATCTGTCGTTGACCCCTGACCGTCCACCACGAGAAAAGCGCTCAAGCGCCCACCAAAGAAAGGCAAGGAGACACCTCATGCGCATCAAGAAGATCGTTGGATCGGCGTTTGCCGTCACCACGCTCACGTTCGCTCTGCAGCAGGCGGCATTCGCCGAGATCACCATCGGCGTGAGCCTGCCGCTGACCGGCCCGGCCTCGGGCCTGGGCATTCCGTGCCGCAACGGGTTCGAGCTGTGGCCCAGCGAGATCGCTGGGCAGAAAGTCCGCCTGGTGATCCTGGACGATGCGTCCGATGCCGCCCAGGGCACCAAGAACGCACGCCGCCTGGTCGATCAGGACAAGGCCGATCTCATCATCGGCTCGGCCGCCACGCCCGTGGGCATTGCCATCGCGCAGGTCGCGGCCGAGGCCAAGATCGTTCAGCTTGCCGAGTCGCCCGTCGTGATGGCGCCGGGCGCC
The DNA here is from genome assembly GCF_018904615.1 of Verticiella alkaliphila. GTDB lineage: Bacteria > Pseudomonadota > Gammaproteobacteria > Burkholderiales > Burkholderiaceae_B > Verticiella > Verticiella alkaliphila. The sequence continues at coordinate 62,024 of NZ_JADCNH010000024.1, read as the reverse complement.
GACAAATGGACCTTCCGCCTCGTGCACTCGACCGAAGTGATGGCGCATGCCATCGTCGATCACATGAAGGCGCAGGGCGTGAAGACGGTGGGGTTTCTGGGCTACTCGGATGCCTACGGCGAATCCTGGCTGAAGGATTTCACCGCTGTCGCCAAGGCCGCCGGCATCGAGGTCGTGGCCACCGAGCGCTTCGCGCGCGCGGACACCAGCGTGAGCGCGCAGGCACTCAAGCTCAACATGGCCAGTCCGGATGCCGTGCTCGTCGTGGCCTCGGGCAGTGGCGCGGCCATGCCGCACCGCGCCATGGTCGAACGTGGCTACAAGGGCAAGATCTACCAGACGCACTCGGCGGCATCGCGGGATCTGATGCGCGTGGGCGGCAGCGCGGTCGAGGGCGGCTACGTGGTGACCGGCCCGGCCGTGGTGGCCGATGCGCTGCCGGACAGCCATCCGTCCAAGCAGCTCGGCATGGACTACATCCAGAAGTACGAAGCCAAGTTCGGTCAGGGTACGCGCAACCAGTTCGGCGCGCACACCTACGATGCGCTCATCGTGCTCGAGAAGGTGGTGCCCATGGCGCTGGAGAAGGCCAAGCCCGGCACGCCCGAGTTCCGCGCCGCCCTGCGCGACGCGCTGGAGCAGGCCGGCCCGATCACCGTGTCCCAGGGCACCTTCAACTACACGCCCACGGATCACTGGGGTTTCGGCCCTGACACGGGCGTGATGATGAAGGTCGTCAATGGCGACTGGAAGATCGAGCCGTAAGGAGAGCGCCGACAATGCCGAACCAGGACGCCGCCGGGCTCGACTTCTCCCGTCTCGAGCACCTCATGGGGCTCAAGACGTCGCTGGCCGATGCCCGCCTGCGGCGCGCCTTTCACGCGCGCATGAAGCCCCTCAAGCTGCGGCCCGTGGATTTCACGATCCTCGTGCTGCTGCTGGGCAATCCAGACGTCACGCAGAAGGCCCTGTGCCGGGCGCTGGATGTCTCCCCGCCGGGGCTCGCAGTGATCCTGGATCGGCTGCAGGGCCGCAAGCTGCTGGTCCGTGAGCGCAGCGAGACGGACCGGCGCGCGCACCACATCCAGCTCACCGACGCCGGTCGCGAACTCGCGACCGAAGCCGAGCGCCTGTCCCAGGGCGCGGACGATGCCGTGCTGTCCGTGCTCACGCCGGGGGAGCGGCTCCTGCTCGCCGAGTTGCTCGACAAGCTGGTGCGCTCGCAGCCCACGCGCGTGGCCCTGGCCGCGGCGGACAACGACGAAGCCGCCGCCTAGGGCCATCATGCCCCCACCCAGAGGTGGGGGCTTTCCTCAACGGGTTGCCGGTGCCTGGCAGGCGTAGCTGCTGGCCGCCTGGACATCGCCACCGCGGTAGTGCGGATACCCCGGGTACTGGCACAGCGGACGCGATGCGGTGATCGCGTGCGGCGCCTGGGCGGCTCTTGAAACCTGCACCAGATCGCCGGGCGCCGTGCCGTCTTCCACCCAGTCATCCAGCACGGACAGCAGGTCGATGTTCGTCGGGATCGTGCGCCCATCGGTGAGGCTGGCGGCGCTGCCACCGTGCGACGAGGCCGGGGACACGTACAGCCGCAGGAAGTCGTCCGTGCGGGCACTGCCCAGACGTTCGCGCACGGCGGCGACGTAGTCGATACCGGCAGCCGCGCTCTGCGCCATGTCGCCCGCGTTCTCGCGCAGGATCAGCTTGCCGCCGGCCGCATGGAACGCCGAGAGGTCCGGATTGGTGGAATCCATCAGCGCCGAGATCTCGCGCAGCCGCGGCGCATACGCGGACAGATCCATCGTGAGCGGATCGATGGCAGGGTCCTGCGCGATCAGGTAGCGCGCGTAGCTGTTGCCATAGATCCAGCCGCGTGCGTCGGTGGCGAGCGGCGTGGGGCTCGTGGGTGCCCGACCCGTCGTGACCCAGCGCGCCAGGCCTTCTCCGCCCGGCTGGATCTCGCCGCCGAAGAGGCGCGCCGGATACGACGTGAGCCCGTTCGCCTGGGCGAAGGACAGCGGCGTCGGTGCATAGACCGCGCGTACCGTGGCCATCTGCGCAGGTGACAGGCAGGTCGCCGCCGGCGCCTGCGGGCAGGCCAGCAGGTTCAGGTCCATGCGCTGGGCGCAAGCCGCCGTGTTGTTGATGACGCCATCGGCGAGCCCGTCCAGACTGTCGCACACCGTGTTGACCGTGCGCGCGATTGCATCGATCTGCGCGCTGGACAGCGCACCGCCCTGGGCCTGCGGGCGTGAGAAGGCAAGAAAGCTGTTGAAGAGGCCAGACCAGTGGATCACCGGCACGATGGAGACGATGCCGTCGAAATCCGTCGGGTAGCGCTGCGCCATCGTCAGGCCTTCGCGCCCGCCTTCGGAGCCGCCGTAGAAGTACTGGCGATCCGGTGCCTGGCCGTAGTAGCGGGTCATGACGACATGGGCCGCATCGCGTGTTTTCTTGTAGGACGCGTGTGCGAAGTTCTCCAGCATCTCGTCGTTCAGGGCAAAGCGTGCCGGATCCGTGGCGTTGTAGCTCGTGGCGTCATGGCCCGAATCCGTGCCGAAGGTGGCAAAGCCCTGCGCGATCGGCAGGGCTTGCCCTGCGGCGGCGTCGCGCAAAGGCGCCATCGCATCCACGAGCGAGCCGTTGAAGCCACCGCCGCCCACCATCAGCGCCTTGCGATTCCAGTCGAAAGGAAGATTCAGCTGGAAGCGGATCGGGTCGGCGCCGGCAGTGAGGGCAGCGAGTTCGCCACGCACCTGGCAGTGCGCCGGCGCCGTCGCACTGGCGGGCACCACCGTCGCGCCGTGACCCGCCCGCGTCCGGACGGCAGCCCGATGGCGGTGGGGTCAATCGTCGCGGTGGTGAGGGCGGGGCACGCAAGCCGCAGGGCAGCGGGCGAGGGCGGGGCGTCCTCGTGGTGGTCACCACCGCCGCCGCAGGCGGCGAGCAGGGTGGCGGCGAGTCCCAGAGGGAGTGCCAGGTAAGCGGTCGAAGGCATGCGGTCTCCTTGTTATCGTTGGCATCTCGACGGTGCCGCAAGGAGTGTCGTCCCTTTTGTCGGGCTGTGCAATATTCTGCATGACCCCTGGTCGGCGTTATGCAGGTGAGTGCATGGCTGCTGTCAGGCGCGCGCCGCCTTGGCCAGCGCGGCCTCGGCTACCTTCTCGGGAGAGCCTTCCATCCCGCCCCCATTGCCCGCATTCGGCACGCGCATCGTGAAGGTCTTGTCCACGTACGTGTAATCAAAGTAGCCCAGTCGTGCTAGCGGCTTGATGCGTGCGATGTCGAGCTTGCCGTCGGTGATCGCATCGTCGGCGATGTGGATGGCGACGACACGCCCGAACACTACGTCCACCGTGCCCATGGGCGGATTGCCCGGCAGCCGCACCGTCTGCAGGTATTCGCATTCGAACTGCACCGGCGAGGCGGCCACGCGCCACGGGCGTACCAGGCGCGACGGCGCCTTCTCCAGGCCGGCATGCGCAAACTCGTCCTGGCCCCGGGGCAACGATTGCGCCGTGAGGTTGACCGCCTCGCGCAGATCGTAGGTGGCCATGTTCCACACGAAGCTGCCCTCGCGCTCCGCATGCACCGTGGTGTCCTTGCGCTCGCCATGGATGTCCTGGTTCGCGGAGAACATCACGATGGGCGGATCGAACGTGATGTTCTGGAACTGGCTGTAGGGGGCCAGATTGGCAACCCCGTTGGCGTCCAGGGTCGAGATCCACCCGATGGGGCGGGGCACCACGCAGGATTTGAAGGGATTGAAGGGGAGGCCGTGGTCCGTGTTGCCGGGTTCGTAGTACATCGTGTGTCTCCTCGTTGTTGTCGACATGCATGGCGCGAAGCCATGGACGGAAGTGTGCAACAACTCTGTGCGGCATGCCGGCCGCATACTGAGAATTATGAAATGACATTTCATAATTTCGTTGACACCGTTGGAAGCCTGGTCGCAGAATGCCTTCACAACGACGGTCGCCGATCCTGCGCGCGACCGCATGCCGAAGGAGACACCCATGACCCGCCGTCTGCGCAGCAACTTCCCGCGCGGCTCGTATCTGTGGGCGGTGCGCAATGCCCAGTGGCAGGCGCTCGGCCTGTCCGAGGAAGATTGCGAGAAGCCCAAGATCGCCATCGTCAACAGCTCATCGGAGCTCGCGAGCTGCTTCAGCCATCTCGATGGCGTGGCCGCAGCCATGAAGCAGGCCATCCGGGATGCGGGTGCTGTCCCCTTCGAGATCCGCACGGCCGCGCCAAGTGACTTCATCACCGGGGCGGGCGCGCGCGGCGCCTACATGCTGGCCGCGCGCGATCTCATCGCCAACGACATCGAGGTCGCCGTCGAAGGCGCGCAGCTCGATGGCATGGTGTGCCTCGCGTCGTGCGACAAGACCGTGCCCGGGCAACTGATGGCCGCGGCACGGCTGAACATTCCGAGTCTGGTGGTGGCCTGTGGCTACCAGCCGAGCGGGGAGTACCGTGGCGCGCACGTCGACATTGAGGACGTCTTCATCAAGTCCATGCATGCCGTGACGGGCAATGTGCCGATCGATGAGGTGGTGGGCATGAGCCGCGAGGCGATTCGCGGGCCGGGCGTGTGCTCGGGCCTGGGCACGGCCAACTCCATGCACATGGTGTGCGAGGCGCTGGGCATGGCCTTGCCGGGCAGCACCCCTGTGGCCGCCAACAGTGCTGCCATGATGGACACGGTGCGCCGCGCCGGCGCGCGCATCGTGCAGATGGTGTGGGACGATCTGAAGCCTCGCGACATCCTGAGCCCGGGCGCTTTCGCCAATGCGGTGCGGGTGATCCTCGCCGTGGGCGGGTCCGTCAATACCGTCAAGCACATGCAGGCCGTGGCCACGGAAGCAGGCAGCGAGGTGGACATCTACCGGCTTTTCGAGACCTGTGCGGCCGAGGTGCCCGTGCTGTCGGCGGTGCGGCCAGTGGGCGAAGAGGTCATCGAGGCCTTCGAAGCCGCCGGCGGCTGTCGCGCCCTCATGAAGCAGCTCGAGCCGCTGCTCGACACCGATGCGTTCACGGTGACAGGCCAGCGCGTGGCCGAGCACCTGGCAAGCGTCCAGGTGGCCGATCCCCGCGTGATCCGTCCGATGAGCGATCCGGTGGCGCGCCTGCCGGCCATCGTGGTGCTGCGCGGCAATCTCGCGCCGGAATCCGGCATCGTCAAGACCGGCATCATCGTGCGCAAGAACCGGCGCTTCACTGGCCCTGCGATCTGTTTCGACACCTCGGATGCCGCGCTGCAGGCCCTGCGCGACAAGCGCATCCAGCCCGGTCACGTCGTGGTCATGCGCGGCGCCGGCGTGCGCGGCGGCCCCGCCATGGGCGGGGGCGCCTCGCGCGTGGTCTTCGGCATCGATGGGGCTGGCCTTGGCGACGAGGTGGCGATGCTCACCGACGGCCATCTGTCTGGCTTGGTGTGTAAGGGGCTGGTCGTGGCCGAGGTCTCGCCCGAGGCCGCCGTGGGCGGACCGCTCGCGCTGGTGGAGGAGGGCGACAGCATCAGCATCGATCTCGACACGCGCGATCTGCACCTGCATGTGGACGAGGCGACGCTCGCGGCACGCCGTGAAGCCTGGCGCAAGCCGGCTCCCTTGCATGACGCCGGGTGGCTCAGGCTGTATCGCGCAAATGTCGGGCCATTGCCGCAAGGCGCCGTGCTGGCCGGAAAGTCCTGACGGTACCTTGGCCGGCACGTGACGACGCGCCGCGTGCCGGCGAGCGCTCGAACCTGCGCGCCACGATTCCAACGACATCGCCGACACGGCGGGAGGAGACTCGCATGACAACCTGGTTTCGCATGGGTGCCGCGCTGGCGCTGTGTGCCGTGGCGGCCGCGCCGGCAGCCGCGGCCTATCCTGATCGACCGCTGCGCATGGTGGTGGGCTTTGCCCCGGGCGGGCAGCCGACGTCCTGGCGCGGGTGATCGCGCAAGGGCTCGGGCGACAGATCCGACAGCAGGTCGTGGTGGAGAACCGCCCTGGGGCGGACAGCACCATTGCGGCCAACACCGTCGCCAAGGCGGACCCGGATGGCTACACCTTCGTGCTCGGGACGAATTCGGCCATGGTGGCCATGCCCAGCCGCAGCGACGCCGTCGTCAACTACGACCCGTTCAAGGACTTCACGCCGATCAGCTCGGCGGGGCAGTTCTCGATGTTCCTTGTGGTCAACCCGCAATTGCCGGTGAAGACCGTGGATGAGCTGCTCGCCTTTGCCAAGGCCAACCCGGGCAAGCTCAACTCGGCCTCCAGCAACAGCGCGTCCGAGCTTGCGATGGTGCAGCTGCTCGCCAAGGCCGACGCCAAGGCGTTGAACGTGCGCTACAAGGGCGACGTGCCGGCGCTCACCGATCTCATGTCAGGGCGGGTGAATCTGCTCTTCACGACGGGCACCTCGGCCCCGAGTCTCGTGAAGGATGGCCGGGCGCGCGCGCTCTTCACGTTGCAGCCCGAACGCAGCCCGCTGCTGCCGGACGTGCCCACGGCATCGGAAGTGGGCGTGGACCAGATCACCATCCTGCCATGGGCGGGCTTCTTCGGTCCGGCGGGCATGCCGGCCGATGTCACGGCCACGCTGAGCGAGGCCCTGCAAAAGACGCTGTCCGACCCCGAGGTGCGCCGTCAGCTGGCCGAGCAGGGCTTTGAAGGCTACGGCATGTCACCCCAGCAGTTCACCACCTTCTTTCGTGAACGCTACGACGGCTGGGTGACGACCATCCGCGACAACAACATCGTCTTCGAGTGACCTCATCGGACCTGGCCTCATGACTCTCTGGCAACGATGGCTCGGCGCTGCGGCGCTCGGGCTGACGGCACTGAGTGCCCTCGCCGCTCCCGCGGCGGAATTTCCCACCCGCCCGATCACACTGATCGTGCCCAATGCGCCCGGCGGCGCCGTGGACATTCTCGCCCGGCTGCTGTCGGACAAGCTGCAGGCCAGGCTCGGGCAGAACATCATCGTGCTCTACAAGCCGGGTGCCGGCACCGTGCTCGGGACGGATGTCGTCGCCCGTGCCGAGCCCGATGGCCATACGCTGGGCATGGTGGTGACGTCGCACGTCATCAACCCCAGTCTGCGCACCAACATGCCGTTCGACACGCAGAAGGATCTGGCCGGCGTCTCGCTGCTGGCATCCTCGCAGATCGTGATCACGGCATCGCCCGAGCTTGGCGCGCGCACGCTGCCCGACATCCTGGCGCTGGCCAAGGCAGATCCGCAGCGCATCAGCTACGCCTCGCCCGGCAGCGGCAGCTCGATGCACATGGCGGGCGAACTCCTGAAGGGCATGGCGGGCGTCGAGATGATGCACGTGCCGTTCAAGGGCGCGGGCCCGGCGTATCCGGAAGTGATCTCTGGGCGCGTGTCGCTCCTGATCGACCCGCTCTTCTCCTCGTTGCCGCACATCCAGTCCGGGCGGCTCGTCCCGGTGGCCGTGACCGGGCCGAAACGGGATCCCGCGCTGCCTGACGTACCGACCGTGGCCGAAGTCCTGCCGGGCTTCGACGTGCAAAGCGTGTTCGGCGTCGTCGCGCCGGCCGGCACGCCGCCCGCCACGCTCGACACGCTCAGTCAGGCATTCGGCGCCGTGCTGGCCATGCCCGACATCCAGGCGCGCCTGGCGCAGATCGGCATGACACCCATCGGCACCACGCCCAAGGCCTTCGACGCCTACATCCGCGAAGAGATCGCGAAGTGGGCGCCGGTCGTCAAGCAGTCGGGCGCTCAGGTGGACGGCTGAGCTGCCGGCCGCGCCGCGCGGTGAGCTCCGGTCGCCGGCCGTGGCTCATCGCGCGCCGCGGGTCGCCCGAGCCAGACGCTGCGATAATCGCGCCTTGCCCGTGCACCCCCTCGCCGCGCCTGCGCGTGCGGTCGCTGCCCCAAGGAGAGCCATGCCGTCGACGCCCGTCCACGCCCTGCCTGCCAACGCTGCCGGCACGGTCACTGCCCTCGAGCGTGGCATCGCCGTCCTGCGGTGCTTCACGGAGACGATCCCGACGCTGAGCAACGCAGAGCTGTCGCTGCGCACCGGCATCCCCAAGCCCACGGTGACGCGGTTGGCCACGACACTCGTGAGTCTGGGCATGTTGCGGCAGGACCCCGTCACCGAGCGTTTCGCCCTGGCCGCCGGGGTTGTGCCGCTCGCCAGCGCCTTTCTCGCCCACGTCGACGTGCGCGCCGTGGCCCGGCCGCACATGGCCGCGCTTGCGGAACGCTTCAGCGGGGCCGTGTACCTGGCCGTGCGTGACGATCTCGACATGGTGCTGATCGAGATCGCGCGCTCGCGCAGCGCGACCCTGCGCTCCAACCATGAACTGGGCGCGCGCATCGCCATGCGCGAGTCCGCCCTGGGCCGGGCGTATCTGTGCGCCCTGGCCGCGCATGACGCGTCTGCCCACGCACGTCTCGTGGCGCAGCTTGCCCGGGCCGATCGCGCCGCGCACGAGCGCGCGGCTGCCGGGCTGGCGCAGGCACAGGCGGATTTCGCACAGGACGGACTGTGTCTATCCCTGGGCGAGGTCTCTCCGCTCGTCCATTCGGTGGCAGTGCCGCTCGAGGACGCCCGCGGCGATCTGCTCGCCCTGAATTTCGGGGCGCCCAGCTTTGCGATGCCGGAAGGCTACCTGCGCGACACGGTCGGGCCTGCCTTGCGCGAGGCGGTCGAGGCCATGCGTCAGGAGATGTTGGGCCGGTGAGCGTCCGCGCGGGCGACGCAAGGTACGCCAGAGCCGCTCGGACGACCACGGAGAGCCTCAGGTGTGGCACACGGCTTGCTCTTTTCCGTCGCCGCCCGGGACGTGACCATTCGGTGACCGCCGCGGGCGGGCTGACCGCGCCGACTGTTGGCGCACTGGAGTCCTCGATGACAAAATTCCAAGATACGCTTGCGGTGAATGCCTCCGGTCTTCCCGGCGCCATGCCGCCTGCAATCGAGCAGGCCCCCTTTGGCGAACCGATCGCCTACGACCGCGAGGGACAACGCGGCGAGTTCTCTTCGCTGGACGACGCCATCGCGTTCGTCGAACCGCGTGCGGGCACGGTCGAGCGCCCCGACCCGATTTGGCGCGGCGTGCTCGAAGCCTTGCACTTCGCCAAGCTTTCCGGCCTGCCGGAAGAGGTGGTCAATGCGCGCGCCATGCTCGAGACGGCCCTGACCACACCGCCTGCAGATTCTCCGCCCACGCGGGAATGAGCCTTGCTCAACTCCGGGGGTTTTGATCAATCCCGGAGATTCCCATGGTGGAAGTCGTCACGTATCTCACGAAGCAACATCGCGAAGTTGAGGGCATGCTCAATAAAGCGGTGGACTGTAAGAACGATCCGCAAAAGCGCCTTGAACTCTTTAAGGAAGCGGCGGATCATCTGGCCCTGCATCTTGAATCGGAAGAGCAGGTACTTTTCCCTGCAGTGAAGGCTGCCAAGACCAAGGACATCCTCATGGAGTCCCTGGAAGAGCACCTGTCGCTCAAGCGCTTGATGGTCGACCTGATGGCGCTCGATCCCAAGGACGAAACATTCGAGCCCAAGCTGAAGGTGCTGGCCGAGCAGGCCGAACACCACCATGGCGAAGAAGAAGAAGATCTGTTTCCCAAGCTGAAGAAGGGTGTGCCGCAAGACGAGCGTGAGCGGCTTGCGGCCGAGATGGATGCGCTGCAAAAGCGGATGGACAAGCAAAAGGCCCAGCCTCGAAACATCGTCAAGGGCGAGACCGACGCCGCAGCCACGATCTGACGCGCGTGATATCTGAGCAAGAAACGGGGGGCCGGTAGCGATGCCGGCCCCCCCGTCTCGTTGCGCAGCCCGCGTGGCGCGCCCGGCCGCGCCGCCGCTTGAGGCCTCAGGCCGCCTTGCCGCACGGTAGGATGGAACCCATCTGATTCCCCATGCAGGCCGCGCCCTCGAAGTGGAATGCCGTGTCGATTAATGCGAAGTGCGAGAACGCTTGCGGGAAATTGCCCAGCTGCTGCCTGGTGCGTGGATCGTATTCCTCGGCGAGCAATCCCACGTCGTTGCGCATCGATAGCAAATGTTCGAACAATGACTGGGCCTTGTCCCGCTGACCCTGGAGGATGTAATTGTCCGCCAGCCAGAACGAGCACGCGAGGAACGCACCCTCGCCCGGGGGCAAGCCGTCGGTGCAATCCTCGGAGTCATAGCGCAGGATGAGACCGTCGCTCTTCAAGCCGGATTCGATGGCCTTGACCGTGGAAAGCATGCGCGGGTCGTCAGGCTTCACGAATCCCACAAGCGGCATCAGGAGCACCGCTGCGTCCAAGGTCTTGCCGCCGTAGGCCTGCGTGAACGCGCCCAGTTTCTCGTTGTAGCCGCGCGCGAGAATCTCCTCGCGCAGCTTGGCGCGCGTCGCCTTCCACTGGTCCACCGGGCCCCGCAGGCCGAAAGCCTCTGCGCTGCGCACGGCGCGGTCGAACGCCACCCAGCACATGAGCTTGGAATGGACGAAGTGCTGCGGCTCGCCGCGCACCTCCCAGATGCCTTCATCGGGCTTGTGCCACACCTTCTCCAGCTGGCGCAGCAGATGCACCTGCATCGCGCCTGCGTCGTGGTGCATGGTCACCCCGGCGCGTCTGGCTTCGTGGAAGGTGGCGATCACGCTGCCGAACATGTCCAGCTGCAGCTGGGTATAGGCGGCGTTGCCGATGCGCACGGGCTGCGAGCCGTGATAGCCGGGCAGGTGATCCAGCGTGTATTCCTCGATACGCGTCTCGCCGGCAATGCCGTAGAGCGGCTGCATCTGGGTGGCCACGCCCGCCACGGCGCGCAGCAGCCAGTCGCACCAGTCGGCCGCTTCGTCCGTATAGCCGGCGGCCAGCAGCGAGGACAGCGTGAACGTGGCGTCGCGCAGCCAGCAGAAGCGATAGTCCCAGTTGCGCTCGCCACCCAGGTGTTCCGGCAGCGATGCGGTCGGTGCCGCCACGATGCCGCCGGTAGGCGCGTACGTCAGGGCCTTGATCGTGACGAGCGAGCGATTTACCGGATCCTGCCAGGGGCCTTCGTAACGGCTCTGACGGGACCAGCGTTCCCAGAATGCGACAGTCTGCGCGAGGGCTTCGTCGGCTTTGGGGCTGGGCGGGCGCGGCAGGTGCGATGCATGATAGGTGAGCGAGAAGGGCACGCGCTCGCCGGCCTTCACCGTGAACTCGGCAAACGTCTTGAAGGCCTTGCCGTGCGTGCGCACTGGCGTGTCCAGCACCACGGCGTCGGGACCTGCCACGGCGCGCAGGCTGCCATCGGACAGCCGGGACAGCCACGGCACCGTGCGGCCGTAGTCGAAGCGGATCACGAGCTCCATGCACATGTCCACGCTGCCTTCGATGCCCTCGACCAGACGCACGACGCTGGAGGGCGACTGCCCCGCGTGCTCGCGGATCGGCATGAAGTCGAGAACGCGGACGGCGCCGGTATCCGTGTCGAACCGGCTCTCCAGCACCAGGGTGCCCGGCAGGTAGCGACGGGTGGCGCAGGGGCCGCCAGTCAGCGGCGCGATACGCCAATGGCCGTGGTCCTCCTCACCCAGGAGGCGGGTGAAGCACGCCTGGGAATCGAAGCGCGGCCAGCACAGCCAGTCGATGCCACCGTGACGGTTCACCAGCGCGGCGGTCTCGCAATCGCCCAGCAGGGCGTAGTCGGAAATCGGGGGTTGCTTGGGCATGGGCCTCCCGTCAGTTGCCGGCAAAGGCCATGGTGGACAGGAGCGCAATGTTCGGGTGGCGCGAGTCCAGCCGGGTGTGCTGTACCACGATCGGCACGTCCGATTCGAAGGTCGAGGCATAGTCGGTATCGCGCGGCACGGGGGCGGGATCCGTCAGGTCGTTGAAGCGCAGGTGCAGCGTGCGGCGCGGCGCCACTGTCACCTCGTACGGGCCGACAGGCTCGCGATCCGCGAAGTACAGCAGGATGCGCACATGGGCAGGCGCATCATTGGCGTTGAGGATGCAGGCCGTTTCGTGCGACAGCAGTTCGCGGCTGTCGTCCACACTCTTGCCGGGGATATAGCCTTCCGCGATGGCCCAATGCGTCTTGCCGATGCTCATGTCGTGTCCTCGTCCGGGCGCCGCGCCCACGATGGACGGGCCGCGGCCGCAGGGCCACGTCACGAATGCTTCAGCAAAGAGAGTTCCCGGCGCCGCGCGGCGCCGGGACGAAGAGCCCCGCTATTCGCGGCGCAGCAGCGCGACAGGGAAGTCCGCCAGCACCTGCGCGAGCGGCAGTCGGCCTTGGGTGGCGGCAATGGCCGGGGCATCGAGGCGGGCGAGGGCGTCAGCCCACGTGATGTCGGACCATGCGTCGGGCAGGACGATCTGCGTGTCCGCCCAGCGCTCGGCAGGCAGCAGCGGCAGCGATGCGGTCGCTTCGCCCGTCTGGCCCAGGCGCGCGGCGGCGCGCCGCGGCACGATCACCAGCGCGATGGCGTCGCCCTGGCGTCGGGCATAGGCGATAACGTCATCGGCGTGTGCGCCCGTCACGACGAGCGGCACGTAGTCGCCGCCCACGAAGAGCGCAGGTTCGCGCTGACGCAACCCAAGGGCACGCCGCACCAGCCATTGCTTGACGCGCCCGTCTTGCCAGGTTTGCAACGCACCAGGGCCCGACAGGGGCTGGCCAAGGGCCTCGATACGAGCGTCGAAATCCACCGGCCGGCGGTTGTCCGGATCCGTCAGGCTGAAATCCCAGAATTCCGTGCCTTGGTAAAGATCGGGCACGCCCGGGAACGTGAGGCGCACCAGCGTCTGAGCCAGGCTCTTGATGGCGCCGGCGGGCGCGATCATCGTCACGAAGGCATAGAGCGCGTCGCGATGCGGCCCCGGTGCGAGGCGCTCGGTGAGGAAGGCCGAGCAGCGGGCCTCGTAGTCCGTGTCTGGCGCGAACCACGTCGAGCGCAGCTTGCCTTCGCGCAGCGACTTCACCTGCCACGCATCGACACGTTCTCGCAACGCATCGATGCCGGCTTCGTCGTTCACGCCGAGATCGGGTGCCCAGGCCGCCACGAGCGTGCTTAGCAGCATGTACTGGTCAGCAGGGTGCGGGGCGTCTTCTGCCGACGACATCCAGCTCTCGGCGAACGTGCGCCAGGCTTCCGGCACTTCGCTCACCACGGCCAGGCGCATCCGGGCGTCCTCGCCGCGTTTGTGGTCATGGGTGGCCGTGGCCAGCATGGCCTGCGGCCAATGCTTCGCACGCGCCTGCCCCGCCGCGTGGAAATCCGCCACGCTCAGGGCGAAAACGCCAGGTTCGGCACCCACCTCGTTGCGCGAGAGCAGGCGCCCGTAGCGGAAGAACACCGTGTCCTCCAGCGACTTGGCCGCCAGGGGCGCGGTCAGTTGCTGGAATCGCCGGATGGCCGTGAGCCGGGCATTGCGACGCGGTCCGGGCGGATGGTTGGCCGCGGTTTCCCCGCCGAGCCAGGCATCGATCTGGTCCAGGAGCACCTGGTCGTCGGCTTGCAAGCGGGCACGGGCTGCCTCGACCGCTTCGCGAAAGAACACCTGATCGGCGTCGGTACGCCCGTGCAGACCGCCATAGGTGCGATAGACGGGGAAGGCGACGAGCAGCTCGGTGAGCGTGCGGCGGATGGCAGCCAGGCTCCAGTCTCTGGACTGCGCACTTTCCTGTGCAATGCCATGCAGGGCGCGCGCAAGGTTCTCGTGTTCACCCGCGAAGTGGCGGGAGATGAGCATGCGCCGGGCTTCCGGCACCAACACCGAGATGTCGCGGCGCTCGCCCGACACGCTCTTCCAGAGTGTTGTGAGCGGGGCCTCGCCCTCGGCATCGTGCAGCACGCCGCCCACCTCGGCCATGAAGTCGTAGCCACTCGTGCCATCGACGTCCCAGTCCTCGGGCATCGTTTCATGCGCACCGAGGATCTTCTCCACGAGCACCACCGGCTCGTCCCCGGCCAATTCGCCTGGGCGTTCCTGGGCAACGGCGCGCAGCGCAGCGCGCAGGGCACGGCAGTAGCCGCGCGGGTCCGTGAGGCCATCGACGTGGTCGATGCGCACGCCATCGATGATGCCTTCGGCGTAGAGCCGCACGATGAGGGCGTGGACGTCGGCAAAGACTTCGGGTTCTTCCACGCGCACGCCGACGAGGTCGCTGATCTCGAAGAAGCGCCGCCAATTGATTTGCTCGGCCGCGTTGCGCCACCACGTGAGGCGATAGTGCTGGCGTTCGAGCAGCTGGTGCAGTCGCTCGCGCCCGGCCGGCTCGGCAGGGTCATGGGCCACCAGGGCCGCATCGATCACGGCGCGCACGGTGGGTTCGCCGGCGGCTGCGCGCAACGTGGTGCAGGCGGCCTGGCGGGCGTGCCACGCGGTACCCGGCGTCAGGGCCGCGAAGGTATCCGCGAGCCCGGCCGCCGTGGGCGAACCTGGCACGCTCGCAAAGATGCCGGCGAAACTCGCGGGCGTCACGGGAAAGCGGTTGTCGTGATAGCGGATCTCGAATGCACCGCTGGGCGCATCGAACACCAGACGCAGATCGCCGCTCGCAAGCTCGGCACCATAGGCGCCGCCCAGGAACGGCGCAAGGATCTTGCCGGTCAGCGCCGGATCGGGCGCACGCCAGTCGATGTCAAAGTGCCCGGCGTAGCGGCTCTCCGGTCCCCAGCGCAGGACGTCCCACCACCAGGGGTTGGCGCAGCCCGTTCCCATGTGATTGGGCACGATGTCCAGGATGAGGCCCATGCCGGCGGCGCGCAGGCGATCCACCAGGCGTCGCAGCGCCAGCTCACCGCCCAGTGCGTGCCGGATGCGACCGTGGTCGATGACGTCGTAGCCGTGGGTGGAGCCGTCGCGGGCCTCGGTGAGTGGGGACGCGTAGACATGACTGACGCCCAGACTGGCGAAGTAATCGACCAGGGGGACGGCATCATCCAGCGTGAATTCGGGATGGAACTGCAGGCGCACGGTGGCGCGCGGGGCGGTCATGATGAGCGGGTTCTCGCGTCAGCCAGGCGTTGCAGACGGGCGGCAGCCGGTGCCTGGCCCGCCAGGTCGTCGGCGGCCACCGGCAGACGCCGGCGCCAATTGGGATGGGAATCGATGGTGCCGGGCAGGTTGGGCTGCTCCACCAGGCCGAGGGCGTCTTCGAGCGGCAGCAACACGAGATCGTTGGCGGTGCGTCCCAGGAAGTCGATGGCATCGTCCACCGGGGGGCTTTCCGGCGCGGGTTCGGGCGCCTCGGGGGCCGGGCGGATCGCCTTCCAGAGTGCGTGTCGGTCACCCGCGCGCGCGGCCCGTTCCTCCGATTCGGAGCCGTCGCCAAGGAGATCCAGGCGACTGCGCCAATCGATGTCGCGGCCTTGCCACCAGCCCGCCACCGTGGGCAGATCGTGCGTGCTGGTCGTCGCCATGTCGCCCGTATTCCACTGCGACGGTGGCACGAAGCCAGGCGGCCAGGCGTTGTCGCGCTGGAACCAGAGCACCTGCATGCCGAGCATGCCGTAGCGGGCGATCTGCGCGTTGAAGCCTTCTGGCACGGTGCCGAGGTTCTCGCCGAGGATCAGCGCCCGATGTCGATGCGACTCGAGCGCCGTCAGGCGCATGAGATCCTCGAAGGGCAGGCTGACGTAGGCGCCCTCGCTGGGTGGTGCGCCCTCAGGGACGAGCCAGAGGCGCGCCAGCCCGAGTGCATGATCGATGCGCAGGCCACCGGCGTGGGCTAAGGCCGCGCGCAGCATCTCCAGGTAGGCGGCATAGCCGTGACGGCGCAGGGCGCGCGGCGAGAACGCCGTGAGGCCCCACGCCTGACCCTTCGGGTTGTAGATGTCGGGCGGCGCGCCGGGCGACAAGCCTGTCGTGATCTCCTCCTGGCGGCTCCAGGCATGGCTGCCCGCCGGGTCGGTGCCCACGGCGAGATCGGCGATGAGGCCAATGCGCATGCCCGCGCCGATGGCGGTGCGGTGCGCCTTGGCCAGGCCGAGATCGGCGAGCCACTGCACAAAGGCGTGAAAACGCACCCGCTCGGCATGCGCTTGCGCGAACGCGGTCACGGCCGGGTTCGTGGGATCGCGGTGTTCGGCGGGCCACTGCCGCCAATCGAAGTTGCCTTGGGCCACATAGTGCTCATGCAGCGCTTCGAAGCGCGCGTGGCGCATGAGGGTGTCGCCGCCCTGATTCAGGAATGACTCGAACTGCGTGGCGGCTGCCGGGCTGGCGTTGGCCGGAAAGCCCGCGAACAGATGCGCGAGCAAGTCCAGCCGCAGGCGAGCCACCTCGGGCCATTCCACCAGTTCGGCGTCCTCGAGCGTCAGCAGGCGTTCGCCTGCACCCGTCACTGCGAGCGCAGCCTCGACGGCCCGAGGCGAAAAGGTGTCGCGCGGGTCCGCATGCACGGCATTCAGGAACAGCCGGCTCGACGGCGCGTAGGGGCTATAGCGATGCGTGTCCGCACTGAACATGGCGTGCACGGGGCTGATGGCAACAGCGTCTCCCCCCGCCCGCGCCACGCTGGCCGCGAGCCGCGTGAGCGCCGTGAAATCGCCCACGCCGCGCGCGTCTCCCGTGCCGGCCGCCGAGCGTCGCAGGCTGTAGAGTTGGGCCGCCACGCCCCAGGGCCGACCTCGACCTGCAGGAAGATCCTGCACGGTGAAGCCACGCGCAGGTGCGTTCGCGAGGGTCAGTTCCTGCTGGCCCAGGATCAGGCGATGATAACCAGCCTCGGCCAACGCGGGCAGACGCAGCCGCCCTTCGCCTGTGCTGTCCGCCGTGCCGGTCACGCGCGTGCCGTCCTCCTGTTCGATGCAATAGGCCAGATCACTGCGCCCTGCGCCTGTCACGATGATCGGACTGCCGGCTTGCGCGGTCACGAGCGGCGGACACGCCCGCGCTTCGTCGGCGAGCACGGCCAGGCTCTGCGCGCGGCTCGCCGCGTCGTCGGCAGGCAGACCCAGCGCATTCAGGACGCGCTGGGCCACTTCCGGCGCCACCCGTTGGGGCTGGCCGCGGGCATCCTGCCAGTCCAGTGCCACGCCGGCCGCGTGGGCCAGCCGATCCAGATCGCTCACGAGGCGCCTCCGACCACGGTGCGCTGCGCGATGTCATCGCGTTCGGCCGATTGTGGCGAGGGAAGGCTGGCGGCAGCATCGGACTTGTCCAGCATGGCGAGCAGACCACCTGCCAGCAGCCTGCCGTGCCGGACGCCCTCGGCAAGCCCTGGGCGGGTCTCGAACAGCACGTCGCCCATAAGGGCTGCGTCGGGCAGCGCCACATCCTGCTGGCTCAGATTCACGAGCAGGTGCAGGCGGGCACCGTCGCCCAGGCGCCAGCGCGCTTGAACGCACTTCTCGCCCAGCACGTCGGCGCCGAGCGCGCTCGAGCCGGGCAGTCGGGGCGCCAACGCCTGCCGGCGTACCTTGAGCAGGCGCCAGTAGAAGGCGGACCAGATGCTCTCGTCCACGTGCACGGCATGCGGATCCCCGGGCGCAGAGCGCGCGAAGGTCGCGCGCGCATTGGGATCGGGCAGATCGGTCATCGGCCCGCCGCCCGCGAAGGCGGCAAAGCCCGAGAACTCCTTGCGTCGACCGTCACGCACGGCCTGGGCGAGCGTCTCGTGATGGCTCGTGAAGTACAGGAAAGGCGCCTTCGAGCCGATCTCCTCGCCCATGAAGATCATGGGAATGTGCGGCGTGAGCAGCGTGAGGGCCACGGCTGCCGCCAGCGGATTGGGCTCGTCACGCGGCGCGCGGGCGTCGAGCAGCGTCGTCAGACGCTCGCCAAACGCCCGGTTGCCGATCTGGTCGTGGTTCTGCAGGAACATGACGAAGGCCGTGGGCGGCAGATCCGCACTCGGTTCGCCGCGCGGCTCGCCTTTGCGGTGCGCAGAGGGCTCGCCCTGATAGACAAAGCCCTCAGCAAGGCACCGGGCAAGGCGGGCTTCCGGCTGGTCGGCATAATCGCCGTAGTAGCCGTCGCGCTCGTCCGTGAGCAGCACGTGCAGCACGTGATGCGCGTCGTCGTTCCACTGCGCATCGAAATCCTTGTGCAGATGCGACGCCGAGTTGTCGTCGTTCTCCAGTACCAGGTGAACGTGGCGCTCGGCGGGCAGGTGGCTGCGCACGAACGCGGCCATCTCGTCCAGCCAGGCCATGTCCGGGATCGCATGCACGGCATCGAACCGCAGCCCGTCGAAGCGGAATTCGCGCAGCCAGTAGAGGGCATTCTCGGCGAAGAACTGGCGCACCTGCGGACGGCGAAAGTCGATCGCTGGGCCCCACGGCGTCTGCAGGTCGTCGCGAAAGAAGTCGCTCGCGTAGTGATTGAGATAATTGCCGTCCGGGCCGAAGTGGTTGTAGACCACGTCGAGAAATACCATCATGCCCAGGCCATGCGCGGTGTCGATCAGCAGGCGCAATTCGTCGGGCGTGCCGTACGCCGTGTCCACGGCGTAGGGCAGCACGCCGTCATAGCCCCAATTGCGCGGGCCGGGGAAATCCGCGATCGGCATCAGCTCGACCGCCGTGATGCCCAGCGAGGCCAGCTCGGGCAGCCGTGCCGTCACGCCCGCGAAGCCGCCCAGCACGCCGGGATGCAGCTCGTAGAGCACCGTCTCGTGCCAGGGCCTGCCGCGCCATTCGGGATGCCGCCAGGCATAGCCCTCGGCGGACAACACGATGCTGGCATCGTGGACGTCGTTGTCCTGCTGGCGAGAGGCTGGATCGGGGACGGACACCTCGCCCACGCCAAAGCGATAGCGCGCGCCCGCGGGGCACTCGGCCACCGCTTCCCACCACCCATCCTGTGCGGATTGCATGGGGACGGTGTCCTGCCCACCGATTTCGAGGCGGACCGCCTCAGCGTTCGGCGCCCACAGGCGAAAGCGCGTGCGTCCGTCGTCCAGTACCGTCGGGCCAAAAGCGTACGTGAAATCGTTTGCCATCATGTCTCCTCGGCACCACCCGCCACGGCGTGCACCAGCACCACGCTGCGGGCCTGAACGGACAGCGTAGGCCCGCTGTCACGCGCTGCCAAGTCCCGCGGCTGCGCCGTGTCGAGGAGAATGCGCCAGCGTTGGCCAACCCCAGGGGGCGGCAGCGTGAAGTCGAGGGCCTCGTGCCAGCCGTTGATGAGGACGGCGGTCACGTCGAGCACGCCTTCCTCGCTGTTGACGGCACGGCGCAGCACCAGCAGACGACCCTGGTGATCGTTCCATCGCGCATCGTCCATCGGCTGCGCGTCGAAGTCGAACCAGGCGAGGGCATTCATGCCCTCACCCACCTGACGGTTCGGGTCCTCGTAACGGGTGGCGCGCAGTGATGGATGCTCGCGGCGCAGCCGTGTCAGTTGCGCAACGAAATCCTGTTGCTCCTGGCCGGCGTCGCTAGCTGCGGCCTCCCAGTCGAGCCAGGAAATCTCGTTGTCCTGGCAGTAGGCGTTGTTGTTGCCGCCCTGGCTGTTGCCGAATTCGTCGCCGGCGAGCAGCATCGGCGTGCCGTACGAGAAGAAGAGGGTAGCGAGCAGGCTGCGCTTGACGCGGCCGCGCGTCTCGAGGATGGCGGCGTCATCGGTTTCGCCTTCCACACCCCAATTGTTGCTGGCGTTCGCGCTGTGCCCGTCGCGGTTCTCCTCGCGATTGGCCTCGTTGTGCTTGTCGTTGTAGCTCACGACGTCCTGCAGGGTGAAGCCGTCGTGGGCCGCGAGGAAATTCACCGAGGACCACGGGCGACGATGGCGGCGATTGAAGACTTCGCCGGAGCCCGCGAGCCGGGCGGCTAGTTCGCCGCGGTGACCCTCCTCGCCGCGCCAGAACTTGCGCACGCCGTCACGGAATTTGTCGTTCCACTCCGCAAATCCAGGCGGATGATTCCCCACCTGGTAGCCATCCGGGCCCAGGTCCCACGGCTCGGAAATCATCTTCAGCTGCGAGAGCAGCGGATCCTGGCGGATCACGTCGAAGAAGCCCGAGTTGGGGTCGAAGTTGTCATGCTCGCGGCCCAGGCTCACGCCGAGATCGAAGCGGAATCCATCGACCTGGAACGCTGTGGCCCAGTAGCGCAGCGAATCAGTCACCATCTGCAGCACGCGCGGATGGGTGAGGTTCACGCTGTTGCCGCAACCGGTGAAGTCCATGTAGTGGCGCTCGTCGCCCGGCACCAGGCGGTAGTAGCTCGCATTGTCCAGGCCGCGCCAGGAGAGCGTCGGCCCCATGTGATTGCCTTCGCAGGTGTGGTTGTAGACCACGTCCAGGATCACTTCGATGCCGGCGGCATGCAGGCGGCGCACCGCCGCGCGCAGCTCGTTGATCGTGTTGCTGGAGAAGTAGCCGGGCTCGGGCGCGAAGAACGACAGCGTGCTATAGCCCCAGTAATTGCGCAGGTCGCGCTCGACCAGGAAGCGGTCCTGCAGGAAGGCATGCACTGGCAGGAGTTCGATGGCCGTGACACCGATCTTCACCAGATGATCGATGAAGTGGCGGTTGCTCAGTGCCGCGAAGCTGCCGCGCAGATCCGGGCGGATTTCCTCGCGACGCATCGTCGCGCCCTTCACGTGGGCTTCGTAGATGAAGGTCGATTCCCACGGCGTACGCGGACGGGTGCTGCCGCCCCAGTTGAAGGCGTCCTCCACAACGATGGCCTTGGGCATGGCGGGCGCGCTGTCGCGGCGGTCCATGGCCAGGTCTTCGCGAGGGTGGTTCATCCGATAGCCAAAGAGCGCGTCGGACCAGCGCAGCGGCCCGGTGAGTTGCTTGGCATAGGGATCCAGCACGAGCTTGTGCGGATTGAAACGGTGGCCGCGCTTGGGATCGTAGGGGCCGTGCACCCGATAGCCGTAGACCAGGCCAGCGCCTGCGTCGGGCAGGTAGCCGTGCCAGACTTCATCGGTACATTCCGGCAGCGGCAGCCGGGCGATTTCCTTGCGCCCGGAGGCGTCGAAGATGCAGAGGTCCACGCGCGTGGCGTGGGCGGAGAACACGGCGAAATTCACACCCAGGCCGTCTGCCGAGGCGCCAAGGGGATAGGGCTGGCCAGGGGCAAGACGGTCCGGAAACGGGGCGGTCATGATGCGAATCCTTCGAGCTGGAGGATGAGAGTGGACAACGGAGGAAGGACCAGACTCAGCGACTGCGCAAAGCCATGCGCAGTGACGTCATCCGTGGCTCGCCCTCCCGCATTCCCCATGCCTGAGCCGCCATAGAGATCGGCGTCGCTGTTCAGACGCTCTGCCCAGAAGCCGGCATGGGGCACGCCGATGCGGTAATCGCCGCGTGGCACCGGCGTCAGGTTGACCACCACGAGCACCGGGGCGGTGCCGGGTGCCTGACGCAGATAGGCCAGCACGCTGTTCGTGCTGTCGTCGCCCACCACCCAGGCAAACCCATCGGGATTCGCGTCGCGCTGGTGCAGCGCGGGCAGTTCCCGATAGACGCGATTGAGGTCACGCACCAGGTGTTGGACGCCGCGATGGCGAGGATCGTCGAGCGTGTTCCAGGCGAGTTCGGCATCGTGGTTCCACTCGGCCCGCTGCGCAATCTCGCCGCCCATGAAGAGCAGCTTCTTCCCCGGATGCGTCCACAGGAAGCCGAAGTACGCGCGCAGATTCGCAAAGCGCTGCCAGTCGTCGCCCGGCATCTTGCCCAGCAGCGAGCCTTTGCCATGCACCACTTCGTCGTGCGAGAGAGGCAGGACGAAATGCTCGGACCACGCATAGACCAGGCCGAACGTCATGTGGTGGTGATGAAAGCGCCGGTGGATCGGGTCCTGTTCCAGGTAGTGGAGGGTGTCGTGCATCCAGCCCATGTTCCACTTGTAGTGAAAGCCCAGCCCGCCGTCGCGCACGGGCGCGGTGACGCCGGGCCACGCGGTCGATTCCTCGGCGATCGTGATGGCGCCAGGACACCGCGTGTCCACGGCCTCATTCAGGGCCTGCAGGAAAGTGATGGATTCGAGGTTCTCGCGCCCACCATGGATGTTCGGCACCCATTCGCCGGCCTTGCGGCTGTAGTCGCGATACAGCATGGAGGCCACGGCATCCACGCGCAGCCCATCGACGTGAAAACGCTGCAGCCAGGCGATCCCGCTTGCGATCATGAAATTGCGAACCTCGTTGCGCCCGAGGTTGTAGATCATCGTGTTCCAGTCGGGGTGGTAGCCCTCCCGCGGATCGGCGTGCTCGAAGAGCGCCGTCCCGTCGAATTCGACCAGCCCATGCGCGTCGTTCGGGAAGTGCGCTGGCACCCAGTCCAGGATGACACCGATGTGCGCTGCATGGCAGGCGTTCACGAAATAGGCGAAATCCGCTGGCGAACCATAGCGTGCCGTGGGCGCGAACAGGCCCAGCGGCTGATAGCCCCAGGAGCCGCCGAACGGATGCTCCATGATGGGCATCAGCTCGATGTGCGTGAAGCCCAGGGCCTTCACGTAGGGCACGAGGCGGTCGGCCAGGGCATGCCAGTTGAGCTCGCGCCCATCCTCGCGGCGCCAGGAGCCGGCATGGACTTCGTAGATGCTGATCGGGGCATCCAGCGCATGGCGTTCGGCGCGCTGCGCCATCCACTCCGCATCCGTGAAGGCGAACGGCGTCGGGTCGACCACGATCGATGCCGTACCTGGCGGCGCCTCGGTTTGCCGGGCAAAAGGGTCGGCACGCTGGCTCACGCCGCCGTGCGCACCGAGGATCTCGAACTTGTAGCGTGACCCTGGGCCGACGCCTGGCAGGAAGAGCTCCCAGACGCCCGCGGTGAAGCGCAACCGCATGGGATGGCGCCGGCCATCCCAGCTGTTGAAGTCGCCCACCACCGATACCCGGCGGGCGTTTGGCGCCCACACTGCAAAACGGGTGCCGGCCACGCCATGCCACGTGCAGGCGTGGGCGCCGAGCCGCTCGTCCAGGGCGCCATGACGGCCTTCGCGAAACGCGTGAAGATCCGATTCGTCGAGGATGTTGCCGAACGCGTAAGGATCTTCGGTCTCATGCGTGCCGTGAGGCCACTGCACGCGCAGCCGATACGTGCCCTGCGGGCCCGCACCACGAAAGAAGCCGTCGCGCACGGCATGCAGTGTCTGCACGTCCTCGCCATCGGCAGCGACGGCTTCGATGCTGACGGCACCGGGCATCCAGGCGCGAATCTCGCGGCCGTTCTCGGTGTCATGCGGGCCCAGGACAGCAAAGGGATCCGCATGACGCGCATGCATCAGCGCGTCGATATCGCGCTCCAGGGCCTCGTTCACGGGGCTTCCTCGTCGATCAGGGGTTGGCCGAGCAGTCGGCTCGCGATGCGCGCGAGGCCTGCAGGGGAATGCCGAGCCAGGTGGGGCGGTTGGCCGCTTCGTAGCAGATCTCATAGGCGGCCTTCTCAAGCAGTGCCAGCTCCAGCACGGGCTGCCCTGCCGCCTCGCCGAGCGTGTCACCTGCTTCGGTCAGGCGCGCACGATAGGCCTCGAGCAGCGACGCGCTCGCGACGTGCCGGAAGCGGGCGAGCAGGGCATCGCGCCGCTGGCGCGACACGCTGGCCGGATCGGCCGCCGCGGCCTGTGCGGCGCCATCGGCCTGCACGGCGTCACCGGTGTCGGCGAGCGCTGCGGCGGCATAGTCGAACGAGCGCAGCATGCCCGCCACGTCGCGCCAGGGCGAGGCCTTGGCACGGCGCTCCTCGATGCCGCGGGCGGGCTCACCTTCGAAGTCGATCAGGTAGGCGTCGCCTTGCGCCACGAGGATCTGACCCAGATGCAGGTCGCCATGGATGCGGGTCTGGCGGGTGCCACGCTCAGCCTCGGCCAGCTCGCGCACGCGAGAGAGCAAGGACTGACGCTGCGCCAGCAGGGCATCGGCCACCGTCCGCAGGCGCGCGTCGGCGCTCGGACCCCACTGGCGCAGCGCATCGAGCGCGCGCTCCAGCATCTTGGTGACGGCGTCTGCCCGTTGCTTGGCGCCACGCGCATCGAGATCTTCCGGCGCGAAGGCGGCATTGTCCGTGGGGGCTGCCAGCACGGCGTGCAGCTCGGCCAGGCGGCGGCCAATCATGGCCGCCACGGCAGCGTAGCCCTGAAGCTGGTCGTCGTAATGGGCCTTGTCCTCGTCCGTCATCTGGACGGCGTCCAGGGTCTGCCGCAGGTAATCGAGTGTCCAGTTCCACGCGTCGCCTTCGTTCGGGACGAAGGCACTGGCGAGGATGAAAGTGTGTCGCATGCCTTGCGCATCCTCGCGCACGACCTCGCCCAACAGGGCAGGGGTGTTGGCATACCCTGCGGCAGTCAGGTAACGCGTCATCTCTGCTTCGGGATGCTCGCCGCCCACCACGCGGCGCACCAGCTTGAGCATGACCTTGTCGTCGATGACGAGCGAGCTGTTGGATTGCTCGGCGCTCAGCCAGTCGATGGGAGCATCGGCGGGCAGATCAATGTCGGCCAGGCCCGGCTGAGCGAGGAAGCGGATACGCTGATTGCCCTCGGCCGAGCGTACGGGCACCTCGGCGCCCGCACGCAGCGCCGCGATCACCCCATGGGCGAATTCCGGCACGGTAAAGGCGTCCGTGACCACGCCCATTTGCGCGATGCGCCGCACGCGCGCCAGCGCCAACTGTTGCGGCAGGCCGGAAAGGTCGTCCGCCCAGCGCAGCGTCACCGGCAATGCGTAGCGTTGCGTAGAGTTGCCCACCTTGGCTTCGATCTCCGCCAGGTAGGTTTCGGTCACGCCCGGCAGGGGCACGGCATACGCGATCTGCACGCTCCCCAGCTTCTGGTCCTTGGCGGCGAACCAGCGACGCAACCGTAGGTAGGCGGGCAGCACTTCCTGCCGCAGGGTGCGCTCCGCGCCTTCGGTGAGCTGATAGCCGGTACGACCGCGCAGGACCAGGGTAGCGTACTCGGGCAACTGCTCCGGCGCCGTGGTGTGCCAGCTCGGCGGGGCCACGTCGGCCGAGAGATCGAACCAGTAGAAGCCGTAGGGCGGCAGCGTCAGCAGGTAGGGCAATGTCCCGATATTCGGGAACGGCGTGCCGCCCATCAGTTCCACCGGCACGCGGCCATCGTAGGCCGCCAGATCCAGTTCGACCGCCTGCGTGGCATGGGACAGGTTGGCCACGCACAGGATGGTCTTGTCCTCGAAGCTGCGCAGATAGGCCAGGATCTTGCGGTTGCCCGGGAACAGGAAGGACAGGCTGCCCCGGCCGAACACACGATGCTGCCGACGGATGGCGAGCATGCGGCGCGTCCAGTTGAGCAGCGAATGCGGGTCACGTTCCTGGGCTTCGACGTTGACGGCCTCGAAGCCGTACAGCGGGCCCATGATGGGCGGCAGGACGAGATTCTCCGGGTCGGCCCGCGAGAAGCCGCCGTTGCGGTCCGGTGACCACTGCATCGGAGTGCGCACGCCGTCCCGGTCACCCAGGTGGATGTTGTCGCCCATGCCGATCTCGTCGCCGTAATACATGACCGGCGTGCCGGGCATCGAGAAGAGCAGGCTCTTCATGAGCTCGATGCGGCGGCGATCGCGTTCGAGCAGAGGCGCTAGACGGCGGCGGATGCCCAGGTTGATCCGCGCACGTCGATCGGCGGCGTAGAAGTTCCAGAGGTAGTCGCGCTCGCTGCTGGTGACCATCTCGAGCGTGAGCTCATCGTGGTTGCGCAGGAAGATCGCCCACTGGCAATTCTCCGGGATGTCCGGCGTCTGCCGCATGATGTCGATGATCGGCAGGCGATCTTCACGCGCGATCGCCATGTACATGCGCGGCATCAGCGGGAAATGGAAGGACATGTGGCATTCGTCGCCAGAGCCGAAGTACTCCTGCGCATCTTCGGGCCACTGGTTGGCTTCCGAAAGCAGCATGCGGTTAGGAAAGGCAGAGTCCAGGTCCTCCCGGATGCGCTTCAACACCTCGTGCGTCTCGGGCAGGTTCTCGTTGTTCGTGCCTTCGCGTTCCACCAGGTAGGGCACGGCATCCAGGCGCAGGCCGTCCACGCCGGTCTCCAGCCAGAACCGCATGATCGACAACACCTCCTTCAGCACCTTGGGGTTGTCGTAGTTCAGATCGGGCTGGTGCGAATAGAAGCGGTGCCAGAAGTAGGCCTTCGCCTCGGCATCCCACGTCCAGTTGGATTTCTCGGTGTCGAGAAAGATGATCCGCGTGCCGTCGTACTTCTGGTCGTCGTCGGACCAGACGTAGAAGTCTCGAGCGGCCGAGCCGGGCTTGGCCTTGCGCGCCTTCTGGAACCACGGGTGCTGGTCCGAGGTGTGATTGACCACGAGTTCGGTGATCACGCGCAGCCCGCGTTCGTGGGCCGCCTTCACGAAGGCACGCATGTCCTGCATGGTGCCGTAATCAGCATGGATGCCGCGATAGTCTGCGATGTCATACCCGTCGTCGCGACGCGGCGACGGGTAGAAGGGCAGCACCCAGATGGTGTCCACGCCCAGCTGGGCGATGTAGTCCAGCTTCTGCATGAGGCCGGGGAAATCCCCCACGCCGTCGTTGTTGGCATCGAAGAACGACTTGATGTGCAGTTGGTAGACGACGGCGTCCTTGTACCACTGCGGGTCGTCCCGGTTGGCGGCGTTCACGACGGAGGCGGGGCGTTTGCTCATGGGTCAGCAGCATCCATGCAAAAGGTTCGAGGCGCGATGCGCTAGGCGCGCACGCGCCAGATGGCGTACGGGGCTTCGTTCGACAACGTGACCTGCTGGTGCTTGCCGTGCCAGGCGAAGCGATCACCGTGGAGCAGGTCCTCCGCATGCAACGTGCCATCGTCGGGCAGGCCCAGCAGCCACATCGGCAGCTCCACGTTGGCCGTCTGCGGCTGGGTGGGGTCCATGTTGATGGCGATCAGCAGCACGTTGTCGCCCTCGGGCGTGCGCTTGGAGAAGAAGAGGAGGTGATCGCCGGACGCCGGGTGGAACTGCACCCCCGTGTGGCTGTGCAGCGCCGGATTGGCGCGGCGGATGCGGTTCAACTGGGCGATCTCGCCGCGGATGTGCCCCGGGCGGTCCCAATCCCAGGCCCGGATCTCGTACTTCTCCGAATCCAGGTATTCCTCCTTGCCCGGCACGGGCGTGCCCTCGCACAGCTCGAAGCCGCTGTACATGCCCCAGAGGCCCGACAGCGTGGTCGCGAGGGCGGCCCGGATGAGGAACCCGGGACGGCCCGAGCGCTGCAGAAAGCGCGGGTTGATGTCGGGCGTGTTGACGAAGAAATTCGGCCGGAAGATGTCGCTCACCGGCGGATTGCCGACTTCAGTCAGGTACTCCGCCATCTCGGCCTTGGTGTCGCGCCAGGTGAAGTAGGTGTAGGACTGCGAGAAGCCGATCTTGGCGAGGCGATACATCATGTTGGGTCGGGTGAAGGCCTCGGACAGGAAGATCGCATCCGGAGAGCGCGCCTGGACTTCCGCGATCATCCATTGCCAGAAGGGCAGCGGCTTGGTGTGCGGGTTGTCCACGCGGAACGTGCGCACGCCTTCGTTGCACCAGAACAGGACGACGTCACGCAAGGCAAGCCACAGGCCGCCGTTGCCGCGCGAGCGGCCCCGCTTGGCCGGTGTGCCGTAGAAGTCGACGTTGACGATGTCTTCGTACTTTTTGGGGGGATTCTCCGCATAGCGCATGGAGCCATCCGCGCGCCAGGCGAACCAGTCGGGGTGATCGCGCAGCCAGGGGTGGTCCGGCGAGCACTGGATGGCGAAGTCGAGCGCAAGCTCCAGATCGTGCTCGCGCGCGGCCTTCACCAGCGCGCGGAAATCCTCCAGCGTGCCGAGTTCGGGATGCAGGGCATCGTGCCCACCTTCCTCTGCGCCGATGGCGTACGGGCTGCCCGGATCGCCGTCGAGGGCGGTCAGGCTGTTGTTGCGGCCCTTGCGGTTCTTGCGGCCGATCGGGTGGATCGGCGGGAAGTACAGCACGTCAAAGCCCATGTCGCGCACGTAGGGCAGGCGACCGATGACGTCGTGGAAGGTGCCGTGCCGCGAAGGGTCGCCGCTTTGCGAGCGCGGGAATAGCTCGTACCAGCTGGCAAAGCGCGCCGCGCGCCGCTCCACGGACAAGGCCTGCGCCACGGGCCAGCGGGCCTCGAATTCACGCACGTCGGCCCGGGCCATGGCTTGCGCCACCGCCTCGCCCAGCAGCGTGTCGGCATCGACGTCATCCGGGACGGAGACGCCAGCCGATGCCAGCAGCTGGCGGCCTTCGATCACTTCGAGGTGAACGTCCACACCGGCTGCGTGTTTCTTGGCGAGCTCGCTGCGATACGTGCCGAACACGTCGCGCCAGGCTTGCACCGTGAATTCATGACGACCCACGCGTTGCGGCGAGAAAGTGGCCGTCCACGCGTCGTTGCCCAGCGCGCGCATGGGTACGGCTTCCCAGCTGTCGTCGTCCACCGAGCGCCAGAGCACCTGGGCGGCCAGCACGTCATGGCCGTCCATGAAGATGTTGGCGCGCACGGTCACGGGCTCTCCCACGACGCGCTTGATGAGGTGCGTTTCGTCAGGCGTGCTGGGCATGACGTCCTGGATGATGACGCGGGGCAGGGCCATGGCCTGCTCCAGTGCCTCGCGCTGCCGTGCGTGCCCGACACGCTTGCGGATCGTGACGACCGGCGAGGCAGGCGCCAGGCTGATGGCCACAACGCCCGCAGCCGGCAACTCGGGCTGGCGTTGCGCCGCCGCTTCGGGCACGGCCTTGGCCAGCCGTGAGCGGGCAAGCGTCCAATCGAGGGGCCGGCTCTCGTCCAGACTCGGATTGATCGCGACCAGCGTGTCGCCGGTGACGTCCTTGCGATGGATCAGCGTGACGGCGGCCGTGTCGCCCGTGAGCCGGCGCAGCTGGCGAACCTGGCCAGGCGCACGGCGTGCCAGCGCCAGGTTGGCCTTGGCAATGCCTGCGGCGACCTCGGCGCCGCCCGCGTCGATGGGGTCCGCAGCGTGAGGCAACAGCACGCCGTCGGCCAGTTCGGCGGCGCTGCGCAGGGCGCGGAGCACGGCGGCGGGCGCCGTTGGCTGAGCGGATTCGGGGTTGGCAACCGGTGCGATCACGGCACCAACGCGCACGAGGCGCTCGTGCTCACCGATGTACCAGTCGTCCGCGAGATTCCACCAGGGCAGCGAGCTGTACACCGCATCGAACCCGGCCTGCGCGAGGTCGTCGAGGTGGGTGGGCCACAGCCCTGGCGTCCACGCGCTGAAGACGATGTCGGGATGGTTGGCGCGCACGCCGTCGATCAGCGCTTGCCAATCCGCACCGGGCACGCCGTGTGGCAGGAGCACGCGAAAGCCGGTGGCACCTGCCGCCGCCATGCGGGAGAACCAGTCCTGCCAATAGGCGACGAAGCCGACGCCCGCGTGTCCGTGCCGCACGACGACGGGGACGGCGCGGCGTTCCTGGGGATCGCGGCGTGGATCGAGGGCCGCGCTCTCGGGCGCCTGGCCGTCGAACCAGTCGGGGTGGGCGCGATGCAGTGCACCCTCGAGGGCGGCATGCGAGATCGCGACATCCATCCACACACCCAGGCCATCGCGCCTGGCCGCCTCGGCCAGGGTGGCGACATAGTCGGCAGTGGTGCCGCCACCGAGTACGGGCAGGACGGCGTCCGGATCATCGGCCGCGCAGGGGTCGGCCGGCGCAGACTGCCAGACCGAACCGAGCAGGATGTGATCGAACCCGAGCGACTCTGCGCGCTCGAGCACACTGGCCCAGGCCCCATCGCCCGGTGGCTGCGCCAGGCTCGGTGTGTGTCGCGGCGCGACGTGATAGAGACGGGGCCGGGCGCTGCGACGGGGCATGGGCGGATCCTTATGCGATAGCGTGTGTCAGTCGAAGTCAGGCAGAGGCGGGCGCGGCCACGCCCAGGCCGAGCTGGGCGCCACCTCGGCCGACGCCGGCAGGTGCGCGACGACGGGCGGCGAGCGCGGGCAGCGCGTCGGCCGGATCCAGGGCGGGCACCGGCAGGCGCGGCTGGGTCGGTTGTACCGGCGCGGTGATGGTGCGCGGCACGGTGACGGTGCGCGGCGACAGCTCACGGAAGAGCTCCATGTAGTGACGCGCCGGCACTTCCCAGCTGTGGTTCGCCGTCATGGCGTTCTTCTGCATGGCGCGCCACAGCACGGGCTGCGCACGCAGACGCAGGGCGCGTTCGATGGCGTCGATCATGTCAGCCGCGGTTTCACCGTCGAAGAGCACGCCCGTGGCCGTGGCCATGGCGGCCTGGCTGGCGGCCTTGCCCGGATCCTTCACCGTGTCGGCCAGCCCACCCACGCGCGAGCAGATCGGCAGCGTACCGTAGCGCATGGCGTAGATCGGCGTCAGGCCGAAGGGCTCGAAGCGGCTGCCGTGCAGGAGGATGTCCCCGCCTGCGTGCAGCAGGTGAGCGCGACGCTCGTCGTAGCCGATCTGTACCGACACGCGGCCAGGGTAGCGCGCCATCAGGCCGCGCATCCATTCTTCGATGGCGTGATCGCCGCAACCGAGCACGGCCACTTGCACCGACGGGTTGGCGTCGAGCACGGCGGGCAGGGCTTGCACGGCCACGTCGCCCATCTTCTGGCTGGTGAGGCGGCTGCCCGACACGATGAGGCTGGCTTGCGGATCAGCGATCAGGCCGAAGGTTTCCTGGAGCTCGCGCTTGCAGGTGGCTTTGCCCTGCAGATCCATGACCGAATAGGTGTCGGGCAGGAAGGCGTCCAGCGACGGGTTCCAGATATCGGCATCGAAGCCGTTCGGGATCGCCACCAGATCGCCGCGCCGCTCATAGAGCAGACCTTCCAGCCCCATGCCGAAGGCGGGCGTCAGGATCTCGCGGGCGTACGTGCGGCTCACGGCGGTGATGCGGTCCGCGAAGCGCAGGCCGGCCTTCATGAAGCTGATGTTGCCCCAGTATTCGCAGCCGTCCGGCGTGCAGTAGGTGCGCGGGATGCCGAGCGCTTCGGCGTCGGCCATCGGGAACACGCCCTGGAACGCCAGGTTGTGGATCGTGATGACGCTCTTCACGCGTCGGATGCCGGCGGCGTGCATCAGGAGCGGCACCAGACCGGCATGCCAGTCATTGGCGTGGACCACGTGCGGCACCGGCAGCGGCGTGCGACCGGCGGCAATACGCGTGGCAGCGTGTGCCAGGGCAGCAAAGCGCACGCCGTTGTCTGCGTGTTCGCGGCCCTCGGCGTCCAGATACAGCGTACCGTCACGGTCGTACAGCGCGTCGTTGCGCAGCAGGATCACCGGCAGGTCGAACTGGGGAATGCGGCCCGTGACCAGGCTGGCCTGTCCACCCGGGATGTCATCGATCTCGCCGACGGTCTTCACATCGACCAGCTGGCGCTGCGCGCCGCGGTAGGCCGGCAGGAGCAGGGTGACTTCGACACCCGCCTCGCGCATGGCCCGAGCCATGCCACTGACGGCATCACCAAGACCGCCAGTCTTGGCCAGGGGAAGCGCTTCGGAGGCGACGACGAGAACGTTGAGCAGCAAGGTAATACTCCCTTCAGGGTCGCGCGTCGGTTGGCGCGCAGAGCGGGCAAGGTTGGGGCAATTCAGGGTTTGGTGCGGTGGATCCGGTGGACACCGGACCTGGTCAGCTCCCCTGGTCGTCAGGTTCAGACGCCAAAATTTCCGGGTCGGTAAATTTGGCTTGTCGGGATTACCCGCAGGCGGGGGGAGCTGTCGTCGGGAAGTACCCTTGCAATTCGCATGCCAACTTCCTTTGTTCGAGGCGGCACGGCCGTTGCTCGGGTAGAACATGTCAAGCTTGCTGGACAGTGGCCCATGGACCTCATCACTGCGCGACCGGAAGGGCTGTATTGCCCGCCCGGGGATTTCTACATCGACCCCTGGCGCCCGGTGCCTCGGGCCGTGATCACGCACGCGCACGGAGATCACGCCCGGACGGGCTCGGGCAGCTATCTGGCAGCAGCACCGGGAGAGGGCCTGTTGCGCTCGCGCCTGGGCGAGATCCATCTGCGCACGCTCGACTACGGCGAACCGATCACCGTCAACGGGGTCACGATCAGTCTGCATCCGGCCGGTCACGTGCTGGGCTCTGCCCAGGTGCGCGTCGAACACCGCGGCGAGGTCTGGGTGGCCTCCGGGGACTACAAGACCGAAGCGGACGGCACCTGCACGCCGTTCGAACCCGTACGCTGCCACACCTTCATTACAGAATCGACATTCGGACTGCCGATCTACCGGTGGATGCCGCAGGCCGCGCTGATGGCCGACATCAACGCCTGGTGGGCGGACAACGCCGCCCTGCAGCGCGCGAGCGTGGTGTTCTGCTATTCCCTGGGCAAGGCGCAACGCATCCTGCATGGGCTGGACACGGCGATCGGACCGATCATGTGCCATGGCGCCATGGAGCCCTTGAACGCCGCGTACCGTGCTGCGGGCGTGGCCTTGCCCGAGGCCCCGAACGCCACCCGGGCCGAGCCCGCTGAACTACGTCAGGCGCTGGTACTGGCACCGCCGTCCGCGCGCGGCACCACCTGGATGCGCCGCTTCGGCGAGCATGCCGATGCCTTTGCGAGCGGATGGATGCATGTGCGCGGCGCGCGCCGGCGCCGGGGCGTGGACCGCGGCTTCGTCATGTCGGATCACGCCGATTGGCCAGGCTTGCAGGAAGCCATCGCGGCCACCGCGGCCGAGCGGGTGTACGTCACGCATGGGAGCACGGCGGTCATGCAGCGCTGGCTCCAGGAGCAAGGGCTCGACGCGCGCACGTTCCAGACGGCCTACGGCGATGAGGACGACGAGAACGGGCTGCCCGAGGCGGGCGGCGCGCCCGAGCGTGAGGCTGAGGCGCCCGAGACCACGGAGGATGCGCCGGCCAGCGATCGGGAGGCTTCGGCATGAACGCGTTCGCGGATCTGTACGCCGCGCTGGATGCGACCACCTCGACCAATGCCAAGCGTGCGGCGCTCGAGGCCTACTTCGGCAGTGCACCTGCCGAGGACGCGGCCTGGGCGGTGTACTTCCTGGCGGGCGGCAAGCCGCGCCAGATCGTGCCCACGCGGGTGTTGCGCGCCTTCGCACAGACCGAAGCCGGGATCCCCGAGTGGCTCTTCGAGGAGAGCTATCACGCCGTGGGCGATCTGGCCGAGACCATCGCGCTGCTGCTGCCGGGCACCGAGCGCACGGACAGCGAGGGCCTGGCCCATTGGATGGAACACCGACTCCTGCCCTTGCGAGGCCTGCCGCCCGAGATCCTGCACGAGCGGTTGCGAGAGGGCTTTGCGCAACTCGACACGGCGGGTCGGTTCGTCTTTGCCAAGCTCATCACCGGCGCCATGCGGGTGGGCGTGTCCAAGTTGCTGGTGACGCGGGCGCTCGCGGCGGTGGCGGGCGTGGACGCCAAACGTATTGCGCAGCGTCTCATCGGTTACACGGATCGCAGTGCCACGCCCACGGCAGACGGCTTTGCCGCCCTCGTATCGGCCGAGGAGGCCGCAGCGACCGGGCGTGACGCCGGGCAGCCGTACCCGTTCTTCCTGGCCCATCCGCTCCAGCTGCCGCTATCGCAGTTCGGCGAACAGTTGGGCACCCCGGAGGACTGGCTCGTCGAGTGGAAGTGGGACGGCATCCGCGCCCAGGTGGTTCAGCGGGATGGCCGGGGCTGGGTGTGGTCGCGCGGCGAGGAACTCGTCACCGACCGCTTCCCGGAGCTCGCGGCGATGGCTGAGCGGTTGCCGTATGGCACGGTGGTGGATGGCGAGATCCTGGTGTGGGAGGAGGGCGCTGTGCAGTCGTTCGCGCGGCTGCAGCGCCGGCTGGGCCGCAAGACGGTCTCCGCCCGGTTGCTGAAGGAGCAGCCGGTGGTGCTGCTCGCGTATGACCTGCTCGAGACCGAGGGCGAAGACTGGCGCAGCCGGCCTCAGCACGAGCGGCGCGCGGCGCTGGAGCGCCTGGTGGCGCAGATGGATCATCCCGGGCTGCAGTTGTCTCCCAGGCTGCACGAGGACACCTGGGATGCGCTCGCTGTGCGGCGTGAGGAATCCCGGGGGCGCGGCGTGGAGGGCTTGATGCTGAAAGCACGCAACGCGCATTACGGCGTTGGCCGCACGCGCGACGTGGGCGTCTGGTGGAAGTGGAAGATCGATCCCATCACGGTCGACGCCGTCTTGCTCTATGCGCAGCCCGGTTCCGGGCGGCGCGCCAATCTCTATACCGATTACACCTTCGCCGTGTGGGATGGGCCGCCCGGTCAGGAGGGCCGCAACCTCGTGCCCTTTGCCAAGGCGTATTCCGGCCTGACCGATGCGGAGATCCGCAAGGTCGATGCGATCGTGCGCAAGACGACCAAGGAAAAGTTCGGTCCCGTACGAAGCCTGGAGCCCACGCTCGTGTTCGAGCTCGGCTTCGAGGGCATCGCCCGCAGCACACGCCACAAGAGCGGAGTCGCCGTGCGGTTTCCGCGTATGCTGCGCTGGCGTCTGGACAAGCCCATTGCGGAGGCCGACACCCTGGATCAGTTGAATGCGCTGGTGGCTGAATGAGCGACGGGGCGGCATCGACAGCCACGAACGAACCTGCTGCGCGGCGCAGAACTGCGCCGCGCCGGGCACGCACCCCAGCCGCGCTCGCCGCCTGGTTCGCCGCGCGTGACTGGACGCCAGCTCCGTTTCAGCGTGAGGTCTGGTCGGCCATGGCCAAGGGTGCCAGCGGCCTGCTGCACGCTGACACCGGGGCGGGCAAGACCTACGCCGTGTGGCTGGGCGCGCTGGCAGTGCTCGCGGATCCGACGGCCTCGGCCTTGCCGGCGCGCCGCAGTGCCGCCAAGGCGGAGCCGCTGCGGGTGCTGTGGATCACCCCCATGCGGGCGCTGGCCGCCGATACCGAGCGCGCCCTGCGCGAGCCGCTGCCCGCGCTCGCGCCGGCCTGGAATCTCGCCAGCCGCACGGGCGACACCGGCAGTGCGCAGCGAGCCGCGCAGGCGCGGCGTCTGCCCAGCGCCCTGGTCACCACCCCGGAAAGCCTCTCCCTGCTGCTCGCCCGGGCCGACGCGCGTGCCAGTCTGTCCGGCGTTCGGGTCGTCATCGTCGACGAATGGCACGAGCTGCTCGGCAACAAGCGCGGCGTGCAGGTGCAGCTCGCCTTGGCCCGCCTGCGGCACTGGCATCCCGGGCTCATCGTGTGGGGCTTGTCCGCCACGCTGGGCAATGTCGACGAGGCCCTGGCCACGCTCACCGCAGGCTCGCCCCAGGCCGTGCTGGTACGCGGGCCGCGTGAGAAGACGCTCACGGTGGACACGCTGATTCCCGCGCGACCGGAGCGCTTTCCCTGGGCCGGGCACCTCGGCATGCGCATGCTGCCCCAGGTGGTGGCAGAACTGGAAGCGAGCCCCTCCACGCTCGTCTTCACCAATACGCGCTCGCAATCGGAGCTCTGGTATCAGGCCTTGCTTGAGGCCCGGCCGGACTGGGCAGGGCTCATCGCGCTGCATCACGGCTCGCTGGACCGCGATGTGCGCGATTGGGTGGAGCGGGGCTTGAAGAGCGGGGAGCTCAAGGCGGTGGTATGCACGTCCAGCCTGGACCTGGGCGTGGATTTCCTGCCCGTGGCGCGCGTGCTGCAGATCGGCTCGGCCAAGGGCGTGGCGCGCCTGCTGCAACGGGCGGGGCGCTCGGGCCATGCGCCGGGCCGTGCGTCACGGGTCACGCTGGTGCCCACGCACAGCCTGGAACTCGTCGAGGCCGCTGCCGTGCGAGATGCCATCCAGGCGGGGCGGGTCGAGGCCCGCCCGCCACCTGCCAAGCCGCTGGACGTGCTCGTCCAGCACCTGGTCACGGTGGCGCTGGGCGGCGGCTTCACGCCCGAGGCCCTGCGCGACGAGGTGCGCCTGGCATATAGCTTCCGTCACCTGACGGACGAGGAATGGCATTGGTGCCTAGGGTTCGTGGCCCACGGCGGACCGTCTCTCGGCGCCTATCCGGACTACCGGCGCGTCGTCCCGGACGAGGATGGCGTCTGGCGGGTGCCGGACGCCAGGCTGGCACGGCGGCATCGACAGAACATCGGCACCATCGTGAGCGATGCGAGCATGGTCGTGCGCTGGTGGAGCCGCAGCGGGGGAGGCGCACCGTTGGGGTCCGTGGAGGAGGGGTTCGTGGCACGGCTCGCCCCGGGCGACTGCTTTCTCTTCGGCGGACGGTTGCTCGAACTCGTCCGGATCCAGGACATGACGGCCTACGTGCGCCGCGCCACGGGCGGGCGCGCCGCGGTACCCCGCTGGAATGGCGGCCGCATGCCATTGTCGGGCGAACTGGCCGACGCGCTGGTCGCGCGGCTCACCGATGCCGCCGCCGGTCGGCGCGAGGGGCCGGAGATGCAGGCTGTCGGTCCCTTGCTGGACGTGCAGGCCCGCTTTTCCCGTATCCCCGAAGCGGGCATGCTGCTCGTGGAGACCTTGCGCTCGCGTGAGGGCTGGCACGCCTTTCTGTATCCCTTTGCGGGCCGGCATGCGCACTTGGGCTTGGGCAGTCTGCTCGCGTGGCGCATCGGCCAGCAGCAGGCGGCCACGTTCTCGATCGCAGTCAACGACTACGGGCTGGAACTGCTGTCCGCCACCGAGGTGGACTGGGGCCGCATGCTTACTGCCGCTCTGGATGACGAGACTGACATGCTCGCGGACGTGCTCGCCAGCCTGAACGCGGGTGAACTCGCCCAGCGACGCTTTCGCGAGATCGCGCGGGTGGCAGGACTCGTCTTCCAGGGGCCTGGCGATGCGCGCAAGTCCAGTCGCCAACTGCAGGCGTCCTCCAGCCTCTTCTATGAGGTGTTCCGCCGCCATGACGCAGGCAATCTGCTACTCGGGCAGGCCGAGGCTGAGGTGCTCTCCCAGGAACTCGATATCGGGCGGCTGACCCATACCGTCGCCGCCGTGCGGGCGCACCGGCGTGAGATCGTCGCGCTTTCGCACCCGTCGCCGTTTGCCTTTCCCTTGATGGTCGAGCGCTTTCGCGAGCGCCTGTCCACGGAAAAGCTGGCCGACCGCATCGCGCGCCTGCTGGCCAGCATGGAAGCCGCAGCGGACGGCGTGCCCGTCGCGCCGGCCGCGCCCACGGACGCTGGGGACATCCGGATGGCCTTGGACGAACCTGCTCACCGTCCGCCGCGCGCGCCGCGTCGCAGCGGGCGGCCCCGTCTGCGGGGGCGGCCATGAGCCGCGACGCTGTGCCGGCGAGCGTGCCTCCCTTGCGAGCTTCCCACGACGTGCCGACAGGGCAGGCCGGCGTCCCGGGCGTCGCGCCACCGGAAGGCGCGGCGCCTGTCGCCGGTCACACCACCGGGTTGCTCCATCACTGTGCGGGCGAGCGCCTGCATCTGTTGGCGGATCCGGCCCTGTACTGGCCCGCGCAGCAAACGCTGCTCGTGGCAGACGTGCATCTGGGCAAGGCCGCGGCCTTCCGGGCACTGGGCCAGCCTGTCCCCAGCGGGACGACGGCCTCCACCCTGCACCGGCTGGACATGGCCGTGCGCCGCACCGGCGCGCGACACCTGGTTGTCCTGGGCGACTTGCTGCACTCGCGGCATGCGCATGAGGCGCCTGCGATGACGGCCTTGCACGACTGGCGGGCGCGCCATGCCGAGCTCGCCATCACGCTGGTGCGGGGCAACCACGATGATCGGGCCGGAGATCCGCCGCAGAGCCTTGGAATGACGTTGGTGGATGAGCCCTTCGCCTGCGGCCCCTTCGCCCTGTGCCATCACCCGCAAGCGGTCGCAGGCGCTTTTTCGTTGGCGGGGCATGTGCACCCCGCCACCGTGCTCGTTGGACCAGGCCGCGAGAGGCTGCGCCTGCCGTGCTTCGACATCGGTCCGGCCGGGATGGTGCTGCCCGCGTTCGGGGATTTCACCGGTGCGCACGTGGTGCGCTCCCGGCCTGGGCATGTGCTGGCCGTCGTGGCCGACGGCCAGGTGCTGCGGGTGCCGTGACCTTGACCCGGCAAGGCCGGGCAGGGCGTGCGCCTGCCCGCAGCACGGGCTGGCGCCGCTGGCCTTAGGCCGCCAGCGCTTCCTTCTTCTCGCCGCCCAGGGCGTCGAACACATCCTGGAGCATCCGGGTGAGTTCGCCCGTCATCAGCGCGAAGTCCGCGTCGAAGCGTTCGGCCTCGTCGGTGGCGCCAGAATCCGTGTTCTCCTTGAGCACGTCGAGCGCGGCAACGCGCTTGATGCCCAGGTTCTCCGAGAGCACGAACGAAACGCGATCGGACCAAGTGAGCGCAAGACGCGTGCACTGCTTGCCCGAGGCGATGTGGCGTTGGACGTCTTCGGCATCGACAGCCTGGCGCACGTAGCGCACGGTCGCCTTGCTTTGGGCGGTCGAGCGCAGTTCCGTGTCTTCGTCCACCGTGAAGCCAGCAGGGGCTTCGTCAGCGGCCAGCCAGGAAGTCATGGCGCTCACGGGCGACAGCTCGGTCTGCACCGGGCGGGCGCCCAGACGGTCCACGGATTTGTTGAGCAATTGCATGACTTCGTCGCACTTGGCCGAGCCACTGGCGTCGATGACGAGCAGGCCGCCCACGGGATCGATCCAGATGCGGGTGTCACGCCAGATGCTGAAGGCGCGAGGCATCAGCTCGTCCGTGACCTGTTCCTTGATTTCCTTCATCTGCTTGCGGCCGGGCTTGAAGCCCTGCTGCTCTTCGATTTCCTGGGCCTTGGCCTTGGCGAACTGGTTGATGACCGACGCCGGCAGCAGCTTCTTCTCGGCGCGGTGGGCAATCAGGAAGTGCCCGCCCACCGAGTGCACCAGCGGCCCGTTCTCACGGGGCGGCACCCAGCCATGGCGAAGGGGTTCGAGCGAATTGCCCGGCACGAACGCGAGCGGCGCGAGCGCGTCCTCCAGCTTGGCGGGATCCTTGTCGAACGGGTTGGCAAGGCGATAGATCTGCAGGTTCTTGAACCACATGGCGACGGAGCGGGCAAAGGGTCGATTCTAACCCCGGCCGCTCCGGCGTCCTGTCGTCTCTGGTAACAGCACTGCTGCTCATTTACCCGGCAGACGGTGTTCTGCGTCTGGGTCTCGGGCGTTTTCGCGCGCGGGATCGGAGGGGGAGGGGAGGTTGGCGTTGCGCTCGCTGCTTCGGGCGGCAGCGCCGCTTTTTTGCAGGCGAGCTTCCTCGGCAAGCGTGGCCGCATCGGGCCGGCGGCCGAGCTTTTCTTCCGGATCGCTGCGCGGATCGGCGGGCGTCATGCCGGGATTGTGGTGGCGGTCTTCGGTCGGGGAGCGAGAGTCGGGCATGACGGGTTCCTGAGATAACGGAGGCGCGCGACGGCGCCGCCTCAACGGGCGAGAACCAAGCAACGCGTGTTCCCGCGCGGGCACGCTTCCTGCTCGATGCCCCGCGCCGAACCATGAAACCCAAGGAGTGCGCATCATGAGTGAACACGTCTACAAGAAGATCGAGCTGGTGGGCTCGTCCCCGGTGTCCTCGGACGAGGCCATCAAGAACGCCCTGGAGCGTGCGTCGCAGACGCTGAAGAACCTCGACTGGTTCGAAGTGACGGAAACCCGCGGCCATCTGAAGGACGGCAAGATCGCGCACTGGCAGGTGGCCCTGAAGGTCGGCCTGCGCGTGGAAGGCGCCGGAGACTGAGGGCGAGAGCCCCGTGCATCATGACAACCACACCGTCGGTGCGTCCCGAACAGGACGCTCTCGTCACCGAGCCCTTGCTCGTGCCCGGTCGCAATTGCTGGCGGACGGGCGCGTGTACGCGTCTGGCCTTTGCTGCCGGGGCACAGGCCCAGGCGCTGGCTCTGCGCGAGGCGCTGGAGGCAGCGCGCAAGACGGTGTTCATCGTCGGATGGCACGTGGATTCCCGCACGCGTCTGCCGGCCAACGGCTCCGCACCAGCCGCCGCGCTGGGCGATCTGTTGCTGGCCCGGTTGCACGCGGTCCCGGGCTTGCGCGTCTATGTGCTCGCCTGGGATTTTTCCATGCTGTATTCCGCGCAGCGGCAGTGGCCGCCGGTGTATCGCCAGGCCTGGCCTGACCATCGCCGGCTCGTGCATCGACTCGATGCCCGTCACCCCGCCGGCGGCGCGCATCATCAGAACTTTGTGGTCGTGGACGACGCGCTTGCGTTCGTCGGCGGCCTGGATCTCGCCCGTGACACCCGGCAGGGCGATGCCCGGCCGGCACCTGCCGATGCCCCGGGCGAGCGCAATCTTCAAGTTGTCTTCGATGGCGGTGCGGCGGCCTGGATGGGCGAACTCGCCCGCGAGCGCTGGCAAGCGTCTGCCGGCCGGCCCGTGGCCCGCCTCTCGCGCACGCCCGCGAGCGACGCCGCCCATCCCTGGCCACCCAGCCTGGCGCCGACGGTGCGCGACGTCACCGTCGGGATTGCCCGGACCGCGCCGGCCTATGGTGGCCGGCCGGGCGTGGGCGAGATCCGGCAACTCTATCTCGACGCCGTGAGCCACGCGCGTCATTCGCTCTATCTCGAAAATGCCTATTTCACGGCGCAGGCCCTGGCGGGCGCGCTCACGCAACGGATGCGGGAGCCCGCACCTCCCGAGGTGGTCCTCGTCACGCAGCGCGATGCGACGGGCTGGCTCGATGAACGCGCCATGCAGGTGCTGCGCGCCCGCGCCTGTGCCGAGATCGGAGAGGCCGACGGGGCTGGGCGTTTCCAGGTTTTTGCCCCGGTGACCGCCCCCGCAGATGGCACGAGCAGCGTGCGCAACAAGCTGCTGCTGGTCGATGACGAGCTGATCTGCATCGGGTCGGCCAACGTCAACAATCGGTCGTTCATCCTTGATACGGAATGTCAGGTGGTGGTGGCGGCGAATGGCCGCGACGACGTGCGGGCCGCGCTCGCACATCTGCGCGCCGAATTGGTCGGCGCACGGCTGGGTCAGACGGCTGCTGAGGTGGCAACGGCAACGGCCCAGGACGGCATTGCCCAAGCCATCATCACGGCCGACCCGGACGCCAAAACGCTGGCGCCCTTCACGCCGCAGGCCTCTGTCGAGGACGATGCCCTGGTCGGGCCGGGCGTGTGGCTCGACAGCGAGCGGCCGGTGGCGCCAGAGCGCCTGATCGACCAGTTCATGTCGGACGTGGCCGCGCCCAGGGCGCGTCGCCGCGCGGTGCTCGTCGGCCTCGTGCTGGCCCTGGTGCTGGTGATGGGGCTGTGGCGTTGGACGCCGCTCAGCGATTATCTGAGCCTGGGCTTTCTGATGAGCCTTGGATATGCCCTGAAGGCGCTGCCCTATGCGGCATTGGCGGTGGTGGGGTGTTACGTGCTGGGTGGCCTCATCGCCATGCCGATCACGGTGCTCATTGCCGCGTCCGGGCTCGTGTTCGGCGCCTGGCAGGGAGGCTGGTATGCGCTTGCAGGCACCATGCTGAGTGCGCTCGTCACCTATGGCGTGGGCCGGCTGCTCGGACGAGACACCGTACGACGCCTGGCAGGCCCGCGCATCAACGCGCTGAGCGAGCGCATCGCCAGCCAGGGCATTCTTGCCATGGTGGTGCTGCGTGTGCTTCCCGTGGCGCCCTTCAGCCTGGTGAACGTGATGGCAGGCGCTTCGCACATCAGTCTGCGGGATTATCTCGTGGGCACGTTCCTGGGCATGGCGCCGGGGATCGTGCTCACGGTGAGCTTCGCGCACCAGCTCGCGCGTGCGATGGAAGACCCGGATGCGCTGTCGATCGCGATCGTCGTTGCCGCGGCTGTCGGGCTGATCGTGGCCGCCTGGGGCATCCAGCGTGGCGTGGACGCGCTGGGGCGTGCGCGTCAGCGCAAGGACGCTGCGCGCGCCCAGGACGCGCCGGTGGGCGGCGAAACGGTCTGACCTACTGTCGGGCATGGGCTTTGCTCTCGGTGTTGCATGACTAGTGCTGCCCAACCTCGCGCCCAGGAAGACCGGACGACGCTCCAGATCATCACCTTGAACGCGCACAAAGGCTTCACCTTCTTCAATCGTCGATTCATCCTGCATGAGCTGCGGGCGGCCGTGCGCGAGATTGGCGCCGACGTCGTCTTCCTGCAGGAAGTGCTGGGCAGCCACGAGCGCCATTCCGCACGATTCGCGAATTGGCCCGATCACCCGCAGTACGAGTTCCTCGCCGACACCATCTGGCCACAGTTCGCGTATGGCCAGAACGCCGTGTATCCGCACGGCGATCATGGCAATGCCGTGCTCACGAAGTTTCCCATCCTGCACCACGAGAACCGCGACGTCTCCATCGGCCCGCCCGAGAAGCGCGGGCTGCTGCACTGCGTACTGGATATTCCCGGTCGCTCGCAGCCGTTGCACGTGATCTGCTGCCATCTGGGGCTGCGCGAATCGCATCGCGCGCAGCAGCTCGAGCTCATGTGCCGGATGATCGCCGACGAAGTACCCGAAGACGCGCCGCTGCTCATCGCTGGCGACTTCAACGACTGGCGCGAGCGCGCCGACGACATCCTGGGGCGCGGCGCGAACGTGCGCAACGCCTTTCTCCAGGGCGAACAACGGGCACCGCGCACCTTCCCTGCGCGGTGCCCGTTGTTGCGCCTGGATCGTATCTACACCCGAAACGTGCTTGTCGACGCCGCGCGCGTGCTGACCGGGCGGCCCTGGTCGCACCTGTCGGACCATGCGCCGCTGGTAGCAAGGATTACGCTATGAACATCCACTGGACCCAGGGCAACACCATCCAGTTGCTCGAGAACGGCGAGGAGTTCTATCCCGCCGTGCAGGAGGCCGTGGCGCAAGCCCGCGAAGAGATCCTGCTCGAGACTTTCATCCTCGCCGAGGACAAGGTGGGCATCGCCTTGAAGGATGCGCTCGTGCAGGCGGCGGCGCGTGGCGTGCGCATCACGCTCACCGTGGACGACTACGGTTCGCCGGCTTTCTCCGAGAGCTTTCTGGCCGAGTTGCGCGCGGTGGGGATCACCCTGCTCGTGTTCGATCCGCGCCCGCGCGCCTTCGGCATGCGCACGAATCTCTTCCGTCGCATGCATCGCAAGCTCATCGTCATCGACCGCACGGTGGGCTTCATCGGGGGATTGAACTTCTGCGCCGATCACCTGGGGGATTACGGCCCCGAGGCGAAGCAGGACTATGCCGTTCGGGTGACAGGGCCCATCGTCGGCGACATGCACATGGCTCTGCGGCAGACGCTTGCGCCTGCGCGCAAGCGCTTTCGCTGGCCTCGCCGTGCAGCGCCATTGGCCGCAGGCGCACCGATCTCCCAAACGGGCGGCGTGTCCATGGCCCTGGTGCTGCGCGACAACGACCGCCATCGCACGGATATCGAACGCAGCTACCGCATGGCGATTCGCCTGGCGCGTCGCGAAATCATCATCGCCAACGCCTACTTCCTGCCAGGTTACCGGCTGCTGCGCGATCTGGCCAAGGCCGCCCGCCGCGGCGTGCACGTGCAGCTTATCCTGCAGGGGCAACCCGACATGCCATGGGTGAGGGCGACCAGCATGGTGCTGTACG
This sequence comes from Verticiella alkaliphila, assembly GCF_018904615.1. Lineage (GTDB taxonomy): Bacteria > Pseudomonadota > Gammaproteobacteria > Burkholderiales > Burkholderiaceae_B > Verticiella > Verticiella alkaliphila. Next base: position 18,635 of record NZ_JADCNH010000024.1, on the reverse strand, counting down.
ACTACCTCATCAAGGCGGGCGTCGAGATCCATGAGTATTGCCAACGGCCACTGCACGGCAAGGTCGCGATCGTGGACGACGAGTGGGCCACGGTGGGCTCCAGCAATCTGGACCCGCTCAGCCTGTCGCTCAATCTCGAAGCCAACGTCATGATTCGGGATCGTGCGTTCAATCGTGAGTTGCGCAGCAATCTCACCGGGCTCATGCACAACCACTGCCAGTTGGCACGGCCGAGCGGCACGCCCGTGCTGCGGTATTGGCGGCTGGGTCTGGGCTGGTTGATGTTCCATTTCCTGCGGCGCTTTCCGGCGTGGGCGGGCTGGCTGCCTGCGCACAAGCCCAGCCTTCTGCCCGGGCATCGCCGTGTGGACGGCGCGCAGACCTTGACTGACGAGAGCGAGCAGGGCGCCGTCTGAGGTCGCCCCTCCCCATCACCGTATCTTCCGGAGTGCCGACATGGCTGCCGCCCCTGGTCTGATGTACCGCCTGCAAACGGCCTGGCCGCGTTTGCGCCGGCCTGTCGCGATCCTCTTCTTTCTCTTCGTGGTCGGCCTGCTCGTCTGGCAGGCCACCGAGGTGGACTGGGCCGAGGTCGGGCAGGCACTGCGCGAGTTCCAGCCCGCCGCACTCATTCCGGCGGGGCTGCTGGCAGCCCTGAGCTACACGCTCTACGTCACCTTCGATCTGCTCGGGAAGGCCTACACCCGACATGATCTACCGGCGGTGCGCGTCGCCGGCGTGACGTTCGTGAGCTACGCGTTCAACCTGAACTTCGGCGCCATCATTGGTGGCATGGCCTTCCGCTTTCGGCTGTACTCGCGGCTCGGCCTCTCGACAGGAACGATCACGCGCGTGGTTGCCATCTCGGTCTTCACCAATTGGCTCGGCTACATGGGGCTCTCGGGTGCCGTCCTGCTGTCAGGCTTTCTGCAGCTGCCGGAGAGCTGGGCCGCTGATTGGGTGTTGCGCGCGGCGGGCGCCGTGCTCTTCGGGATCTTCCTGCTCTATCTGGGCGCCACGCTCTTTGCCCGGCGTCGCGAATGGGTGATCCGCGGGCACACCCTGGTGCTGCCGTCGTTTCGCTTCGCGCTGCTGCAAGCCGGCCTGTCCATCGTGCACTGGATGACTGTGGCAGCGGTCATCTATGTGCTGTTGCCCGAAGGATCCGCAGCCTATTCGATCGTGCTGGGCGCGTTCCTGCTCTCGGCCATCGCCGTCGTCATCACCCATGTCCCGGCAGGGTTGGGCGTGACTGAGGCGGTGTTCCTGGCGCTGCTGGGCTCGAGCGTGGGGCAGGGGCCGCTGCTGGCCAGCCTCGTGGCGTTTCGCGCCGTGCACTATCTCGCGCCGCTGGCGCTCGCCGCCGTCATCTATGCGATCACCGAGATGACGGCCAAGCGCGCCCCTGCGGCGGGCCAGGCCGGGCGTCCGGCCTGAGGGTAGGCCGCCCACGGCGACGATCGACGTGACGAGGGGGCCTGGCAGGGCCCCCTCGTCACGTCCGCGAATCGTCGGCGTCAGCCAGCGAGGTCACGTGCCAGACGCACGCCGGCGAACTGCCACTGGGTGCCCGGCGGAAAGAAATTGCGGTACGTTGGCCGCAGATGCGAGGCCGGCGTGGCGAAGGAGCCGCCTCGCAGCACGTACTGGTTGCACATGAACTTGCCGTTGTACTCACCGACGGCGCCAGGCGGCGGTGCAAAGCCCGGGTAGGGGGCGTAGCTGCTCGACGTCCACTCCCAGACATCGCCCAGCAACTGGCTGAACGCGCATCCCGCGTGTGGCGTGCGGGCGGGCTGCGGCATGAGCGTGCCGGCATCCAGCGTATTGGCACTCGCCTGGGTGGGCTCGGCGCACTGGGCGGCATACTCCCATTCGGCTTCTGTGGGCAGACGCGCACCGCTCCACCGCGCAAAGGCATCAGCCTCAAAGTAGCTGAGATGGCAGACCGGCAAGTCCTGCGACAGCGGCATGCGGCCCGCCAGGGTGAAGACGTGCCACTCGTCGTCCAGCCGCTCCCAGTACAGGGGGCGCGCCAGCCACCGTCACAGACAGCCTCCCAGCCCAGGGAAAGCCAGAACTCCGGACGCTCGTAGCCGCCGTCCTCGATGAAGGCCAGGTACTCGCCCTGGGTGACCGGCCGATTGGCGAGCTCGAACGGGCGCAGCAGCACCTTGTGCCGAGGCGTCTCGTTGTCGAAGCCGAACGCCTCGCCCGCGTGGCCGATGTCGACCACGCCACCTTCCAGGTGCACCCAGGCCGTCGGCAGCGTGGGCGTCACGCTCGTGACGGCAGCGCGCCGGTAGGCCGGGCGCAGCGGATTGCACCAGAGAAGGTGTTTCACGTCCATCAGGATGAGCTCCTGATGTTGCTGTTCGTGGTTCAGCCCCAGGGCAAGCAGCGCGTCGAAGGCCGAGTCGCGCCCGGCGTGGCGGTCGATCACGGCCCGCATGCGCTCATCGACGTGGGCGCGGTAGGCGAGCACCCGGTCCAGCGAGGGCCGGGTGAGCAGACCACGGTGAGGACGAGGGTGCTTCTCGCCCACACTGTTGTAGTAGGAATTGAAGAGCATGCGGAAACTGGCGTCGAACGGCGTGAATTCCGGCTCGAAGCGTTCCAGCATGAAGGTTTCGAAGAACCACGTGGAATGGGCGAGATGCCATTTGACGGGGCTTGCGTCGGGCATCGACTGCGCCTGGCAATCCTCGGCGCTGAGTGGCTCGGCCAGCCCCTGCGTGGTGGCGCGCACCTGGAGGTAGCGCTCGTGGGCATGGCCGGAGGAGACCTCGCTCAGGTCCTCGGCGCGGCCGGTGGTTGCATTCATGGTGCGCTTGCCTTGAAGGAGTCGCGAGCCTGCAGGGTCAGGCGCGGGCATGGAAGACGGAAAACCAGCCCTCCGGATCCGTCCAGTGCGCCACGTCCGAGAAACCGGCGGCGTCGAGCAGGGCGGCGAAATCCTGAGGCTGGTACTTATAAGAGCATTCCGTGTGGATGCTCTCTCCTGACGCGAAGATCCGGCAGCGCCCCGGCCAGTTGACCGTCACGGCGCGCGTGGCGACCAGGTGCATTTCCATGCGCGAGGCTTCGGCGTTGAAGCAGGCAAGGTGGCGCCAGTCGTCCAGTGCGAAGTCAGTGCGCAGCAGACGGTTCACGTGCAGGAGCAGGTTGCGGTTGAAGGCGGCCGTCACCTGCAGTGCATCGTCGTAGGCAGGCACGAGCACGTCTGGGCTCTTTACCCGGTCCACGCCGATCAGCAATCCGCTACCGTCATCCATGCATGCCGCGCGGATGCGCGCGAGCATGGCAAGCGCCTGTTCTGGGGCCCAGTTGCCAATGCTCGAGCCGGGGTAGAAGAAGAGTCGGCCCTCGGTGCCGACGTCGTCCGGCAGAGCCAGCGTCTGGGAGAAATCCTGCCCCAGCGCCACGATGTCGAGGTCGGGGTAGGCAGTGTGCAGGCGAGCGACCGCGCCGCGCAGGTACTCGGTCGAGATGTCCACGGGCACGTACTGGCGCGGGCGCAGACGGCCAAAGAGCCGTTCAGCCTTCACACAGTCGCCAGCGCCCAGGTCCACCAGCACGCGCGCCTGGGATGTGCGCTGCGCGATCTCATCCGCATAGCGGGCCATGATCTGCTGTTCGGTGCGCGTGGGGTAGTACTCGGGGACCTGGGTGATGGCCCCAAAAAGGCAGGAACCCAGGGCATCGTACAGAAACTTGGGCGCAATGCTGGCGTCACGACGACACAGGCCGCCTTCGAGCTCATCACGCACGCTATGCGTGTCGGGATGGAAGGTCTGGTAATAACGGGGTGCTGCGGCGGGCATATCGAGCGTGACGTGCATAGGAAGCTCCAGTGGCGTCGCGCGTGGCATCCCTGGGCAGGGCTGGGCGACAGGTGCGGGGGGCCACAGCAAATCGTGGGCCCGCCCACGGATTCCACCGCCAACGCTGAAATGGGCGCGGAATTTGCTTCGGCAATGCTTGATGATGGTCGTCCCAGGGCACGGTGCTCTGGCAATGACCCCAAAACTTCTCACGTGGCTAGAAATGACACTCCTTCTTAACACCGCTGGCCCGCCCGGTGGTCGTGCCGCCGTCGCGTGGCCGGGCCGTGGCGTCCTGCCAAGTTGTGATGTGTGGCGGGACAATCGCGAACGCGGCCTTGCCCGCTGGGATATCGGCCCACAGGGGCGGTCAGGGGTGTGGCTGCCGATGGCACCCGGGCGTGCCGCCGCGGATGACGCCGGGCGCCGCCCGCCGCCGGACGCCTTGCGTGGCATGCGCGTCCTGTTGGTGGACGACAGCCCCGAGACGCTGGAGGCATTCCGGCTGCTGCTGGAGATCGAAGGTGCACGTGTCCAGGTGGCCAGTGGTGGGGCCGCGGCCCTTGCGCTGACCGAACGCGAGGCATTCGACCTCATCCTGTCCGATATCGGCATGCCGGGAATGGATGGCTACGAGCTCATCGCCCAGTTGCGGGCGCGGCCGAGCACCCAGGCGACGCCAGCCTTTGCGCTGTCCGGCTTCGGCGATCGGGCCGGCATCGAACGGGCATTGCGCGCCGGGTTTCAGGCGTACATCGACAAGCCGGTCACCCTCGATGACCTCCTGCATGCCCTGGTCGGCACGGCCGTGCCACTGGGCCGTCAGCGCGAAACTTAGTGGCTCGACCGCAGTCAGACGTCAGGAACGGCGGCGAGTCAGGTAATATCGCCGCCGTATTTTCCTGACCGAGGGCAACGCCGGCATGAAACGCATCGCGCTTTTTCTCTTGACCAACCTGGCGGTGGTACTGGTGCTCAGCGCCACGCTGCGCATCCTGGGGGTCGACCGCATCATCACGCAGCAGGGCATCAACTTCAACGCCTTGCTGATCTTCTCGCTGGTCATCGGCTTTGGCGGTGCGATCATCTCGCTCCTGATCAGCAAGCCCATGGCGAAGTACAGCACGGGCACCCGCATCATCGATCCGCAGGCGCCTGCCAATGCCCGCGAAGCGTGGCTGGTGGAAACCGTGCATCAGCTCGCCAAGCGCGCGGGCATCGGCATGCCGGAAGTCGGCATCTACGAGGGTGCGCCCAACGCGTTCGCCACGGGCGCATTTCGCAACGACGCGCTGGTGGCCGTCTCCACCGGGCTGCTCGAGAGCATGACCGAGGAAGAGATCGCCGCGGTCCTGGGGCATGAAGTTGCACACGTCGCCAATGGCGACATGATCACGCTGACCCTCATCCAGGGCGTGGTGAACACCTTCGTGATCTTCCTCGCCCGCGTGGTGGGCTATGCCATCGATCGCCTCGTCTTCAAGAACGAGCGGGGCATCGGCATGGGGTATTACCTCACCGTTCTTGTCTGTGAGGTCATCTTTGGTGTGCTGGCCACCATCATCGTGGCCGCTTTCTCGCGCCGCCGCGAGTACCGGGCAGATGCCGGCTCCGCACACCTGCTGGGCGGTCGCGAGCCCATGATCCGTGCCTTGATGCGCCTGGGTTCGCTGCAGAGCGGCGAGTTGCCCAAGAGCATGCAGGCGCTGGGTATCTCGGGCAAGGGCGCCATCAGTGCCATGTTCTCGTCGCACCCCCCGCTCGAGGCGCGCATCCGCGCGCTGCACGAGGCACCCTGATGCGGTGTGCCGGCAGGCGCGCTGCGCGCGTCCGTCCGTGCTGAAGGCCTGGCTCTCGCGCCGGGCCGAGCGCCGCTCGGTGCGAGCCGCAGCGGCGCGTTTTCAATCCGGGACCTCGGAGGCGGACGTCAGGGCGTTGCGCGCGGCGCTTGTGATCCTCGGCCAGGCCAGCCTCGACGTCGAACTCGCGCAGGTCAACCGCTTCGCGGTGTCGCGATCCCGGCGTTATTGCGCCCTCACCCTGGTGAACGGGCACACGTACGCTGTGGACCTGCACCAGCCCGCATACCTCCACTGGGCCAACGCCGGCCTGGAAGGGTTCGACGGCGAGCGCCTGTGTCTCGATCCCGATGAGCGCCGCCTGGCGCTCGAGGCCTGGTGGGTCGATCCCTTCCTCGAAGATTTGTCTGCGCCCCTCATGCCCTGGCGTCGGCTCGACGAAACGGACAACGCTGAGGATTCCCGGTGATCGCAGGCGTTGCGTGCAATTCGCGCGCGGCCGGGCAACGCAACACGCAGGACGTTGTGCTCCCTGCCATTCTGTCGCCAATCTGCTGCAGTCATCGGGTTTTCTCTCAGGTATAGTCCCGGGCTGTAACCGTATACAACGTTGTTTGAGGAGACACTCATGCAAGCCACTTCCACGTTTCGTCTGGCTGTGCTCGCGGCAGCCCTGATGGGCGCTTCCCTGGCCCATGCCCAGATCAAGGTCGGCGTCACCGTGTCCAGCACGGGGCCCGCTGCCTCGCTCGGGATCCCGGAACGCAACACGGCCGCCATGCTGCCCACCGAGATCGCCGGGCAGAAGGTGCAGTACATCGTTCTGGATGACGCCACTGACACCACCCAGGCCGTGCGCAACATGCGCAAGCTGGTGACGGAAGACAAGGTCGACATCGTGTTCGGCACCTCGGCCACGCCGGGCTCGCTCGCCATGATCGATGTGGCTGGCGACGAGAAGGTGCCGATGATCACGGTGGCCGCCAACGCGCGTCTCGTCCAGCCCGTGGAAGGCAATCGCACCTGGGTGTTCAAGACCCCGCAGAACGATTCGCTGATGGCCTCGGCGCTGGTCGAGACCATGGTCAAGGACAAGGTCAAGACCGTGGGCTTCATCGGCTTTGCCGACGCCTACGGCCAGGGCTGGCTGGAAGAATTCAGTGCCGCGGCCAAGAAGCAGGGCATCGAGATCGTGGCGACCGAAAGCTACGCCCGCCCGGATACGTCCGTGACGGGACAGGTGCTCAAGCTCGTCGCGGCGCGCCCGGATGCCGTGCTCGTGGCCGGTGCCGGCACGCCGGCGGCGCTGCCCCAGCGTGAGCTGCGCAGCCGCGGCTTCAAGGGCGGCATCTACCAGACCCATGGTGTGGCCAACAACGACTTCCTGCGTGTGGTGGGCGCCGATGGCGAGGGCACCAAGCTGCCCGCCGGCCCCGTGCTGGTGGCCACCCAGCTGCCGGACGACCATCCCGCCAAGAAGCCCAGCCTGGACTACATCCAGAAGTACGAGGCTGCGCACGGCGCGGGCTCGGTGTCGACGTTCGGCGCGCACATGTGGGACGCCGGCCTGCTGTTGTCGGCCGCGCTGCCCGAGGCGCTCAAGGGCGGTGCCAAGCCCGGCACGCCGGAATTCCGCAAGGCCCTGCGCGATGCGCTCGAAACCGTGAAGGAAGTGCCCGCCACGCACGGCGTCTTCACGATGTCGGCGAGTGATCACGCCGGCCTGGACGAGCGCGCCCGCGTGATGGTGCAGATCAAGGACGGCAAGTGGGTCTATCTGCCCTGATCTGCCGACCGTGAGCAGGTGCAGCGCGCCTCGTGCTGCGGAAAGGAAGGCCGCGACCTCGTCGCGGCTTTTTTCTTCCCGAGGCGAGCGCGCCGCAGAGGGCACGTTCCTCCCCACGTCACCTGGGGAAAACGCTAGCTCGATTCACTCTGCGTAATAGTTAATACTGGTAAATAAGCGTATGGATAAGGCAGGAGAATGGACTCGACCATCGCATTGATCCTCACCCAGGACGGCATCGTGAACGGCGCGATCTACGCGCTGCTTAGCATGGCGCTCGTCCTGGTCTTCGCGGTCACCCGCGTCATCTTCATTCCGCAGGGCGAATTCGTCGCCTTCGGTGCGCTCACGCTGGCCATGCTGGTCAACGGCATCGTGCCGGGCACCGCGTGGCTGCTGGTCATCGCAGGCGTCATCGTGCTCGCGATGGAACTCTTCACGGCGTTCCGACAGCGTCGCTTCTCGGGCCTGCCCAAGACGCTCGCGCTGTGCATCGTGTTCCCGCTCGCCATGCTCTGGCTCACCACCACCGTCACGCCGATGAAGCTGCCGCTCATCGCCGACGTGGTGTTGACGCTGCTGCTCGTGGTGCCCCTGGGCCCGATGCTGTACCGCATCGCCTACCAGCCGCTCGCCGAAGCCACGCCGCTCGTCCTGCTCATCATCTCGGTGGCCGTGCACTTCGCGCTCATGGGTCTGGCGCTCGTGTTCTTCGGGGCCGAGGGCTGGCGCACGCCGGCGTTCGTGTCGGGCAACATCGACCTGGGCTTCACGATGGTGTCGGCGCAAAGCCTCTTCGTGGTGGGTACGGCAGCCTTGTTCATCCTGCTGCTGTTCCTCGTCTTCGAGAAGACGCTGTATGGCCGCGCCCTGCGGGCCACGGCGGTCAACCGTCGCGGCGCGCGCCTGGTGGGCATCAGCACCAACATGTCCGGCAGCCTCACCTTCACGGTGGCCGCCTTCATCGGTGCGGTGTCCGGCATGCTCATCGCGCCGGTCACCACCATCTACTACGACACCGGGTTCCTGATCGGTCTCAAGGGCTTTGTGGGCGCGATCATCGGTGGCCTCGTGAGCTACCCCATCGCCGCTCTCGGTGCGCTGCTCGTGGGCATCCTGGAGTCCTTCGGCTCGTTCTTCGCCAGCGCGTACAAGGAAGTCATCGTGTTCACGCTCATCATCCCGGTGCTGCTGTGGCGCTCGCTCACCAGCCATCACATCGACGACGAGGAGTGAACGCATGAACCGCCTCATCCTCATCGGCTTCATCGCCATCCTGGCGATCCTGCCCCAGCTCGCGGCCACGCCCGAGTTCTGGATCACGCAGATCAACTACATCGGTCTTGCCACGCTCGTGGTGATCGGCCTGGTGGTGCTCACCGGCGTGGCCGGGCTCACCTCCTTCGGCCAGGCCGCCTTCGTGGGCGTGGGTGCCTACGCGACGGCCTACTTCACCACGGCGGCGGGCTGGTCGCCCTGGGCGACGCTCTTCGTGGGGCTCTTCTTCACGGGGCTCATCGCATGGATCCTGGGCGCCATCACGCTGCGCCTGTCGGGGCACTACCTGCCGCTGGGCACCATCGCCTGGGGCCTGAGCCTTTTCTATCTCTTCGGCAACATCGAGGCCTTCGGCAAGTACGACGGCATCGCCGGCATCCGTCCCATCGAGGTCTTCGGGATCTCGCTGGCGAGCGGGCGCAACATGTACTACCTGATCTGGGTGCTGGTGCTGCTGGCGATGTGGGCCACCCACAACCTGCTCGCCTCCCGGCCGGGTCGGGCCATCCGCGCCTTGAAGGGCGGGGCAGGCATGGCCGAGTCCTTCGGGGTGAACACGGCAGCCTACAAGATCATCATCTTCGTCTACGCCGCGATGCTGGCGAGCGTGTCGGGCTGGCTGTACGCCCACATGCAGCGTGCCGTGAGCCCGAGCCCGTTCGGTCTGAACTACGGCATCGAATACCTCTTCATGGCTGTGGTGGGCGGTGCGGCCTCGGTGTGGGGCGCGCTGCTCGGCTCGTCGCTGGTCCTCATCATCAAGGACCAGATCCAGAACTGGCTGCCGCGCCTGCTCGACACCACCGCGAACTTCGAGATGATCGTCTTCGGGGTGCTGCTCGTGGTCATCCTGCAGTACGCACCGGGCGGCCTCTGGCCCATCGTCTCGGCCCCGTTCCGCCGTCGCGGCGCGCGCGGTGTCAAGGCCGCGCCACCGCCGCCGGAAGCGCCCGCACTGCCGCAGCGCCCGCGTCCGCAGGCCGGTCAGGTCGTGCTCGATGTGGACGCCGCCCGCAAGGAGTTCGGCGGTCTCGTCGCGGTCAACGACATCGGCTTTCGCGTGCGCGCGGGCGAGATCGTCGGCCTCATCGGCCCCAACGGCGCCGGCAAGAGCACCACCTTCAACCTCATCACGGGCGTGCTGCCGCTGACCCGGGGCATGGTGCGCTTCATGGACGAGCGCATCGATACGCTGAAGGCGCGCGACATCGCCAAGCGCGGCGTGGGCCGCACCTTCCAGCACGTGCAGTTGCTCCCGACCATGTCCGTGCTCGAGAACGTCGCCCTGGGCGCGCATCTGCGCTCGGACGTGAGCGTGCTCGCCGGTACGCTGCATGCCGACCGCCCGCGCGAAGCGCAGCTGCTGCACGAAGCCGCCCGCCAGCTCCAGCGCGTGGGCCTGGGCGACTACCTCTATGAACAGGCCGGCAATCTGGCACTGGGCCAGCAACGCATCGTCGAGATCGCTCGCGCCCTGGCCGCCGATCCCGTCCTGCTGCTGCTGGACGAGCCCGCCGCCGGCCTGCGCTACAAGGAAAAGCAGGCCTTGGGCCAGGTGCTCAAGCAATTGCGCGCCGAAGGCATGAGCATCCTGCTCGTCGAACACGACATGGAATTCGTGATGGAACTGACGAACCACCTCGTGGTGATGGATTTCGGCACCAAGCTCGCCGAAGGCCCGCCCGCCGAGGTCCAGGCCAACCCGGCCGTGCTCGAAGCCTACCTGGGCGGCATCGACGACGAGGAGCCCGCCCATGCCTGATCCCATCCTGAAAGTCGCCGCGCTGTCCGCCCGGTACGGCAAGGTCCACGCCGTCACCGACGCCGTCCTCGAAGTCGGCGCCGGCCAGATCGTCACCGTGATCGGCGCCAACGGCGCCGGCAAATCCACGCTGCTCAACGCCATCATGGGCTCGCTGCCGACCAGCGGCTCCGCTCAGGGCGAGGTCGTCTATGCCGGCGAGCGCGTGAGCGACTGGGCCGTCGAGCGCCGCGTCGCTGGCGGCATGTCCCTCGTGCCAGAACGCCGCGAGCTCTTCGCCAGCATGACGGTGGAGGACAACCTTCTCCTTGGAGGCTTTCGCCGCTACCGCGCCGGCGAAAAGGACTGGCGCGACGAGATGGAAAACGTCTTCGCGCTCTTCCCTCGTCTGAAGGAGCGCCGCCGTCAGCATGCCGGTACGCTCTCCGGCGGCGAGCGCCAGATGCTGGCCGTGGGCCGCGCCCTGATGGCCAAGCCGCGCCTCCTGATGCTCGACGAGCCCAGCCTGGGGCTCGCCCCGCGCATCGTGCGCGAGATCTTCCACATCATCGCCGGCCTGCGTGAGACGGGCGTGGCCACGCTCCTCGTCGAGCAGAACGCCCGCGCGGCATTGCAAGTGGCCGACCACGGCTACGTGCTGGAAACCGGCGAAGTCGTGCTGTCGGGGCCTGCAGATGAGCTGGCGGGCAATCCGCGGGTGGTGGAGAGCTATCTGGGGTTGGGGAAGAACCGGAAGGAATAGGGGTTCGGGGCGGCTGGCGTTCTTTCAAGACGCTGTCTGTGAGTTCTTGAGCCGCCGTTGCAGCCAGGGCCGGGGGGCGGGCCGGTCGCGCGGCCGGGCCTTAACGGCCCGGCTGCCCTCTCGCTCCAGGCCTCGGGCCGGGCGGTCGGCGAACTCGGAGGGTGGACAGTCCCCCGGACTGTCCACACCCGCCTCCTCAAACATCGCCTCCCTTGCCTCCCGTCCCGAGGCCTTGCGCTCGGCGCGCTCCGACGGCCCGCCCCCCGGCCCTGGCCGCAACGGCTCAGGTTGGATCCGGAACAAGCCAGACCGAATGAAGCTCGACATCCAGCTGATCCTCAGCAAGTCGGCCGACTTGAACGTTGGGAGCGGCATGCGAGAAGATTGCGACCATACGAGACACACGTAAGAACGCGTTCGGTGACCTGGCTGCCGTGTCATCGCTTCGCCCGAATGACCCCAGAGCCAGAAACGCTCTCAGCGCCGTTGCGGCGGCCCCGTGGGGCGGGCCGTTGGAGCGCGCCGAGCGCAGGGTGTCGTGACGGGAGGCAAGGGCGGCGATGTCTGAGGACGCGGGTGTGGACAGTCCGGGGGACTGTCCACCCTCCGAGTTCGCCGACCGCCCGTCACGACACCCGGAGCGAAAGGGCAGCCGGGCCGTTCAGGCCCGCCGCGCGACCGGCCCGCCCCACGGGGCCGCCGCAACGGCGCCTCAAGAACTCAAATGGACCTCACGCCGAGATCCGCTTCCCATCGGTATCGAACCAGTGCAGCGGATGATGCCCGTCGGTGCCGATCATGAGCGTGTCGCCCATGCCGACCACGCCCTGCGCTGCGAGCCGGGTCGCATAGCGCAGCACCACCGAGGCCTTGCCGCAGCGCGCGTGCACGAGCTGTTCGGAGCCCAGCGTTTCCACCAGTTCCACCGTAGCCGGCAGGCCGGGCTTGCCGATCGTGGTGTGCTCCGGACGCAACCCCAGGATCACCGAGCGGCCACGCACGTGCGCCGGAATCTCTTCTGCCGCCAGCGACAATGCCACGCCATCCGTCGTGCGCACCGCGCCGTCCGCCGTGACTTCCACCGGTACCAGGTTCATGGGCGGCGAACCGATGAAGCCCGCGACAAAGGTGGTGGCCGGGCGCTCGAACACTTCGGTGGGCGTGCCCACCTGCTCGATGTGGCCCTTGTTCATCACCACCATGCGCTGGGCGAGTGTCATCGCCTCGACCTGATCGTGCGTGACGTACAGACTCGTCGTGCCCAGGCGCTGGTGCAGGCGCTGGATCTCCAGGCGCATCTGCACGCGCAGCTTGGCATCGAGATTGGACAGCGGCTCGTCGAAGAGGAATGCCTTGGGCTCGCGTACGATCGCCCGGCCCATGGCCACGCGCTGGCGTTGACCGCCCGATAGCTCGCGTGGGCGGCGGGTGAGGAGCGGGCCGAGTTCCAGGATGTCCGCCGCGGCTTTCACGCGCGCCTGGATCTGTTCCTTCGTGAGACGACGGATCTTCAGGCCATAGGCCATGTTCTGGAAGACCGTCATGTGCGGATAGAGCGCGTAGTTCTGGAACACCATGGCGATGTCACGCTCGGCCGGCTCCAGGCCGTTCACGCGCGTGTCATCGATCATGACGTCGCCATCCGTGACGCTTTCCAGGCCGGCCACCATGCGCAGCAGCGTGGATTTGCCGCAGCCGCTGGGGCCCACGAGCACGATGAACTCGCCGTCGGCCACGTCCAGCGACAGGCCATGGATGACAGTGGCGCCGCGATGGTAGGACTTGACGACGTTGCGCAGGCTCAGAGTTGCCATGGGAGAGGGATAGAAAGAGACAGGAAAGGGTGGGTCACTTCTCGGTATCGACCAGACCCTTGACGAACCAGCGCTGCATGAAGACCACGACGAGCACCGGCGGCAGCATCGCCAGCATGGCCGTGGCCATGGTGATGTTCCACTCGGTGAGGGCGTCGCCGCCGCCGATCATGCGCTTGATGCCGATCACCACCGGGTACATGTTCTCCTGGGTGGTGATGAGCAGTGGCCAGAGGTACTGGTTCCAGCCGTAGATGAACTGGATCACGAAGAGCGCGGCGATGCTGGTGCGCGAGAGCGGCAGCAGCACGTCGCGAAAGAAGCGCAGGGGGCCCGCGCCATCGATGCGCGCGGCTTCGATCAACTCGTCCGGCACCGTCATGAAGAACTGCCGGAAGAGGAAGGTGGCCGTGGCCGAGGCGATCAGCGGCAGCGTGAGCCCCGCATAGCTGTTAAGCATGCCCAGATCCGCCACCACCTGATAGGTGGGCGCGATGCGCACTTCGACCGGCAGCATCAGCGTGACGAAGATCATCCAGAAGAAGAACATGCGCAGCGGAAAGCGGAAGTACACCACCGCAAAGGCCGACAGCAGCGAGATGGCGATCTTGCCGACGGCGATGACCACCGCCATCACCAGGCTCACCCAGAGCATGCGGGCCACCGGGGCGCCGCTTTCGCCGGTGAGGGCGCGGGTGTAGTTGTCGATCAGGTGCGGGCCGGGCAGCAGCGACATCGGCGCGTTGGCCACTTCCTGGGCCGTCTGCGTGGAGGCGACGAACGTGACGTAGATCGGGAAGGCCACGATGACCAGCCCGAACAGAAGGATGGCGTGCGCGAGCAGGTCGAGCCAGGGGCGGCGTTCGATCATGCGGACTCCCGAGCGGTGGCGTGCGACAGCGACATCAGTACTGCACCTTGCGATCGATATAGCGGAACTGCATCACGGTGAGCAACGTCACGATGAGCATGAGAATGACCGACTGCGCGGCCGAGGAACCAAGATTCAGGCCGCGGAAGCCGTCGCTGTACACCTTGTAGACCAGGATGGCGGTCGACGTGCCGGGGCCACCTTGCGTGGTGGTGTCGATCACCGCGAACGTGTCGAAGAAGGCGTAGATGATGTTGACCACCAGCAGGAAGAAGGTGGTGGGCGAGAGCAGCGGAAAGACGATGGTCCAGAAGCGGCGCGTGGGGCCGGCGCCGTCGATGGCCGCAGCCTCGATCAGCGAGCGCGGGATGGACTGCAGACCCGCGAGAAAGAAGATGAAGTTGTAGGAGACCTGCTTCCAGACGGCGGCGATGACGACCAGCGTCATGGCGTGCGTCTCGTCCAGACGCGGGTTCCAGTAAAAGCCGAACTCCATCATCCACACGGCGAGGATGCCGACGGAGGGCGAGAAGAGAAAGAGCCACAGCACGCCGACCACCGCAGGGGCCACGGCATACGGCCAGATGAGCAGTGTCTTGTAGACCGACGCGCCCTTGATCACGCGATCGGCCATGGTCGCCAGCAGCAGCGCCACGGCCAGGCCGATGCCGGCGACGAGCACGGAGAAGACGGCGGTGACGCGAAAGGACTGCAGATAATCGTCGTTGGCGAAGAGGTCGCGAAAGTTCGCGAGCCCGACGAACTGCGAGGAGAGTCCGAAGACATCCTCCAGGCGCATCGATTGCCACAACGCCTGGCCTGCGGGCCAGAAAAAGAAGATGAGCGTCACGGCCACCTGAGGGGCGAGCAACAGATACGGCAGGACCTTGTGGCCGAAGACGACGCGTTTTTCCATGGGATATCGGACGATCGGGGCGGCGAGTGCCGCCCCGGGGGTGCAATATTACTTCGCGCTCTGCTCGAAGCGGGTGAGCAGCTCGTTGCCGCGCTTGACGATGTTCTCCAGGCCAGCCTTGGGCTCGACCTTGCCGGTGATGATGCGCTCCATCTCGGCGTCTTCCAGTTCACGGATCTGCGGCAGGAAGCCCAGGCGGATGCCACGCGACTGCGCCGTGGTTTCCACGTTCAGCTGCTGCACGGCGATCTCGGTGCCGGGGTTCTTGTCGTAGAAGCCGGATTGCTTCGTGAGATCGTACGCGGCCGTGGTGACAGGCACGTAGCCCGTCTGCTGGTGCCAGCGTGCGGCCACTTCCGGACTCGCGAGGTAGTGGAAGAACTCCGTGATGCCCCGGTAGGTGGCTTCCGGCTTGTTCGCGAAGACCCACAGCGAGGCGCCGCCAATGATGGTGTTCTGCGGTGCGCCCTTGACGTCGTCGTAGTAGGGCAGCGTGCCGATGCCGAACTCGAACTTGGCCGTGCGCATGATGTTCGCGCGCATGCCGGAGGAGCCGGTGATCATGGCGCAGCGGCCCGACATGAAAAGCGAGTTGGGATCGTCGCCCCGGCCGCCGTACGTGAAGACGCCGTCCTTGGCCATCTGCGCCAGGTTGGTGAGGTGACGCACGTGCAGATCCGAATCGATCGCAAGGCGCGCATCCAGGCCCTTGAAGCCGTTGTCTTGCGTGGCGTAGGGCACGTTATGCCAGGCCGAGAAGGTCTCGAGCTGGGTCCAGGACGGCCAGGAGGTGGTGTAGCCGCAGGCTGAGCCTGCTGCCGTCAGCTTCTTGCCGGCTTCGGCGAGCTCGGCCCAGGTCTTGGGCGGCTTCTCGGGATCCAGGCCTGCCTGCTTGAAGGCGTCCTTGTTGTAGTAGAAGACGGGCGTCGAGCTGTTGAAGGGCATGGATACCAGCTTGCCCTCCGGCGAGGCGTAGTAGCCCGCCACGGCGCCGATGAAGTTGTCCGGATTGATCGGCTTGCCGACCTTCTCGGACATCTCCTGGATCGGCTGCACGGCGCCCTTGGCGTACATCATCGTGGCGGTGCCGACCTCGAACACCTGCAGGATGTCCGGGGCATTGCCCGCCCGGAACGCGGCGATGCCGGCGTTCATGGATTCGCCATAGGTGCCCTTGTAGACGGGCTGGACGCGATACTCCGACTGGGATTCGTTGAAGCCCTTGGCGAGTTCCTCGACACGCTCGCCCAAGGCGCCCTGCATCGAATGCCAGAACTGGATGTCGGTGACGGCGAACGCCGGTGCGGTGGCCATCATGCCGGCCAGACTCAGAATGCCCCAATGCTTACGCATGTTTCCTCCAAAGCGCGCCCGTGGCGCGGGTACAGAACAACCATCCAGCGTAAAGGCCGCAGATGACGCGCGCATGACGCCGGCCCGGCAAGCTGACACGGGGGCGGCGTGGGACGAGGCGTCTCCTCCTCGCAAGGCGGTGGACAGGCCGTCGTGGCGGCCTGCGTTCGTCGTTGTTCCCCGCTCTTATAACACTCGGACACGTGGCGCTGGGTAGCGCCCGTGGGGTTTCGATGTGGCGGCTACGCCACGGCGTCGAGCGCGCGACGCAAGGTCTGCACGATCGTCTCCAGCTGCCCGGCATTCACGATGAGAGGTGGGGACAGCGCGATCGTGTCGCCGGTCACGCGCACCAGCACGCCATCGGCGAAGCAGGCACGAAAGACCGCGCGGCCGCGCGCCCCAGGCTCGCCTGGTCGCGGCGTGAGTTCGATGCCGGCCATGAGTCCGAGATTGCGCACGTCCAGGACGTGAGGCGCATCGGCCAGGCGGTGAACGGCCGCCTCGAACTTCGATTCGAGCGTTGCGGCTCGCGCAAAGAGATCCTCGTCGCGATACAGCCGCAGCGTGGCCTGGATGGCCGCTGCAGCCAGCGGATGGCCCGAGTACGTGTAGCCGTGGAAGAACTCGATCCCCGGGGCGGCCTTGTCCACGACGGTGTCGTGAATGTCGCGTCGCACGGCCACGGCACCGGCAGGCACGCTGCCGTTGCTGATGCCTTTGGCCATCGTGATGAGGTCCGGCGTCACGCCAAAGCGTTCGCTGGCCGTGGCCTTGCCAAGACGGCCGAAGCCGGTGATCACCTCGTCGAAGATCAGGAGGATGCCGTGGCGCTCGGTGATCTCGCGCAGGCGTTGCAGGTAGCCCTCTGGCGGCACGAGCACGCCCGCGGAGCCTGCGACCGGCTCGACGATGACCGCAGCGATGGTGTCGCCATGCAGCGTGATGAGGGGCTCCAGGGCATCGGCCAGGTGCGCGCCCCAGGCCGGTTGGCCGCGGGAAAACTTTTGGTGTTCCAGCGCATGGGTGTGAGGCAGGTGATCGGCAGCCGGCAGCAACGCGCCGGTGAAGACGGCGCGATTGGCCGGGATGCCGCCCACCGAGATGCCGCCGAATCCCACGCCGTGATAGCCGCGCTCACGGCCGATGAATCGGGTGCGTTGCCCTTGGCCGCGGGCGCGGTGATAGGCGAGGGCGATCTTGAGCGCGGTATCCACCGCTTCAGAGCCAGAGTTCGTAAAGAAGATGCGGTCCAGGCCGGCCGGCATGATCTGCGCGACGGCGTGCGCGGCGGCGAAGGCTTTCGGGTGACCGAGCTGGAATCCGGGCGCGTAATCCAGACGGGAGAGCTGCTCGGTGACAGCCTGGGTGATGGCGGTGCGGCCATGCCCGGCATTGACGCACCAGAGCCCGGCGGTCCCGTCCAGCACAGCGAGGCCGTCCGGCGTGCGGTAATGCATGCCCTCGGCCGAGGCCAGCAGGAGCGGCTCATCCTTGAAGGCGCGGTTGGCGGTGAACGGCATCCACAGAGGATCGAGAGGGGCGTGATCGGGCCGGCGCATGGGCACTCCTGCAAGGGCGAAACGTGAAGCCTAACAACAAGCGTGATCCGCGTCTTGTCACCCGTCGCGGCGGGTGCTATGTTGGGTTGCAATTTGAACCAATCGCATACGGAGTCCTCGTGCTTTCAGGGCGCAATCAGGGCCGGATGACGCCAGGCTGGCGTCGGCGTCCGGGAAGCCAGGCAGTTGCGGTAGCGCTGCTCGTCCTGGCCACAGGCACGACCCACGCCGCCGAGTTCGGCCGCGCACGCACGCTCTCGGGCGTGGGCCAGCCGCTACGGGTGGAGATCCCGGTCGCGCGCCTGGCCGAGGGCGAGTCCGCCACGACGCTGGTCGTGCGGGTGCAGGGCGGTCAGGCCGCCGATGCCGGGCTGACCGGACGCGAGCCATTGGCGGTGGAAGCCATCCTGCGCTCACGCACCGACGGCGGCTTGGTCGCCATCCTGGTCTCGCCCGAGCCGGTGCGTCTGCCCGTGGCCGATCTGCGGCTCACGTTGGATTCCGTGCGCGGCACGCAGCAGCGTCGCCTCATCCTCATGCTGCCCCCTGCCTTGCGGCCCGGCGTGAGCCCGATCTCGCTGGCTCGTCCCGTGGCGGCGCCTGCGGGCGACAGCGTGACCGTTCGCTCGGGCGACACGGCCGGGCGCATCGCGCAGCGTTTGCGCGCGCAGCGCGGCTATGGTGACGCGACGCTCTATCAGGTGCTCGCGGCGTTGCTGCAGGCCAATCCGGCGGCGTTCATCGACGGCAATCTGAATCGGCTGCGCGCAGGCGCCCGGCTCGCCGTGCCCGACGCGGCTGCCGTACGCGCCATCGATCCTGCCGAGGCTCGCCGGCTCTATGCACGTCACATGGCGGACTTCGCGGCCTATCGCGCCCGTACGGCCCGGGCTGCCGGCACGGTGGCGCCCGTCGCCGCGCGCGGCGA
>NZ_JADCNH010000023.1 GCF_018904615.1 Verticiella alkaliphila | reverse complement strand
TTCTGCTTCGTGCCATCGCTTCGCTCTCCAGGCATGATCATGCCATCTGATCTGTCCGGAGTAACGGGGCAAGCCCATCGGCTGGGAAGTCATCGTTGAGGTGACAAAGATTCCGGAGGGGGCTACTGCCGAGTAAGCAGCTGCGAGGGCTACCAATGCAGTCATTTGGCACGTCATCGAGCTAGCCTCGACCGGGCTCAAATCGATAGGGTCGTTTGGCACCAGCCCCCTCTCCAAGGCTGCTAACTTCTCTTGAGACAAGCAGCGAGCAATTGCTCATTAAGCCTCCAACACTGCCACCAACTGCCCATCCTCCACGGCATCTGCTTCACCCACCAGCAGTTCCACCACGCTGCCGCCCTCTCTGAAACCGTGAAGCCAGGCGAAGAGACGCAAAAAACCGCTTAAGCGGGCTCGTTCAGCCTTACAGCCTCGGTTGTAGTACTGAGACTCCAGGTTTCGACTGTTCAGCCAAGATCCCGGAGTTGATGAGTTTCTGCGCCATGTCTTCCATCGTTCGCTGAAGCGCCTTGCGGCTTGCTTCCGATACAACCTGCTCTCCGATGTCGCAACCACCTGACGTGTCAGCGCGGCCCTCGCCCCGTGCAGTTCCTTGGTACAGAAGGTTGCCAGCGGAATCAGAGGCGCGCATGCGGATTGCCAGTTCGCTGTGTGCCTCTGCGGTAGCGACGAAGAAACCAGGTATGAAGCGCAAGCGCGCGATTGCTTCGGACAGCGAGAAATCGAGCGCGTAGCCTTGGCCGACACCGGTTGCCACCGAGTCGGATCTGCTCACGTGCCGAAAGCCGCCTTCAAGCGTTTTGGAGATGGACTCGGAGACCGCGCCGCCCCAATCGACAGCGTAGTTGTGAGCGCCGCAGACGTGACCGAGATTGACCTTTTGGCGCAGTCCAGACAGCTCGGGGTGCACGCGTACGGTGGCATCCTCAGCGAGCTTCCTGGACGGCATGATTTCGGCCGACCCGTCGGCGCTGGAAACCACTGATGTGTACGCACATCCCTGAAGCACAGCAGACAGGGTAACGAGACTGATGAGACGCATTGTTGTTAACAGTATATTTTGGTATCAAAGCACGGCTTTTTATCACGTTTTGACACTTTTAATTCGTGACATATGCTGGGGTGCAGCCCGGCTTTGTGCGGGAGACGCAAAAAAGCCCGCCGGGGCGCTCGTAGAGCGTTCGCCTAAAGCTACAGGCTCCTGCGTTTGTGCTTTCGGAATTAGATAACTTGAGCTCTACGTCGGCTCACGTTGCTTCAGCTGCGTGTGTCGAACCGGGCTTCAGCCGTACCAGACCGCTAGCAGCTTTTGGCTGGCGCGACAGATACGCAGTTACAGACCACAAAGACGTTTCCAGTCAGTCACCCTAAATCCGATCGCATCGATGATCTGCTGTGGCTCGAATCCTCGGGCAACCACAGTAGACCGATGGTCCGCGGCAACACCTGTTGGCAGTTCAGCCCAAGTTTTTCGTCGAGGTGCTATCCCCGCTTGTCTCTCGCACAGTGATTCTTCCGGATTCTCGTGGCGTACGGTTCGTGGATAACGCGTAAATCTGTGCAGCGCACGATCATTGCGGCGATGGACACAGCGGGCTTTGCCGCCGTGGACACCGATCCGCTCGGTTCTGAGGAGGGGAAGGGCAGGGTGTCCAGCTCGTTGGCAGGTGCTGAGCGCTCAGTCTAAGGCGCCGGGGACGCCTGCACTGGAATCTGAAGGTCGTCGATGGCCGCGGCCAGCACGTCTTCTAGACGTTCAATGTCCTCAGGCGTGAGGGCGCGCACCTGCTCTTCGGGGATGCGGGAGAGAGGCCATAAGTCGGATCCGGTGCAGGGTTCGTGCAGCGTGCTTCAATATTGTCTGCGCCTCACACTTCACTGACCCCATGGCCCGCTTTATCGAATTCCACCCCGTCGACATGCTCAACGTCTCCGTCGATCGCGGCGTCGTCACTGCCGTTACGCCGAACGGCTTTTCCGCCGCCGGCGCCAACGGCATGAGCTGGACGTACTACGGCAACTTCACCTATCACGGCTCGGGCGTCGTCACGGGCACGGTCACCGGGTACGAGCACTACCAGTACGGCAACGTGCTCTATGCCATGGATCAGTTGAGCGTCGGCTTGAGCACCGTCGATGCCTACCTCGGCCGCGGCGACGTCTTCGGGTTGCTGGTGCACATGTTCCGAGGCAACGATGTGATGCTCGGGTCGCCGGGCGACGACATTCTCATCGGCTGGGACGGGGTTGACACGCTTCAGGGTGGGGCGGGCAACGACACGCTCTTTGGCGGTGACGGCAACGACGTGCTGGTGGGCGGGGAGGGCAATGATTACCTGATCGGTGAGGGCGGCATCGACACGGCCTGGTATGCGCTGGAGCGAGATGCCTATGAGGTGAACCGGCTCACGCAAGACATCTGGGAAGTGGTGGCGCCGGCGGGCTCGAACGAGGGCTGGGACATGCTGCACACGGTGGAACGCGTGAGCTTTTCGGACACGATGCTGGCGCTGGATGTGGACCCGACGGGGCATGCGCGGCAGGCCTATCAGATGTACCGGGCGGCCTTTGATCGTGAGCCGGACCCGGTCGGCCTGGGTTATTGGATCGCGCAGCTCGACTATGGCTATTCGGTCACTGATATCGCTCGAGGCTTCACGGGCACGGGGGAATATCAGGCCCTGTATGGGGTGGGTAACGGGCACGAGCGCTTCATCGAACTGCTCTATCAGCACGTGCTGCATCGGCAGCCGGATGCCTCGGGCTATGCGTATTGGCTGGACGAGCTGAGCCATGGGGGCAGCCAGGCGTCGGTGCTGGCGTCGTTCTCGGAATCGCAGGAGAACCGTGAGCAGGTGGCGGGGCTCGTCGCCGGTGGGATCGAGTACATCGGGTGGTGGGAATCGCCGGTGTGATGCCAGGGTGACGTCGTCAAGATAAATCCGTGACGTCAGCAGCGGTCGGCTTCGATCACTACGCCCCTGCCATCCGATCCGCGCCGGCGCGGCATGCCTACGGCGCCGCGAAAGTGGGCCGGAAATCAGGTGCGCAACAGCCCTGACGTTACGCCTTGCATGAGCCCCTTCATCGGGGCCGGAAGAGACTCGCACCACTTCCACTATCTTCAAGTTGCCATCGGTGCGCATCCCTTCTGCCAGCCCACGGTGAGGGGTTCCATGTTGATAGGGGTCGAGGCTCCGATGGGCATGGGACGTTTCGTTGGGCGCAGCGGCATCCCGTACCATGAGTGGCTGCTGTAAAGGGAATGAGGCCGCATGGACGATGACGACGCTGTACGCGCCCTGTATCTGCGCGTAGACCCCATCCCGGATGCGCCGGCGCCCGGCGCCGGTCGCGCATGCATCTGCGTCGACGTGGGCGATGAGACCATCGTGGCACTCGCCGAGCAATGGATGCTGGCCCACGCGGATGAGTTGACGTGTGTGCGCAGCTCGGGCTGCGGCTGCTGCGTGATCGGCTGGGATATCGAAGGCCCGCAGGCTGTCATCGAGACCCTGCCGGCGCAGGTGGGGACTGCGGGCGCCTGGCCGAGCGGGGAGGCGGCGCCCAAGCCGCGCCGCTTCCGCGTGGGCGGCTCGTTGTGGACGAGGTTCCCGCGGCGGCGTTGACATAGCCCGCGGAGACGCTGTCGGCTGCGGTCACCGTGTCAAATCAGAATTGATATGTCATATCATTGCATTTATAGTGTGCGGCGAATCGCATGTCGCGCCTCTGTACCGGACCACGCCTTCCCTCTGCCAACGCCCTCCCTCCCATGAACACCCAAGCTCCCGCCAACGCCACTGCCAAGCTCCCCGTCACCGTCCTGTCCGGCTTTCTTGGCGCGGGCAAGACGACGCTGCTGAACCATATCCTGCATAACCGCGAGGGCCGGCGCGTCGCGGTCATCGTCAACGACATGAGCGAGGTGAACATTGATGCCGCGCTGGTCCGTGAGGGCGGCGCGGGCCTCTCGCGCACCACGGAGACGCTCGTGGAGATGAGCAACGGCTGCATCTGCTGTACGTTGCGCGAGGATCTGCTGGTGGAAGTGGAGCGGCTGGCGCGGGAAGGGCGGTTCGATCAGCTCGTGATCGAATCGACGGGCATCTCCGAGCCCTTGCCCGTGGCCGAGACCTTCACCTTCGAAGGCGAGGATGGCCGCAGCCTGGGCGACGTGGCGCGTCTGGACACGATGGTGACGGTGGTGGACGCGTACAACTTCCTGCGAGACTACAGCTCGCGCGATTCCGTGCAATCGCGCGGCGAGTCGCTGGGCGACGAGGATGAGCGCACGGTGGTGGATCTGCTGATCGAGCAGATCGAGTTCTGCGACGTGATCGTTCTCAACAAGATCGATCTCGTCGCTCAGGCCGAGCGCGAGCAGCTGGTGGCCATGCTGCGTGGTCTGAATCCGCGCGCTCGGGTGGAAGTGGCCGAGTTCGGCCGTGTGCCACTCGATCGGGTGCTGGATACGGGGCTCTTCGACTTTGCCGAAGCTTCCCGGGCGCCTGGCTGGCTGCAGGAGCTGCGTGGCGCGCACGTGCCGGAGACCGAGGAGTACGGTATTCGCAGCTTCGTCTATCGCGCGCGCCGGCCCTTCCACCCGCAGCGCTACTTCGACTGGGTCGAGAGCGAGTGGCCAGGGGTGGTCCGTTCCAAGGGCTTTTTCTGGCTTGCGAGCCATCCGACGCTGGCCGGCAGCTGGTCACAGGCGGGGGCCATCGCCCGTCATGGGGTGGCCGGGCAGTGGTGGGCGGCCGTGCCCCCGGAGCATTGGCCGCAGGATCCGGAGGACGTGGCACGCATCCGGGAGAAGTGGGATGCCAATGTGGGTGACGCCCGCCAGGAGATCGTCCTGATCGGCATTGGCATGGACGAAGAGGCACTGTGCAGGCGTCTGGACGCCTGCCTGCTGGACGACGCCGAAATGGCCCTGGGGCCGCGGGGATGGACGACCTTTCCCAACCCGTTCTCGGGCTGGTCGTGACCGCCCTCACGCCGCCATGGGCAGTCGGCACCGGCCCGTCGTCAGCCGGGTCGAGTTCTCTCGACAAGGGCCGTGACGAGCGCGCCTCAGGCCTCCAATACGGCTACGACCTGCCCATCCTCCACCGCATCTCCTTCGCCCACCAGCAGCTCCACCACGCTGCCGCTGTCCGTCGCCACGACCGGAATCTCCATCTTCATCGATTCGATGATCAGGATGGGATCGTCCTCCTGCACTGAGGTGCCGACAGGGGCTTCGACCTTCCACACTTTGCCGGTGACTTCCGATCGGATGTCGATGCGTGCCATGGTGATGTTCTCCGAATGATGCGTTGAATGGAAGAGAGGGGGCGCGGTCTCACGCGGCGGCGCGGGTGCGTGCCTTGGCGTCGCGCGCGAGGATCTCCGCGCCCAGGCCGGTGTGGACATGCCCGCTGCGAAATTCGTCGCTGTCCAGCACATTGCGCACGAATGAAATGTTGTGCTTCACCCCTTCGATCACGGTGGCGTCCAGGGCGTCGATCAACGCGTCGACAGCGCGTGCGCGATCCGGCGCATGCACGATGATCTTGGCGATCATCGGGTCGTAGTAGGGCGTCACCGTGCTGCCTTCGCCAAAGCCCGTCTCCACGCGGATCCCAGGGCCCGAGGGCAGGCGCAGGGTCTTGAGCGTGCCGGGCGAGGGAAAGAAGCGCACGGGGTCTTCGGCGTAGACGCGGGCTTCGATGGCGTGGCCGTGGGCGGACACGTCTGCGGGCAGGACGGCGCTCAGCGATTCGCCGGCGGCCAGGCGGATTTGAGCTGCGACCAGGTCGATGCCGGTGATTTCCTCGGTGACGGCGTGTTCCACCTGTAGCCGGGTGTTCATCTCCAGGAACTGGAAGTCGTCGCCGCCATACAGGGTTTCAGCGGTGCCGATGATGTCGTAGCCGAGTCTGCCCAACACGTTGACGATGTTGTCGCCGGCTGCGTCCACCACGCTGCGGGGCAGCAGGGGCGCGGGGGATTCTTCGATGACTTTCTGATGGCGGCGCTGGATGGAGCAGTCGCGCTCGAACAAGTGGCGGATCTGCCCGTGCTGGTCGGCCAGCAGCTGGAATTCGATGTGGCGGGGCTTGAGCATCAGGCGTTCGAGGTAGACCTCGGCGCTGCCGAAGCTGCGCTCGGCCAGGGAGCAGGCGCGCGTGATGGCCTTGGCGAGTTGCTCGGCGTCGTGGGCGGCTTCCATGCCGATGCCGCCGCCGCCGGCGGCGGGCTTGACCAGCACGGGAAAGCCAATCTTCTCTGCGGCCTGGATGGCGGCGGCGATGTCGCCATCAAGCAGGCTGGAGCTGGGGCCCATGGCCAGGCCGTTCTCGGCCATCAACTGGCGGGCGCGGGTCTTGTGGCCCATGGCTTCGATCCAGCGGGGGCTGGGGCCGATGAAGCGTGCGCCGGTGTCGTTCACGCGTTGGGCGAATTGGGCATTCTCGGCGAGGAAGCCGTAGCCCGGGTGCAGGCCATCGGCGCCGGATCGCTTGAGCACGTCGAGCAGGGCGTCCTGGTTCAGATAGCTGGCGCGGGGTTCGGCGGCGCCGATGCAGAAGGATTCATCGGCGGCAGCGAGGTAGGGCATGTTCGCGTCGGCTTCCGAATAGACGGCGACGGATCGAATGCCCATGGCGCGTAGCGTGCGGATGACGCGGGCGGCGACGGCGCCGCGGTTGGCGACCAGGACTTTATGGAACATGGTGGGTCCTCAAGAAGGGTGGCGTGCCGTCAGCTGTCGGTGGCCGTGGCGCTCGACGCTGGCCAGCGCGCTGAGCGCCTCGGCGGCTTGCGGCAGTTCGTCGTAGACCACGATGCCGCGCGCGATGGCGTCTTCGCGATAGGCACGTCGCAGGTCGTCGATGGGGCCCGAGCCGTCCGAGCGCAGCACCAGCGTGAAGTGTGTCTGGCGCGGGCTGGCTTCGCGCGCACGCAGCGCCGCCTGGAAGAGGTTGTCCAGCAAAGAGCGATCGTGATAGCCGAGGATCACCGGCAGGTTCAGGTGCAGGACCACCGCATCAGCCTCGCCGGATTGGTAGACGATGCGCAAGATCTGCTCGGCGATCGCGCCGTCGCCTTTCTTAAGCACGCCGACGGGGGTGTCGATGGGGTTCAGCACGCTCGCGCCGGGGGGCAACTGTAGGGCTTCGAGAGCGTTGACGACATCGGGGGAGAAGGGCGAGATGGCCATGCCGTGTCTGGCAAAGGTGTCGCAGGCCACGACGCTGGTGCCCCCGCCGTTGCCGAACAGGCACACATTGCGGGTGGGCGCCGTCACGTTGGGCGTCAGCAGCTGGAAGGTCAACGCGGCGTCGATGAAGGTGTCCAGCGTGTCGACCCTGGCCATGCCGGTCTGTTCGCACAGGGCGGACCACAGGCGCTCGTTGCTGGCCAGCGCGCCGGTGTGCGAGGCTGCGGCACGCTGTCCTTGCTCCGTGGTGCCGCCCTTGAGCAGCACGACGGGCTTGGCCGGGCGCCCTGATGTTTGCTGAGCCCGCAGCACGTCCAGCAGCGCGCGGCCGTCCGCCACGCTCTCCAGGTACATGCCGATCACGCCCACGCTATCGTCGGCCAGCATCTCGCGCAGGATCTCGACGGGCGAGACGTCTGCCGAGTTGCCCACGGTGACGAGGTGCGAGAAGCGCACGCCGCGCGCCTGGCCGCGCCGCAGGATGTCCACGCCCATGCCGCCGCTTTGCGAGATGACGGCGAAGGGACCGGGCTCGGCCACCACCTGGTCGATGAAGCTGACGCGGGCGCGGGTGGCGTGCAGGCCCAGGCAGTTCGGGCCGACCACGCGCACGCCGCCCTGGCGGGCGCTAGCGAGCAGTTCGGCCTGCAGCGCTTCGCCGCCGGCCACTTCGGCAAAGCCGCTGGACATGACTTGGGCGAACGCCACACGCCCTTGCGCGCTGGCGAGCACGGCGGGCACCTTCGCTGCCGGGATGGCCACGTACGCATAGTCCACAGGTTGCGGCAATGCGCCCAGGGACGGGAAGCACGGCACGCCGTCGATGTCGGCGGCGCTGGGGTGCACGATGAAGAGCTCGCCGGCAAACCCGAAGCTGCGCAGGTTGCGAATGAAGGCGTTGCCGGAGCCCTTGCCGTCGGAGGATGCACCGATCACCGCGATGGAGCGAGGATGCAGGAGGCAACGCAGATCCGCAGAGGGCGCCTCGGCGCTGCCAACCGACTCGCCCGCTGACCGCAGCAGCACCCGGGCATCCACGGCAGTGCACCCCTGCGCGGTGGCGATCAACGGGTTGATATCCAGCGAGGCAATGTCCGCGCCATGCTGCATCAACAGGCCATCCGCCCCGCCAACCGCCATCATGGCGTCGATGACGGCTTCGATGTTCACGGCCGGCCTGCCGCGTGCGCCGTGCAGCAGGGCCGCCCCGCGCAGCGCGTCCAGCATGTCGCGGGCGTCCTGACGGCTGATGGGGCACAGGCGCAGGCTGACGTCTTCCAGGATCTCGACGAAGATCCCGCCCAGTCCGACCATGATCGTCGGCCCGAAGCTCGGGTCCACGGTGCCGCCGATCACGAGCTCCACGCCAGGCGCAGCCATCTCTTCAACGAGATAGCCGTCAATCGCCACGTCGGCATTGCGCTCACGGATGGACGCGATGGCGTCGGCTACCCCGGCCGCATCCCGCAGGTTCAGCACCACGCCGCCGCTCTCACTCTTGTGCAGCACGTCCGACGACACGATCTTGACCACGAAGGGCGCGGTCAGGGCCGTGAGCGTGTCGGGCTGCGCCGCAGCAGCGTCCACGAGCAGACAACCGGCGGGCGTGCGAATGCCGCGCCCGGCAATCAGCCGCTTGGCCTCGGGTTCCGTCAGGGCAGGGCGGGACGCGATGCGGGCTTCACGCAGCAAGCGGGTGCCCGACCCCAGTTCCATGTCATGTGTCATGCGCATCAGTAACTCGTCGGCCAGGTACGCATCAGGTGCTCGCCCACGCCGTCGCTCAGGCGCAGTTGATGGATCTCCAGCACCCGGATCAGGTGATCACGCGTTTCCACCGGGTCGATCACCGCATGCGCCGCATGCACGGCGGCCGCGTCGTAGGCCGAGGTGCCCCGGGTCATCTCCGCCAGCTTCTCGGCATAGCCCGCGGGGTCGTCCTCCTCCGTGATGCCATGCACGATGCGCACGGCCGATCGCGGGTCCATGAAGTTGATCTCCGCGCCAAACCAGCACACCACATGATCGGCATTGCCGCCGCCGCCCATGTTCAGCACGGCCTGGCCGTAGCTCTTGCGCATCACCACGGAGATCTTGGGCACGGTCACCAGCGACAGTGCATTCATCCAGTTCATCACACGCCCGATCGCGCCCTTGCGTTCGCCCTCGATGCCGATCAGAAAGCCCGGCTGGTCCACCATGAAGATGATGGGAATGTTGAAGGAGTCGCACAGCACCAGGAAGCTCACGACCTTCTCGCAGGCATCCGGATCGATGGCCCCGCCCTTGGCCATGGGGTTGCTCGCGACGATGCCCACGCTCTTGCCATCCAGACGGGCAAGCGCCGTCACGATGGATTTGCCAAAGCGCGGTTTCAACTCGAAGACGCTGTCCTTGTCGTAGATGAGTTTCAGGATCTTGCGCACGTCATAGACCTTGGTGCGCGACTCCGGCAGGATCTCCAGGATCTTGTCGATGTCCTCGCCCGAGCCCGGCGTGACCGGGTGCACGGGCGGCGCCTCCAGGTGGTGGCTGGGCAGATAGGACAGGAAGCGTTTGACGGCATCCAGGGCCTCTTCGTCGGTGTCGACCGCCAGGTCCACCATGCCGGTGACTTCAGTGTGCAGCTTCCAGCCGCCCAATTCTTCCGGGTCGACTTCTTCCGAAATCGCCATGGAGGTCAGGCGCACGCTGGACACGGCAGTGATCGCGCCCTTGCGCATCACGACGAAGTCGCCCAGCGCGGCGTACCAGGACGAGGAGCCATAGCAGTGGCCCAACACAGCCGCCACCCACGGCGTCTCGCGGGTGCGTCGGTATTGCGTGGGGCGATCGCCCGCGCCCACGCCGGCCGCGCCCATGACGTCGGGCATGCGCGCGCCAGTGGATTCGCCCAGGAACACCATGGGCAGCCCGCGTGACGTCGCCACCTTCTTCACATATCCCACTTTCGCGGTGTTGGTGGGGCTGCTGGAGGCGCCCATCACCGTGAAGTCGTTGGACACCACGGCCACATCCCGGCCGTCGATGCGGCCGATGCCCGAGACCTTGCCGTCGGCGGGCGAGCGCTCGCGCATCTCCGGCCGCGGCGAGGTGGCAAACAGACCCGTTTCCAGGAACGTGCCCTGATCGACGAGCAAGTCGATGCGCTCGCGCGCGTTCAGGATGCCCTCCGCCTTGCGCTCGGCCAGTTTGCGCTCGCCGCCCATGCCTTTCGCCTGGGCTTGGCGCTGGGCGTACTCGTCTCGGTGCTGCTCGTAAGCCATGTCGTGGTCCACCTTCCTTATTGGGTCTTCACCAGCTTGGGGAACTGCTTGGCGATGTTCTGCCAGACCGCCAGTTGCGCCCGGATGCGCGCGTCGAGTTCCTGGGGCGTGCTCGCGATGGCGATGGCGCCAATGTCCTTGAGCTTGGCAATGAAGTCTGGATCCGTGACGGCCTCGCGCGTGGCACCGGACAGACGCGTCACGATCTCGGGCGGCAGCCCGGCGGGCCCCGTGAGCGCGTACCAGCTGGTCACGTCATAGTCGATGCCCAGTTCCACCAGCGTGGGTGTGTCGGGCAGGCGCTCGCTGCGTTGGCCGGCCGTCGTCGCCAGCGCGCGCAGGCTGCCGGATTCCACGTGCGGAAGCACGACGGGCACGAGGGCAAACGCCATGTCGACCTGACCGGCGATGGCGTCCGTGGCGGACTGCGCGCCGCCTTTGTAGGGCACGTGCAAGATGTCGATGTCAGCGCGGCTGCGCAGCAATTCGACGTACACGTCCAGTTGCGCGCTTGCGATCGTGTATTTGCCTGGGTTCGTCTTAGCCATGGCGACAAGCTCGGGCCATGTCGTGAACGCTGCCTTTGGATTCGCCGCGATCACGAACGGCAGCTCCGAGATCATGCTGATCGGCTGGAAATCCTTCAGCGGATCGAACGTGGGCGCGGGGCCAAACACCGTCGAGGAGGTCGAGCCGCTGGCGCTGAACAGCAGCGTGTAGCCGTCGGCCGTCGCTCTGGCCACCACGTCGCTGCCGATGTTGGTGGCTGCCCCTGGCTTGTTCTCGACGATAACGTTGGCGCCCAAGCGGGAAGACAGCTTGTCCGCATAGAGACGAGCGATCATGTCTGTGGTGCCGCCGGGCGGGTAGGGCACGATCAGCCGCACGGGCCGGGATGGGTAGCCTTGGGCAAGCGCTGCGCCGGCCAGGGCAAAGGCCGTCAAGGCGGCCGCCGCAAAGCGGAACACGGTGAGTTTGATGGGTGTCTCCCTATCCTCGTGAGGTGACGGGATCCGCTCTGCTGGCGGGTCTCCGGGGCACGCTGAAGACAGGATAGGTAGCCCCGCAAAAATAGTCAACAAGATTGACTAAATATCGATATGCTGACGTTTATGATCTAGGCCTTGCCCGGCCGTCCCACTCTTCATGATCAGCAAAGACACCCTCTCCGAGCTACAGCACTCCCGAAAGCACGGCATCGGCCGTCTGCTGTTGCTGGCACGGCGCGACTTCGCCCGGCGCCTGACCCGGCGAATGAATGCGCAAGGCGACCCGCGTCTGATGTCCGCATCGAACACCGCGATCCTGCCCTACATCGACTTGGAGGGCACCCGCAGCACGGAGATCGCGCGCCGCATGGGCGTGAGCAAGCAGGCGGTGGCCAAGGCCGCGAAGGAGCTTGAGGGAGATGGCCTGGTCACTCGAGTGCCCGACGAGGCTGACGGCCGCGCCTCGTTGATCGCCTTCACGGAGGAGGGCGTGACCTTTCTGTTGAACATCCATGCGCACATCCAGGCGATCGAGGCGGAGTATCGTCAGATCGCGGGTGTGGAGGACATGAAAGTGCTGCGACGGGTGTTGACGGCGCTGGCGTATGCGGAAGAGGGGGAGCGATGAGGGCCAAGGGGCGACCCCGCTCTAACGGCAACGTCCAGGATGCACTTGGAAGATCGCCTCTTCGGCGCTAGCTCTATAGCGAAAGCTTTGTCTTGTGCTCAGTTTTCGCTTGTCTCCGCGGCGTTCCCGGCGTAGGCGGCTCGAAGCATAGCTTTCACGTCATTGAGCTCCGCTTTCCTGATGGATTCCGATGCCAGCGCGTCTGCTTCGTCAGTCTTACCCATGCCGTACAACGCGTTAGCCTGGCCGATTCGCACCAATAAAACGGGCGTGCTCTCCGACAATCGACGTTCGATGAAGCCAAACTGCTTGTGTGCTGAGTCGAATGCCGCTTTCGCTTGTGGGAACTGTCCCGCAGCCAGAAACAGCGATCCCACGCGATAGTGGATCGACGCGGTAGAAAAGGGTGTTTGGTACTTGTCGGTGTCAAAGCGGTCTTCCATCGCGTCGACGATGCGCCGGATGTTGTGAACATTTCCCGCGAAGTCCTCAGTGGCAAGGAGGTTGACGAGCAAGATGGCCGGTTCGACAGCGTAGGGTTCCGCCAGGAGCGCTTCTTCCAACTGTTGTTTGGCGGCGAATGTATTCGCGGTCTGCAAGTGTCGAATGGCCTCGAGGTACGCGACATACGCTGATTTTGGCGCGGCCTGCGAGATCGCCCTGGCCATGAGTTGGTCGAAGAGCTCGAGTTCTTTGTGGTTATGCGCGAGTACGGCCATGACCACCAGATCGCGAAGGTTCGCGTCTTCTTTCAAAAGCGCGGCGCTGTCCAAAATCACCTTTTCTCTAAGAGCGCTATCTATCGCTTCCGCAATCTTTTGACCGCTAGCGCCCAGGTTCGCAAGCGGGCTGGGGAGTAAGTCGCGCAGCTTCTCATGCAGGTCCAGCACATCTCGTGTTCTCGGCGTTTCGAGCTCCACAGGCACGGTCAAATGGATGGAGTACTCAAGCTCTTGCGTGTTGGCTGGCTGAACCATCGCGATGCCGTCCAGCAGGGTGGCTGAGGTCGACGTGGCTATGCCGATCTTTCCCATGAGGGACTTGCCGGCGAGACTGCTGCCGGCGCCTCCAATACCCACGGAGATTCCGTTCAGGATGGCGCTTCCCACCATGGCGTTACCGCCAAACCATCCGCCCACCGTCGACAGCCCTGCCATATACGATCCTGCGCCACCGCCTGCCACCATGCTGGCGACCCAGCTGACGCCGGTGGCCGCTGCTGGCGCCCCAGCTCCTGCTGTCGCATAGCTGAAGAGTCCGGCGCCGACGATCGTGGCGCCGGTGACAGTGGCGCCGAAATAGCTCTTGCGATAAAGAGGGGTGGGAAAGGCGTCTTTGAAGCGAAGACGATTGGGATCGGCCATGACGGCTGTCTTGGCTCGCTGCACCCAGGAGCGGGTGGGCTCCTGAGCATGAGCTATCGATGTCAAGGCCGGCACCGCTAATGTCAGCGCAATGCCGAGCGTCAAAGAGAGAAATTTCATGGTGGAAGTCACAGGACGCAGTAGGCGATAGGGATGCGGGGTTGGGTAGGTGGCGCATGCGCCAGAGTTCGAATGCTTCATTGTCGGTGGACGACTCATGAAAGGCTTACAGAGCTGGCGCCGCTGCATTTCTGGCTTTCCGCTTGACCGCTCTCCAAGCCGCTGCCCACGCTGCTGAGGCCAAATGCGCATAGAGTCCCGCAATCAACCCCAGGAAAGACACCCCCCATCCGACCACACGCCGCGCCAGCGGGCTCAGCGCAGAGCTCAGCCTGATCACCCGCTTGCCACCCAGCACCTCAACCGCCACAGGCGTGCGCTTGCCTAGCGCGTCACTTGCTCGAGACAGTGCACCTATGTCGCCAGGGCTATCGGCATGCTGCAACACGCGAAGTGCGGCGTTCGGCCCGATCTTCAGTTGCAGGGCGCCCACCGCGCCCGCCGTCGCGGACAGTTGAGCGAGCTTTCGGCTGTCTACTGCCTCAAGGCTCTTTCTTGGGTGAAGAGCCCAGTTGTTCGGCAGGCGTCGGAAGTCGACGAGGTCCACCGTCAGCCGCTTCAAGCTCCTCAGCAATCGATGCGACAGGCTGCCTGCGGACTTGCCCGCCTTGATCAGCGCAGCACCCATCTTCGCGGAGTAGCTTGCGCCGCCGGTGACGGCCGCACCCGCCGTTGCGGCCAACCCGACGGAGGCAAGTCCGACATCCAGTGAGTCAATGGCGCGGCCTTCGCGATAGTCGTCCACCGCGAGCTTGAACGATCTCAAGTCTCCGAGCGGCGTGAGTTCGATAGCGATGTCGCAGATCTTGGCTTCGGACAGGGGGCACGCCCGAGGGTTGGTCATGCAGCGGACGCAGGCGCCGGCACGCGCGGACAATGTCAGCTCGGACAGGCGACGCTGCTGGATGCGGCTGGTCAGTTCGCTGCGTATCGGGATCTGTTCGTCGTCGGCATAAGCCATCAGCATGTTGATCGCGGGCCAATCTGCGGGGTGGCTCTCCAGCGCTGTCTCTAGCCGCTGCGCTATGGCATCGGGCGTTGCGGCGGTCATCAGCGCGCGCTGCACGCTGACGCGGATCGCATCTGCGGAGCGCTCGACAT
Source organism: Verticiella alkaliphila (assembly GCF_018904615.1). Lineage (GTDB taxonomy): Bacteria > Pseudomonadota > Gammaproteobacteria > Burkholderiales > Burkholderiaceae_B > Verticiella > Verticiella alkaliphila. The sequence continues at coordinate 62,655 of NZ_JADCNH010000023.1, read as the reverse complement.
ACCACTGCGCCGTGGGAGTGGCGGCAAACTGGTAGGCATGCCAAAGCAGGCCGACAAGTGATAGCACAGCCGCAAAGCGAAGGGCAATGCGCAGTCGCATGTTGGAAATTGAGGGTGGGGGGGCGGTTTATATGCAGCGATCGCAGCCACGATGATCAATCCCGGCTGGAACGTTGGGCGCCGCACATACTACAATACGTAACCTAAAACGACAGCTTATGCTTGAGATTCTCAGCGTTCATCGGGCTGAGTGTTGGATTCTCACGTCATGTCACCGTATGGCCGACGGTTGGATCGATCTCGCGACAGCAAGGCATGCTGCGCCAGAAGCTCGAGGATCGCTCCGCTAAAACGGCTGTCCTCGGATCCGAAGTGATAAGCCATGGAGAAATGGTTGTGGCCTGTTAGGTCGACATAGATTGGTCGGCGTCCGCTCGCAGGCCACCGATGCATCAGGCTTTCAGCCTGCAGCCGAAACATCGGCGGATCATGTTGCGCCGTGGCCACCAGCAACGGCACCGTATTCTGCAGCAACCCAGTCAGCGGCGAGCGCCTCGCCACTTCATCGGGGTCACTCCCGAAGTAAGCCTGTATCGAAGGCCGATCCGAAGCCGCCACGATGTCGTACGAACCCGAAAACAGCACTGCGGCGGCGACGTTGGGCAGATCGCCTGAACTGCGCTCAGCAAGCCGTGCCAGATAGCCCGCTGCATGCGTAGCGCCAGCCGAGTGTCCCGCCAGCACTATCCGCGAAGCGTCGCCGCCTCGACTGCCGATGTGCTCAGCAATCCAGATCAACGCTCGCTGCAGGTCGTCAATGGCTGCTGGCCACTGATGTTCCGGTGCAAGGCGATAGGTGACGTTCACCCCAACCATGCCGTGCTGCGCGGCCCACGTGCCGATGTTTCCGTACAGGTAGGTGCCTGGCTTGCGCTTGCTGCCGCCGGTAAAACCGCCGCCATGGACGAACACGAAGACGGGTTTGCGGGTGTGCGCCGGCGTGTCTCGAACGTAGATGTCCAGCTGGTGGCGCGCGTCGGGGCCATAAGCGACGTCTAGCTCCTGGCGCACGCCTTCTTCATTCCGCGTTGCGAGCGACCAGATGCGCTGCGATTCGGCGTGGGTGTGATCGTTCATCTCGGCGCCGAGAGCGTCCGTGGCGCGAATCAGATTGTCAATGCGGGTGTCGGGCATGGTTTCCTGTTTCGGCTGGGGCTCGTTACGCACGTGGGCCTACGGGGCGGAAGGCTTATTCCGCGCCGGCTGCAGCATCGAGGCCAGGGCGTTTAGCCCCCGGATGCCGTTGATGGTGTCGGGCCTGCGGTCGACGCATGCCAGCTCACGCGTCTGCAATCGGTGTGCGAACTGGCGGAGGTGCTGCAGTGATTCCTCGTCGAGGGCATCGCGATGGTCGCCAGGCAGGGACGATGTGCGTATCCGTCGTGGCTGCTCGGCCACGCGCGCGATCAGCACCACATCAAGGGCGAAACGTTCGGCCAACGTGGCTAGATCCTGTTCGAGCGTGCCTGCCGCGTCGGTCAGATCGCGCCGATGAACGATGAGGCGTGAACCCTCTTCACCTTCACCTGGTGTGGGCAGGAAGCAGGCGCCCGGAACGTCAATGACCCAGTACTGGCGTGTCGATAGCCAAGCGAGGAGGGCCGTGCTGGCCGGCACGCCCTCGGGAAGCGCGATCTTGACGCAAGCCTGGTCAGGGATCGGAATGAGCCCCCAGGCGACCTCATGCAGCTGCTTCAGCAGCCTGTCCAACTCGCGCGGTGCGTTCAGCGGACCGTATTCGCTCATGAGCTGACGTCCTCGTTCTGCAGCGCGGCGATGATCGCCTCTGCAGCGTCGCAGGCATATGACATGGCAGAGAATGACTTGCCGGTTGGCGCGGGGGGCCGGATGACCGGCGCCTGTCCGAATGTCTCGTAGGCGTCGAGCAACTGGCGAGCGGTCATGCCAGGCTTGGCGAGATCGCGCAGGCTGTTTTCTACGCGCGTCTCGGCCGCGGCGGCGGCATGTGGGTAGGTTGCGAAGTTGCCCAGCACATTGGGCTCATCGTCCATGAAGGCGTGAAAGTTGTCCTCGATGGACACCGTGAAGCTCGTGGCTCGTTGGCTAACACCAGCCTTACTCGATTTACCGCTGCAAGGTCGACGACGCATGGGGCACGCTCCTGTCTCGTTTATCGACATTTCAGCGCGCGCATGCGACATCGCGTGTCGCATGCTGAATCGCTCACGCCACCCAGACGAACTTGTCCGCCGACAGCTCCGCCTCGCCATCGAACCGATACGCGCACAGCTTGCCTGCCACCCCGCCCACGTGCTGCGCCGCGATGCTATAGTCCACGCAGGCGATGAAGGGGTTGAGCGGCTTCGGCTCTCCCGACATCCAGTAGTGCCCGATGAAGAGCGGCTTCTTGCCGTCGTAGCCTGGCAGCACGTCGGCGGCCACGGGCTCATGGGGGATGTGCGGGATAACCTCGGCAGGCACCATGGCCAGGTCTCGGTAGGTCAGGCCTTCCAGGTTCCACCACTGCGTGCGGATGTGGCGACGCGGGTTGCCATCCTTGTCGTGGAAGTTGCTGCCGGTGGGCAACGGAATCTCCAGGCCTTTCAGCACGGTTTCCAGGGCCTCGTAGCCGGGCGATCCCTTGCGACAGAGTTCGGGCCAGGCGTCTGGCGCGATCCGGTGCTGGTCGTCGGTGTAAGCCGCCAGCGTGCGCAGCGCGGCCGGGTGCCAGCACGCGTGGACGATGCGCACGCCATCCAGGTCCAGGTAAAGCGGGAGGGTCTTGAACCACGCGATCATGTCGCGGTGTGCGGCCGAGTCTTCGCCCACCTGGTCCAGGAAGGCCTGGTGCTGGCGGCGGTTCTTGTCGGTGTGCGGGCGAAGAAAGCTGTCGGGGCGGTCAGGGTCGGGTGTTGCCCACGCCACGGCGTTGAACTCGTGGTTCCCCATCACGGTCAGTGCGTGCCCGGCGTCCACCATGCGCCGCGCGATGCGCACCGTCTCGATCTGCGCGGGGCCGCGATCGACGAAGTCGCCCAGGAAGATGACACGCCGCTGCGGGTGCTGCCAGACGCCGGCGGTGTCTTGATAGCCGAGCTGGGTCAGCAGTCGGGTGAGGGCGCTGGCATGCCCGTGGATGTCGCCAATGATGTCGTACATGCGGCTCTTGTGTTCGGGAAGGGTTGTTGTGGTGAGGCCCACGTTCGTTCGGGATGATAGTCGGTGGATGGCGCTTGCTTCGGGCCGCAGAGCGCCGCTGCGGCATCGAGAAAGACACGAATCAGGCAGCCAGCAGCGCACCTTTGCTGCGCGCCGCATGCACCGCTTCCCCTTTGCTGCGCACGCCCAGTTTTTGGTAGACAACGGACGCGTGCGCGCGAACGGTGGCGGGCGCAATCCCCAGGTGACGCGCGATGGTCTTGATGGGCTCCCCGCGATTCATCCTGACGAGGACGTCGTATTGGCGTGCGGTGAGTTCGAGTTGGGCCATCTCCTGCGCACGCGCGCTGGCGTCGTCCGGCCCCGCGTCAAACACCGGGTCATTGGGCACGCAAGCCGACGAAGCGAAGGCGGGCGTAGACAAGCCTTCCGGCCATGCGGTGATCGGCCGTTCTGCAAGGGCTGCTTTACCGGGCAGGTCGTCACCCTCGCCAAGAGGGGCGTCGGCGCTGGCGCCGTCTGCATACCACGGCTCACGTCCAAGCCCCATCCGGATCGCTGCCTCCAGTGTCATCGGCGATGCATCGCTAGGCACGCAGCAATAGACGTCGTCGATCTCCACCCCGGATGCCGACCACGCGTTCTCCGGCGGACAGATCAGCAGAATGCTTCTCGGGCGCAGGCGCCGCCTCGCGTGCGCCGTGAGCTCGCGTGCGGCAGCCCAGTCGGCAGGAATGCCAAGGATCAGGAGTTCGACGTCCAGGGCAAGGCTCATGAGCGCGTCGGGATCCACGCGGTCAGGGGCAAACGTCTGGGTGGGCAACCCCATCCCGTTGATGAGTTGGTGCAGGCCCGTGCGAATGAGCGGGTGCGGTTCGAGCAGAACGATCGTCATGAATGCTTCAACGAAACCAGAGACGAGCGCAGTGTGAGTGAGCGGTGCGACGTGTTGTGTCGCGTGCGACGACACACTGCGGATCGTGTCCGATCTATCGTGCGATTCCCCGCTGTCGGATGTTCAGCGGGTCGACAACGAGCCGGGTGGCTCGCCGTTCGACGTTCACGTACGGTCAACAGTGCCGAGCACCGGCCAGCTGCTGCGCTGGCTGCTCGGCTGCGGAGACAACATTGAGCTGCTGAAGCCGGCCAATCTGAGAAACACCGTTGTGCAGCAGTCCATGAAGATGGCGGCCATTTATGGCATGGAGACAATCGCGGCTGACTAGCCAGCGCGCACCGCAGTGACCGATGCGACATCGCATGTCGCATCGGCCGGATAGCCTGCTGGCTTCTTCACTTGCTCGCCAGACGATGCCGCCACGCTATCTTGCCCACCTGGAACCCGATTTTCCCCATTGGCTGACGCTCGCCACCGAGCTCATCAAGCGCGCTCAGGACGATGACCAGTTCGTCATCCTACCGACTGAGCTTTCCATCCCCGACCTGCTGCAGCGCCTGGACGAGGCCCGCGTGGAGGATGGTGATCTCATTGAAGAGCCCGGGCCCGATGACCAGAGTCTGCGCATCACGTATGAGCAGGAGGGGACGGAGGACGACCGCTTCTTGATGGTAGGCAGTGGTCGTTTCCTGTTGGAAGTGTCGTTGACCGCAGAGCAGCGGCCGCTGTGGATGCGGTTGGCTGTGTTTTGTGAAGAGGGCAAGGTTGCGCCGCACATGTTTCTTCCCTGGCAGGGGGAGATGGACGCGATGATCGCGCATCTGTGGGAAGGCAAGGTTTTAGGGTGCGTGATGCTCGAATGACCGCGTCACGTCTTCCCATCAGGGGGCGGTGCGGCCGTACCGCAGCCGGGTGCACAACCGAATCGGGTGGCTAGTCGTACCAGCGAACCAGGCTGAACAAGTGCGGTTCCTCAGAGAATAGTTTCTGCACAGAGTGAATCCTTTCCTGGCAGCATCTCGGGTTGCGCGTTCCTATGCGCCATTCGCCGATGGTGTTTCCACAGAATCGATTGCCGTCAGCCGACAGTGTCATGCCGATGACCCGGTACCCGACTTCTGACGGGAGCTTTAGTGCCATGAGTCGTCGCTCCTGTCGTTCTGCGCTCCAGATCGGGAATGGGTCAACGACGTAGTAATCGCCGGTGTCAACCAGTTCGCCATTCGGGCCAGGCTTTCCCGACATCACTGGCACTCGCCAATGCAAGTCAGGTGGAAGCCGTTCTGGCACAGACACATGCACCAATCCCACATACGGGAATCCATCGCGAAGCAATCCCTCGACTTGGGAGCGGCCCATAGCGTTGGCGTTGCGTCCAGGCCGCTTCATCGAGGGGCGGACGACCTTTGCTTCGATGGCGATCGTTCGGTCAAACCGCGCAAGTTCTCCTGAAAAGGGCACGATCAAATAGTCGATATCCCCCGGCCGCTGATTAGGTGCCAGCCCCAGCTTCGCCCTGGGAATGTTGATTCCCAGATACACATCGTGGGAGAAGGCCTTCTCGGGATACGGGAAGGCGGCGTCAAGGGCAAAATGGATCGTAGCGGCGAGAGATGTTCGGCTTTCGGCCATCCTGACGAGGATCTCAGCTTCGGAATTGAGTCAGTTCAGCATTTTCACCTAGGGTTTAGCGCTATCGATCATTGCCAGAAGCCAGGGCGGATCTGTTCGAGATCATCACCTCGCCCATACTGGAGGATGCACTTCAGCAAACTGCTCATGCAAACGTCGGCGGCCATACCGGCCCGGCATTCCTCTCAATGGAAGGTTTTGGCCACAGGCACTTTATTGTCGATCGACTGTGCGTTCTGCGGGATGTATGCCGACAAGCAGTCCGTGGTCTTGTTCGTGTCTCTTATGACGTCACCACCATGGATCGGTGAGGCGATGATCCATCTGTTCAAAGCCCTTGCAGCCCGATGGCATCGATCGACACTTGCCGCACAAGCAGATCCGAGGGCGCCAGCCCGAACATCTCGCGAAAGGTGGCGCTCAGGTGGGAAGAGCTCGCAAAGCCCGCACCGTGCGCGGCCTCGGTGAGCGTCCGACCTTCGCCGAGCGCTGCCATGACGACGGCCATGCGTCGCCAGAGCCGGTAGCGCCGGAACGGCATGCCGACGGCGCGGCGAAAGCGAGCCTGAAACCAGGATGGCGACAGCTCTGCCAGGGCGGCTGCGTCCGCGACGTTGGCAAAGTCTTGAGGCCTGGCGTCCAACTGGCGGATGACCTGCGCCAGTCGATCGTCATCGGGTGGCCGCGGTGCGATGCCAAGCGTCGACAGGATCCGATCCACACCGGCGGTGCTCAGGTCTTCCCGCAGCAGCGTTGGCCGCGCGTTCTGCAAGGCGACATCGTTCAGCGCCTTCACATCGTCACACAGCGCGTCCAGGTACAAAAACAGCATGGGACCAGTGGCGCGCAGATGGTGCAGCGCGTTGGGCGGGATGAGCGCTGCCGCGCGCTCGATGCCAGTGCCCAGCTGGCTGCTTGATGCAGCCAGTGATAGCGTGAAAGCGCTGTCGAGTGCGATGGCAACGGTGGCAGCTGCGTTGCGGTGCGGCGCGAGGTCAAGCCCTGGCCCGAGATACGCCGCGCGCGCCCCCGATAACGAGATTCGGGCACGGGTCTTCCAGAGCGCAGAGCTGGGCGGCGGCATGGGTGCATCCTAGCAAGCCTGCGCGATCAGCGGGGACTAACGCCGCCATGCCGCCCACGCTACCCAAATCAGCGGTACCAGGGCGATGGCATCGCCGATCGCGATTCCCCGCAGGCTCCCGCTGGGCCAGCCCGCACTCGCATAGAGCACCAAAAACCCTACGACGCTGATCCCCGTGACAAGCCCGGCGGCGCGGCGCGCCCCGGGATCGAACGCGGCATACACGCACACCGCAGCCACCGCGAGGAACAGCGCCGCGCGGTGCGTCATCAATACGCCCAGATCCCCGGACGCGCCGATGCCGTAGAGCCTCGCCAGCAGCGCAGGTCGGAACAGCGCCGCCGCCGGTATCGCGTGGATCAGGGCCAGCGCGCCCCAACTCAGCTTCGTCAGTGTCTCAGTCATGCACGCACGATATCGGTCTGGCTGCCGTGCGGCTTTCAGAAACGGACTGTGCAAGGGAGCGTACAGGCGCTCGATCCCCGAGTTCGGCCTTGTCGAATCGAGCGCGGCCGCCACGGTGAGCTGGACGACTGGATAAAGCGTCAGAGCATCGGACTTTTAATCCGGTGGCCGCGCATTCGAGCACGCGCACGCCGGAGCCGGATGTCGCCCCTCTGTGTCAAAACCCCCCGCTTCATGAGACGATCCGCCAAGTCGATGCCGTCATCCATCGGGAGCCTTGCATGTCCACCACGCCCCAGTTCGAATACGTCGAAGGCCAAGGCCGCCCGCACTATCCGGCCCTGATCCAGACCTTCATGCAAGACAGCGACGCCGTTGCCCAACGCGCAGATGCCATGCTGGACGTGCCCTACGGCCCGCATTCACGTCAGCGGCTGGATGCCTTCCCATCGACGCAACCCGCGCGCGGCGTGCTGCTCTACCTGCACGCCGGCTACTGGCAGTCTCGCGACAAGTCCGTGTTTCGTTGGCTGGCCTCGGGGCTGAATGCCCGTGGCCTGCACGCGGTGTTCGCGAACTATCCGCTGTGCCCGGACGTGAGCTTGGCCGCGCTGGTGGATGCCGTGGCGCCGGCGCTGGCGGCGGCGCATGGGGTGATGCCCGAGTGGCTTCGTCTACCCCTGGTGGTGGCCGGGCATTCGGCGGGCGGGCATCTGGCGTGTGAGATGGCGTTGCGTGCGGGCAATCTCCTGCAGGGGCGGGGCCGGGTGGACGGCATCTGGGCGATAAGCGGCATCTACGATCTCGCACCGCTGTGCGAGACGACGCTGAACGAGCGCTTGCAGTTGACGCCGGAAGCGGCGCAGGCGATGTCGCCGCTCACGCGGGCGAAGGCGCTCGATCTGCCAGCCGTGTGGATGGTGGGGGCCGACGAGACGTCCGAATTCCTACGCCAGAACCGGGACATGCACACGGCATGGCAGGCACAGGGCAACCCCAGCCAGTGCGTGGAAGTGGCAGGGGCGGATCACTTCACATTGCTCCAAGATTGGGATGCGCTGACGCCACCGATGAATGCGCAATGGGAAACGTTGTGGGCGCAGGTGACCGAACGGCACGCATCCAAGTCCGTCTGAACCGCGCCAGGCCGCCGGGCGAATAGCCGCCATTCACGCGCAAGCAGGTCACTGAACCGGCGTGCCATCGCCAGGCGACATCGACTACACCCCCCGCATCCGCTGCGCCTGCGCCTCCACGGCATCCAAGAACCGCTGCGCCGGCACGCTCAGCGGCACATCCGTCCTGACAAACGCATGGATCTGCGTTACCGGCAGCGCCTCGTCGATCGGCAACGCCACCAGCCCGGCATTCGCCGCATGCGCGTCGAAGATGCGCTTCGGCAGCAACGCCACCGCATCGACTTCCGGCAGCAACGCGAGCAGCGTGGAGAACGAGCTGCACTCCAGCCCAATCCGCGCCGGCGCGTCCTGCCATAGCTCGCCACCCAGCGTGGCCGGATCCCCCGGCCCATGCTGCGGCCCCGTGATGATCCACTGCGCCTGCCGCAAGTCTGCCAGGCGCCGGGTCCGTGCCAGGGGATGGCCGGCACGCGCGGCCAGTACCTGCGGGCTGTCGATCAGCGTGCGGGCCTGGAGATCGCGGCCCAGGGCGGCGGCGGGCAGAGGGCCGAGCGCTAGGTCGAGTTCGCCGGATCGCAGCTGGGTCAGGGCAACGGGGTAGAGCGCGTCCAGCAGGCGCACGCGCACCTTGGGCCAGCGCGTCTGGTAGCGCGCCACCGCGGGGGGCGCCAGGATCATGGCAGCGGCGGGAGAGACGCCGACGTTCAGCGTGGCCTCGGCGTGATGCACATGCCAGTTCACGTCTTCGCGGGCCCGATCCAGTTCCCGCACGATGATGGCGGCACGTGCGGCCAGGGCTTCGCCAGCCGGCGCCAGTCGCGCCCCCTTGGGCGTGCGCAATACCAGCGTCGTGCCCAGCTCCTCCTCCAGCTGTTTCAACGCCTTGGTCAGCGCGGGCTGGGTCACGTGCATGGCCTCGGCCGAGGCGCGCAGGCTGCCCGTCTGCGCGATGCTCAGGAGCAGGTGGAGGTGTTGCAGGCGCATGGCGTTTTCCCTAGGGCGCGCAGGCGCTGCCGTCCGGAGTGATAACCCATGGTAATCGACTTCACTTTGCGCGACTACCGTTCGAGCTGCGGCCTTCCTACCATGGGCTTGTCCATCGGGAACAGACCGGAGCGCCTCGTGAAGCCAGCCACCCAGAACATCCTCTTCATCATGTGTGATCAGCTGCGCGCCGACCATCTGTCGTGCTTCGGCCACCCGCACCTGCACACGCCCCATCTCGACGCCCTCGCCAAGCGTGGCGTGATCTTTGACCGCGCGTATGTGAATTCGCCGGTGTGCGGGCCGTCGCGCATGAGTTACTACACCGGGCGATATGTGCACGCGCACGGCGCCAGCTGGAATTTCGTGCCCTTGAAGGCGGGCGAAATGACGATCGGCGATCACCTGCGCCCGCTGGGCGTGCGCTCCGTGCTGGTGGGCAAGACGCACATGCGGGCCGATGCGGCCGGCATGTCGCGCCTGGGCATCGATCCGGAATCCCAGGTGGGCGTCCGGATCGCGCAATGCGGCTTCGACCCGTACGAGCGCGATGACGGCATCCATCCGTATTCCGGCCACGATCCGGATCCTGCCTACAACGACTATCTGCGCAGCCAGGGCTACGCGGGCGACAACCCGTGGGAGCAGTGGGCCAACAGCACCGAGGATGAGGACGGCACGCTGCGCTCGGGCTGGTTCCTGAAGTACAGCAACCGCGCGGCGCGCATCGACGACGAGCATTCCGAGACGCCCTACATCACCCGGCGCGCGATGGACTTCATGCGCGAAGCGGGCGATCAGCCCTGGTGCATGCACCTGTCCTACATCAAGCCGCATTGGCCCTACATTGTGCCAGAGCCCTACGCCAGCCTGTACGGGCCTGAACATGCCTTGCCGGTCAAGCGCAGCGACGCCGAGCGCGAGGACGCTCACCCGGTCTACGCCGCCATGATGGAGCACCGAGTATCCCAGACCTTCTCGAAGGACGGCGTGCGCGAGACGGTGATGCCGGGCTACATGGGGCTCATCAAGCAGATCGACGATCAACTGGGGCTGCTCTTTGCCTTCATGCAAGAGCGTGGCCTGATGGACAACACCCTGATCGTCTTTACTTCGGACCACGGGGATTACCTGGGCGATCACTGGATGGGCGAGAAGGACTTGTTCCACGAGCCGGTGATTCGCTGTCCGCTCATCGTGGTGGATCCGGACCCGCGCGCCGACGCCACGCGCGGCACGCGCTGCGATGCGCTGGTCGAGGCCGTGGATATCGCGCCCACCTTCCTGGATGTCTATGGCGGCGCACCCGTGCCGCATGTGATGGACGGGCGTTCGCTGCGGCCCTGGCTCTTTGGCCAGACCCCGGCCGATTGGCGCGAGGCCGTGGTGTGCGAATACGACTTTGCCTTTCAGGATTCGCGCATCCGCCTGGGCAGCAAGCCCATCGATTCTTGGATGCGCATGATCTTCGATGGCCGCTGGAAGTATGTGCTCTTCGAGAACTACCGGCCGATGCTGTTCGATCTGCAGCGGGATCCGGATGAGTTCCACGACCTGGGCGCATCGGAGCAAGCCGAGCACGTCGCCGCGCGGGCGCGTCTGCACGAAGCCTTGTTCTGCTGGGCACGCCGGCCGCGTCAGCGCGTCACCGTCTCGGACCAGGCCATCGAATCGGTCGAAGTGCAGGCGCGCATCGCAGAGGGCGGCATCCTGATCGGGTATTGGGATGAAGCCGATCTGATCGACGCACGGCAGCAGTTCAAACCCCGCTTTGCCTCGCACAACCCGCTGGTGGCCTCGACGCTGGACAGGCTCACCGCCCCTGAAGGAGCTTCCGATGCTGCATGAAACCGCCGACATCACCCGCAGGAACGAGAGTCTGGACAGTGTGTCCTGGAACATCCTGGGACAGGTGTACACCCCCAAACAGGTGAGCGAGGACAGCATCAGTTGGCACGCGACCTTCCCGGAAGAGACCTTCGTGCCGCCGCACGTACACCCGCTGCAGGACGAGTACATCTATGTGCTCGAAGGCCGCATCGACCTGATCCTGGACGGCAAGCCGCAGTGCGCCCATGCCGGCGACCTGGTGCGCATGCCGCGCGGCATTCCGCATGCGTTCTTCAACAACTCCGGGCTGCCCGCCAAAGCCTTGTTCTGGGCCGCGCCTGCCGGGAAGTTGCTCGAGCTCTATCGACGCATTCACAATGTCGCCAGCCCGGCCGAGGTGGTGAACATCGCCCGGGAGTACGACGTGGTCTTTCTGCCGCCCGTGTCGTCAGCGGCTGCCGTGGCGTCGGGGCTGCGCGACGCCGAATCCATCGACAGGGAAGGGGTGGCACATCATGATCGCTAGACGTCAGATTCTTCATGCGTTGATGCTGGGTGCGCTGGGCGCAGCCTGTCGGGCGCCCGCGTGGGCCCAGCCGGCGTCGGGCGCGTTTCCCACCAAACCCGTGCGCATCATCGTGCCGCTGCCGCCCGGCAGTCCGCCCGACGTGCTGGCCCGCCTTGTCGCCGAAGGCCTGTCGCGGCACTGGTCACAGCCCATTCTGGTCGAGAACCGCCCGGGTGCCACGGGCATGATTGGCATGCAGGCGGTAGCCAAAGCCGAGCCGGATGGCCATACGGTTGGGATTCTGTTCCTCACGCACACGGTGTTGCCCCAGCTCATCGAGGCCATGCCCTACGACACGGCGCGCGATCTGGCGCCCGTGGCCAACTTGGTGTGGCTCTACAACGTGCTCGTGGTGCCGGCCGATTCGCCCATCCAGAGCATGGATCAGTTGCTCACGTCAGCCGATGCGAAGGATGGCAAGCGCACGTATGGATCGGGCGGCAATGGCTCGCCGGCGCACCTGCTGGGCGAATCCTTTGCGCGGGCCGTGAAGGCCAATGTGTTGCACGTGCCATTCAAGGGGCCGTCCGAGGCGATGACGAGTCTCATGGGCAACCAGGTGGACTTCATGTTCGCCACGGCCCCCGTGGCAGCGCCGCTGGTGCGCTCCGGCCGCCTGCGTGCACTGGCGGTGACGAGCCCCGAGCGCCTGGCCAGCCTGCCCGACGTCCCGACGTTGGCGGAGCGGGGGCTGCGTGGTTTGGAATTGCGAGAGTGGGAGGGTGTGGTGGCTCCCGCTGGGACGCCGGCGTCGGTGATCGACGCGTGGAACGCTGCGTTGATGACGTTGATCGCTGATCCTTCAGTGCGGGCGCGCTTGCTTGACCTGGGCATGACCACGGCCGAGCCGAATCGGCCCGCGCAGTTCGCCGCGCTCATCCAGCAGGAACTCGAGCACTGGCAGCAGTTTGCAAAGGTGTCGCCGCTGAAGGTGGGGTGAGGCGCCGAGCCGCGCGCGGTGCTGGCGACGGGGCTACTCCGCTCACACCGGCGTCACCGCCCCCCGCCCGGACATGACGCCATCCACGTTCTGCAGAAAGATCTCGAACTGCGCATCGATCGCCTCGGGCGACCAACCGCCGACGTGTGGCGTGAGCAGCAAGCGGTCCAGCCCCAGCAACGCTTCGGGCGGTGCGGGCTCGCTCTCATAGACATCCAGCGCCGCACCCGCGATGCTGCCGTCGCGCAGCGCCACCGCAAGCGCCTGCGTATCCACGATGCTGCCGCGCCCGACGTTGACGAGATAGCCGGTCGGGCCCAAGGCACGCAGCACCTCGGCATTGACCATGTGCCGAGTCTCAGCACCGCCGGGCATGGCGCACACCAGCACGTCGCACCAGCCGGCCAGGTCCAAGGCGCTGTCGAAGTAGGTGTAGCCCAGCTCGGGCCTTGGCCGGCGGTTGTGGTAGCCGATCGGCATGCGAAAGGCTTGGGCCCGGGCGGCGGTGCGTTCGCCGATGGCCCCGAGGCCGAGGATGCCCAGGCGTTTGCCCGACACGTGCGGCGGCAGCGGGATGGCGGTGCGCCAGACGCCAGCGCGGCAGAGCCGATCCAGCGTCTGGAAGTTGCGCATCGTGGCGATGATCATGCCCATCGCGTGGTCGGCCACGCACTCGTCGTTGGCGCCGCGGCCATTGGCCACGCAGATGCCGCGCGCCTGTGCCGCAGCCACGTTCACGTTCTCGTAGCCCGCGCCCAGGGTGGCGATCAGGCGCAGCCGCGGGAGCTGGTCGATCTCGTCCGCGCGCAGTCCAAGCAGACCGATGGTGAGCACGACATCGAACGTGGCGCCGTCGGCCTTGAGGGCCTGGGCGCGTTGTTCGGGTGTGGTGGCGAAGACGGGGTGATAGCGCTGGGATAGCGCGTCCTTGTGGGCTTGGCCGAGCTCACACAACACCAGAATCGAGATAGGCATATCGATGTCATCCTTCCAAAGAGATACTGAAGATCCTGCGGTCTAGCGTGCGCCATGGGCCACGTTGACCGGCCAACGCAGCGTGAAGCAAGTGCCTCCCTGGACCGATGCCTGGCACGTGGCCTGCCCCTGGTGCGCCCGTGCAATCGCGGCCACAACGGCCAGGCCCAGGCCGCTGCCTGCGTCGGCGCCGCGCTCGCCATCGTCACGCATGCGACGAAATGCGGTGAATACCTGGGCCGCGGCGCCGGGCGCAATGCCCGGCCCGTCGTCTTCCACCTGCAGCACGCACCAGCCGTTGTCCTGACGCGTGCGAATGCGCACCCCGCCTGGCACCGCATACCGCCGCACGTTGTCCAGCAGCGCCAGGAGCGCCTGGCGCATACGCATGGCGTCGCAACGCATGGGCGCGCGGTCAAGATCGAGTACCAAGGACTTTCCCGCGGACTGCAGGGCGTCCCGGCACACCTGTGCCACGGATTCGACTTCCGCCGCGAGGTCAGTGTCCTCGATCTTCAGATGCAGGTGCCCGCTCTCGGCCAGGCTCACCGCCCGCAGGTCTTCGATCAGTCGCGCAAGGCCATCGACCTGGTTCAGCAGGCTGCGGAACTGCGTGTCGTCCGGCGCGAAGACACCTTCGGCCAGGCCTTGCAGGCGCCCGCGCAGAATCGTCACCGGCGTGCGCAGCTCATGCGCGATGGCCGCGTTCCAGAACGTCATCTCCTGCGTGGCGCGTTGCAGCTGCGTGGCCAGGGCATTGAAGTCGTCCGCCAGGTGCGCAGCCTCTCCCAGGGAGCGGTCTCCTGCCACCGCACGCGCGGAGAGGTCGCCCTGCGCCACGCGGCGCATGCTCTCGGTCACGGAATTGAGCGGCACCAGGATGCGGCGTGCCAGGTGCAGGCCTACTACCGTCGCCAGTGCCAGCCCCGCCAGGGTGCTGACACCGATCCAGGCCCAGTCGGGCGCGTTCGGCATCCAGCTCGTCTCCTCGACGATCTCCGGCCACAGGCTCACCGCGATGTAGAAGACCACGTAGGAGGTCAGCACGACCAGAAAGGTGATGCCGAAAGCCATCGCCATCATCGTGAGCGCGATCTGGCGGCTCAGGCCGGCGAGCTTCATTCGGCGCCCCACAGGCGATAGCCGACGCCGCGGATGCCGAGGGGGGTGCCTTCCACGCCCAGGCTTTCCAGCTTCCTGCGCAGCTTGCTGATGTGGCTGTCCACGGTGCGCTCCAGCGCGTCGCCCTCTGGCAGGCAGGCGGCCAGCAGCTCTGCGCGGGTGTGCACCCGGCGAGGCGCGCGTGCCAGGTGGGTCAGCAGTCGGAATTCGGTCAGGGTCAGCGATAGGGCGTGGGTGATGCCGTCCAGGTGAACCAGCGCCTCATGCTGATCGAGGTCGATCTCGAAGGGCGGCACGCGCAGCACGCGCGCCTGAACTTGCGTCTGCGCCATCGCGCGGCGCAGCACCGCTTGCGTGCGGGCCACCACCTCAGCCGTGTTGAAGGGCTTGACGACGTAATCGTCCGCGCCGCTGCGCAGGCCCATCAGCTTGTCGATGTCCTGGTCCATCGCAGTGAGCATGATGACGGGCGTCTGGCCCCGGTGACGGATTTCGGCAAGCACCTGCCAGCCGTCCCGCTTGGGCATCTGCACGTCGAGCAGGACGAGGTCCGGTTTCATCGACAGGTGCATGTCCAGTGCCCGCTGGCCGTCCGGCGCATGCGCGGTGCGCAGCCCGGCACGGCGCAGGTAGGCCTGCAGGATCTCGGCGATCTCGGGTTCGTCTTCGGCGACGAGCACCAGGGCTTGCGCATCGGCCGAGTCGGGCGACGCTGGAACGGTAGACATAAGAAAACCTGGCATGCGATCAAGACCTCCATCGTATCTCCACACACCCTCGGCACAAACCCCACCGTGCGTGTTCAGACTGCCTCCCTGCTCGCGGGTGCCCTTCGCCCGCCATGAAGGAATCGTCATGAAGATGGAACGTAGGCGCCGCCTGGGCGCATTGTGGGTGCTGACATTTTCGGCCCTGACAGGTTGCGGCCGCGCCGGCGAGGCACCTGTCGTCGCGCCCCGGCCCTTGGTGGCCGTGATGACCGTCACCCCTGCCAGGCTCGTCCTCACGGAAGATCTGCCGGGGCGTGTGGCGCCAGTCCGCGTGGCCGAGATCCGACCGCAGGTGAGCGGCATCGTGCGCAAGCGCCTGTTCGAGCAGGGCGCCGACGTGCGCGCCGGGCAGCCACTCTTCGAGATCGACTCGGCCGCCTTGCGCGCGGAGGCGCAAAGCGCGGTTGCGGCCCTGCAGCGTGCCGAGGCGGCCGCATCGCGCGCCAGCACGCGGGTCGAACGCATGGCGCCACTCGTCCAGGCGGATGCCGTCAGCCGCCAGACGTATGACGATGCGGTGGCCGAGCGTCAGCAGGCGGTGGCCGACGTGGCGCAGGCACGCGCTACCTTGTCGCGCCGCCGGCTGGACCTCACGTTCGCCACCGTTGAGACGCCCATCTCTGGCCGCATCGACCAGGCCCTGGTCACCGAAGGGGCTCTGGTGGCCAGTGGCGACACCACGCCGATGGCGCGCGTGCAGCAGATCGATCAGGTGTACGTGGACGTGCGACGTCCGGCGGCATCCTGGAAGGTGTTGCGCGAAGCCATGGCGGCCGAGTCCTCGCAGGCTGGGCTGCCGGTCGCCATCCTGAAGAGCGACGGCACCGTGCATAAGGAATCGGGCCGCATCCTGTTTTCCGGCATCAACGTGGATGCCGGCACGGGCGATCTTCTCGTGCGCGTGCTGGTGAACAATCCGCAGCAGCACCTGCTGCCCGGCATGTTCGTGCGCGCCCGCTTGCCGCTCGTGAGCTACGACGATGCGCTGACGGTGCCGCAGCAGGCTGTCGTGCGGATCGAGGGCAAGCCGCACGTCTGGACGGTGGATGACAGCGCCAAGGCGCAGTTGACGGGCATCACATTGGGCGAGCTCACGCAAGGCCGCTACCGCGTCGCGTCCGGTCTGCGAGCGGGCCAGAACGTCGTTGTGGCCGGCATGGATCGGCTGGCCGAGGACGTCGAGGTCAGGGCCGAGGCGCTGCAAACCAGCATGGCTGCCGCGTCGACGACGTCGATTCGCTGAGCCCGGAGCGTCTGGCATGCCGCAGTTCTTCATTCATCGCCCGGTGTTCGCCTGGGTGATCGCGCTTTTCATCATTCTGCTCGGGCTCATCGCGATTCCCCAGTTGCCGATCGCCCGGTTTCCTTCCGTGGCGCCCCCCTCGGTCAGCATCTCGGCCACCTACCCGGGTGCCACGCCGCAGGCCATGAACGATTCGGTGCTCAGCGTCATCGAGCGCGAGCTGTCCAGCGTCAAGAGCCTGCTGTACTACGAATCCTCGGCCGATTCGTCCGGCAGCGCCGAGATCACGGCGGTATTCAAGCCCGGCACGAATCCGGAGATGGCGCAGGTGGACGTGCAGAACCGCCTGAAGGCCGTCGAGGCGCGCCTGCCGCAGGTGGTGCGCCAGAACGGCCTGGGCGTGGAATCGGCATCGTCGAACTTTCTGATGATGGTGGGGCTGAAATCCGACGACGGGCGCCATGATGGCACGGCGTTGAGCGACTACATGGCGCGCAACATCGTCGAGGAGCTGCGCCGCATCGAGGGCGTGGGACGGGTGCAGCTCTTCGGCGCGGAGCAGGCGATGCGCGTCTGGGTGGACCCGGCCAAACTCGTTGCGTTCAGCGTCTCGATGAACGACATCAGCGCAGCGATCACGCAGCAGAACGCGCAGATTGCACCGGGGCGCGTGGGCGATGCACCCACGATCCCTGGCCAGAAGGTCTCGACGCCGTTGACCGTGCAAGGGCAACTCGAGACGCCCGAGGCGTTTGCGGCCATCGTGCTGCGGGCCAATCCGGATGGCTCCAAGGTGACGTTGGGCGATGTGGCCCGGGTGGAGCTCGGCGCGCAATCCTACGGCTTTTCCACGCGCGAGGACGGCCGAGTGTCGACCGCAGCGGCCGTGCAGCTCTCGCCGGGCGCGAACGCGGTGCGTGTGTCGGACGCCGTGATCGCGCGACTGGCCGAGTTGAAGCCGACCCTGCCGGTGGGCATGAGCTATTCCACGCCCTTCAATACAGCACCCTTCGTCAAGGTCTCGATCCAGAAGGTGGTGATCACGCTGATCGAAGCGATGGGCCTCGTGTTCCTGGTGATGTTCCTGTTCCTGCAGAACATCCGTTACACCGTGATCCCCGCCATCGTGGCGCCCATCGCCTTGCTCGGCACCTTCGCCGTGATGCTGGCGTCAGGCTTTTCCATCAATGCGTTGACGATGTTCGGCATGGTGCTCGCCATCGGCATCATCGTGGACGATGCCATCGTCGTCGTCGAGAATGTCGAGCGGATCATGGCCAGGCACGGGCTCGCGCCCAGGGAGGCCACGATCCAGGCGATGCAGGAGATCACCGGCGCGGTGATCGGCATCACGCTGGTGCTCACCGCCGTGTTCATTCCGATGGCCTTTGCATCCGGTTCGGTGGGCGTCATCTACCAGCAGTTCGCGTTGTCCATGGCGGTGTCCATCCTGTTCTCGGCGTTCCTCGCGCTCACCCTGACGCCGGCGCTGTGCGCCACGCTGCTCAAGCCTGTCGCCCCCGGGCAACATCACAAGCGCGGCTTCTTCGGTGCGTTCAATCGTGGCTTCGAGCGGATGACCGCGCGCTATACGGTTGGCGTTCGCCGTTTGCTCGCGCGCAGCATGCGCACGATGTTGGTCTTCGCGGTGCTGGTGTGGGTGCTGCTGGTGGCCTTCCGTCAATTGCCGTCGTCCTTCCTGCCCGAAGAGGACCAGGGTTACTTCATGACGTCGATCCAGCTGCCGGCCGATGCCACGGCAGAACGCACGCTCGACGTGATCCAGCGCTACGAGCAGCATGTGGCCTCGCGCGCCGGGATCGCGTCCAACATGTCGATTCTCGGGTTTGGCTTTTCCGGATCGGGGCCTAATGCCGCGATGGCATTCACCACCCTGAAGGATTGGGGCGAGCGCAACGGCGCGACGGTGCGTGACGAGGTCGCGCAGGTGGACAAGGCCATGGCTGCAGCGCAAGAGGGGACCGTGATGAGCATGATGCCACCGGCGATCGACGAACTGGGCAACAGCGCGGGCTTCACGATGCGACTGCAGGACCGCGCCAATCAGGGGCATGCCGCCCTGCAAGCGGCCGAGGCCCAGCTGCTGGCGCTCGCCGCGAAAAGCCACGTGCTTGCCGACGTCCGGCCCGATGGTCTCCCGGCAGGCGCCAGCGTGCGCCTGGACATCGATCGGGCCAAGGCCCAGGCGTTCGGGGTGTCGTTCACGGACATCAGCGAGACGCTCTCCAGTGCGCTGGGCTCGGCGTATGTGAACGACTTTCCCAACGCCGGCCGCATGCAACAGGTCATCGTGCAGGCCGATGCGCCGGCGCGCATGCAGGTCGACGACGTGCTGCGGCTCTATGTGCGCAACGCGAGCGGCGGCATGGTGCCCTTGTCGGAGGTGGTGACGCCCACCTGGGCCGAGACACCGTTGCAGTTGGTGCGCTACCAGGGCTTTCCGGCCGCACGCATCTCCGGCGCCCCCGCGGCTGGCGCCTCCAGCGGACAGGCGATGGCCGAGATGGAACGGCTGGTGGCACAACTGCCGCCGGGCTTCGCCGTCGCATGGACGGGGCAGTCCTTGCAGGAGCGGCAGTCGGTCGCCCAGGCCCCGCTGCTGATGGCGTTGTCCATGCTCGTGGTGTTCCTGGTGCTGGCGGCCCTGTATGAAAGCTGGGCCATCCCGCTGTCCGTGATGCTGGTGGTGCCGCTGGGTCTCTTGGGTGCGGTGGCAGCGGTGCTGCTGCGCGGGCTGCCCAACGATGTCTTCTTCAAGGTTGGCATGATCACCGTGATCGGGCTCTCGGCCAAGAACGCCATTCTGATCGTGGAGTTCGCGCGGCAGTTGCGCAGCCAGGGCAGAGGGCTCGTGGAGGCAGCCGTCGAGGCAGCCAGGCTGCGTCTGCGCCCCATCCTGATGACGTCGTTGGCGTTCACGCTGGGCGTGGTGCCGTTGATGATCGCCTCGGGTGCCAGTGCGGAAACACAGCACGCCATCGGCACGGGCGTCTTCGGCGGCATGGTCACGGCCACCGTGCTGGCGGTCTTCTTCGTGCCGGTCTTCTATGTGGTCGTGATGGGCTCTCAGGAGCACGTCCAGCGCTGGCGGCAAGCCCGCCGGTCACGCCGTGCGCCCACGCGCTCCCACCTGGAGGGCTGATGTCATGAGATCCCTGTTGCTCGCCCTGGCGCTGGTCGTGTCCGGCTGCTCGCTCACGCCGACGTTGACGCTGCCCGACGCCCCGGTGCCGGGCGCCTACCCAAAGACGCCGGCTGAGTCGGCGTTCCCGCCCGCGGCCGACATCGGTTGGCAGACGATGTTTCCCGATCCCCGCCTGCAGCGCCTGATCGCGTTGGCGCTGGAGAACAACCGCGACTTGCGCGTGGCCACGCTGAATGTCGAGGCGGTGCATGCGCAATACCGCATCCAGCGCGCGGCCGGGTTGCCTGCCATCGCCGCCACCGCGGGCGCGACCCGCCAACGGTCGGCTGCCGAAGGCCGGGGCCGGGATGGCGCAAGCGCCGCCCCCGGCGTGGCCGATCAGTTCATCACGAACGTCGGGCTGAGCGCCTTCGAGGTCGATCTTTTCGGCCGCGCCCGCTCGCTGTCGCAGGGCGCCTTCGCGCGCTACCTGGCCAGCGAAGAAGGGCGCACCACGGCGCACATTGCCTTGATCGGTGCGCTCGCCGACGCCTACCTGGCAGAGCGGCTGGCGCTGGCGCAACGGGAGCTGGCCGAGCGCACCCTGAGCGACTGGGAGCAGTCCCTGGCGGTCGCCCGGTTGCTGCAGCAAGGTCAGCAGAACAGTGCCGTGGATGTTGCCCAGGCCGAGGGCCAGGTGGCGACGGCCGAGGCAGACATGCAGGCCCGCACCCGCGCACTGGCAAAGGCGCAGAATGCCCTGCGTCTTTTGGTGGGCGCAGACCTGCCGGACGATCTGCCCGAGGGACTGCCGCTGGACCAGCAGCCAGTGCTGACGACGTTGCCGGCGGGCCTGCCCTCCGATCTCCTCATCCGCCGGCCCGACATTCGTCAGGCTGAACAGAACCTGATTGCAGCCAACGCCGACATTGGCGTCGCTCGAGCCGCCTTCTTCCCGCGCCTGTCGCTGACGGCCACGCTGGGCTTTGCGAGCCCAACGCTGGGCGCACTCTTCACTGGCCAGCATCGGCTCTGGAGTTTCTCGCCTCAGATCACACAACCGCTCTTCGAGGCTGGCCGGCTGCGCGCCGAACTGCGTCTGGGCGAGGTGCGCACGTCCACCGCCGTGGCCGAGTACGAGCGTGCGATCCAGACGGCATTTCGCGAGGTGGCCGATGGGCTGGCGGGACAGCAGACGTACGGGCGCCAGATCGAAGCCCAGGCGCGCGTCGTGGCCAGCGCGCGACGCCGTGCCGAGCTTTCCGAACTGCGCTACCGCGCGGGCCTGGAGGGGCGGCTGGAGCTGCTGGATGCCCAACGGCAACACTACGCGGCCCAACAGGCCCTGTTGGACGTGCGTCGCGACGCCTTCGGCAGTGCCGTGGCACTCTATCGAGCGCTGGGTGGTGGCGTCGTGCCCTGAACTTGCTGACAGCCTTCGTCGAGAATTCGATTCCCTGATACTCAACACCCATGATGCCCATCGACACCCCCCGCCTCGTCCTGCGCCGCTTCACGCCGCACGACGCGGCAGATCTCTTCGCCTATTTGCATGAGCCCACCGCGAGTTGCTTTCTGTCGCTCGCACTGCCCACCCTGGCCGATGCCGAGCGCGAAGCCGAGAAGCGCAGCAACGATGACACCGCCATCGCTGTGTGCTTGCGCGACACGGGCAAGCTCATCGGCGATCTCTTCGCACATCCCGAGGGCGATACCGTCTCGGTCGGCTGGAACTTCCATCCGGCCTTCGGCGGGCAGGGCTACGCGTTCGAGGCTGCAGATGCGCTGTTCGCCTGCCTGTTCACGGAGAAGGCGGCGCGCCGGCTTTACGCCTATGTGGAAGACACGAACACGCCATCATGGAGACTGTGCGAGAAGCTCGGCATGCGCCGGGAGGGCGTCTTCAAGGAGTTCATCGCGTTCACTAACGACGCCCAGGGCAATCCGATCTACGAGAACACGATGCAGTACGCACTTCTTCACCGTGAATGGGCGTCGCAACGCGGGCCAGGGCGCGCGACTGCGCCGTGATGGCCGCGTCGTGGCTATGCTAGTCTCGACCATCGCCTGACTTTGCCGCACCTCCCGTGATACGCCAGAACATTGCCCCGTCCCAGGAGGCCATCGCCGACGACCTCGGCAAGCCACTCTCCGGTTGGCGGCTCAAGCTCTACACCATCATCTTCGAGGCTGACACGACGGCCGGCAGACGCTTCGACCAGTGGCTGATCGTGATGATCCTGCTGAGCCTGGTCGTGGTGATGCTCGACAGCGTGGACGAGATCGCGATGCGGCACGGGGTGCTGCTGCAGCAGCTCGAATGGGGATTCACCGCGCTCTTCACGGTGGAATACATCGCGCGGCTGATCTGTGTGCAGCGTCGATGGCGATATGTGCGCAGCTTCTACGGCATCGTCGATCTGCTGGCAGTGCTGCCCACCTACGCGGCACTCCTCTTTCCCCAGTTTTCGTTCCTCATCGCGATCCGCACCTTGCGGCTGATGCGGGTGTTCCGGGTCTTCAAGCTCACGCGCTACGTCGAAGAGTACGTGATGCTGGGCCAGGCCCTGCGCAGCAGCAGTCGCAAGATCCTCGTGTTCCTCTCGGTGGTCCTCATCGTCGTGCTCGTCATGGGCACGCTCATGTTCATCATCGAGGGCCCCTCGCGCGGCTTCACCAACATCCCGACCAGCGCCTACTGGGCGATCTCCACGCTGGCCACGGTGGGCTATGGCGACATCGCGCCCCAGACGCCACTGGGGCGCCTCATCGCCGCCTTCATGATGCTGCTGGGCTGGGGCGTGCTGGCGGTGCCCACCGGCATCGTCACGGTCGAGATGACCATGGCGAACAGAGAGCGCGAGCAAAGGGTGACGACGCGCACCTGCCATCAGTGTCTGACCGAAGGCCAGCGGGCTGACGCGAATTATTGCTTCCGATGCGGCGCCAAACTGCCGCCGTATCAGCAGAGCGACAAGAATCTGACAGCCTGAGGCTGAGGGCGCGACCCGCGCCGCCCGCTCAGCCTTTCTGATGCAGGGCAAGGCTTCACTCGCCTGAGTCTTTTCAGGCCGCGACGGGCACGTCTGCCTGCGGGCGGTGTGGGGTCGGCACCGACGCCACGTGGATAGTCTGCGTCGGAAAGGCAAAGTCCACGCCCAGTGCCGCGAACTCGGTCATCAGCTGCAAGTTGATCTCTTGCTGGATGTCCATGTAGGTGTTGTAGCCCGCATCCAGCACGATGTAGACCGTCTCGAAATCCAGTGACGAATCCCCGAATCCCTGAAAGTGCGAGCGATCGAAGCGGGTTTTGTCCATGCCACGGATGATGCGCTCGACAATGCCTGGCACTTGGCGCGCCTGCTCGGCGGTGCAGTCGTACGTCAAGCCGAACTTGAAGACCACGCGCCGCTCGCTCAGGCGCTTGTAGTTTTGCACGGTGCTGCTCAGCATGGCCGTGTTGGCCATGACGATCTGTTCGCCGCCCAGGCTGCGGATGCGCGTGGTCTTAAGACCCACGTGCTCGACGGTGCCGGATTGCGACCCCACAACGATGAAATCGCCCACTTCGAACGGCTTGTCCACCGCAATCGACAACGAAGCGAAGAGGTCTCCCAGGATATTTTGCACGGCCAGGGCGACAGCGATGCCGCCCACGCCCAGGCTGGCCACGAAGGCGGTGATGTTCACGCCAAGGTTGGACAGCATGGCGAGCAGCAGGATAGCCCACAGGAATACCTTGGCGCCCCACATCATGAGCGAGGCGAGCGCGCTCAGTTGTGGCTTGGTCACACCGGCCGAGCGGCTCACATAGTGTTCCATGCCCAGTGTGATGGCCCGATTGGCCCATAGCGCCACCTGCAGGGCAACGACGATGAACCACAAGCTGCTCACGCGTTCCATCCAGCGGGGAGGCAGATCCAGCAGCCCCACGCCAATCAGGATCGCCACGAGCCCGATGAGGGTGTTGCTCGTGCCGCCCACCACCACGGCCGCCACGCGACCGAAGAGCGAGTCGGTGTGTTCAGCCGCGTGCGCCAGGCGGCGACGCAGAAAGCTCACCACGATGCGCAACGCGAAGAACGCGATGATCATCACCGTGAAAGCAATCAACCAGTTCGCCACGGTGACGGTCAGAAAGCGCGTGTCGAACAGCAGTTCGCTAAGGGATTCTCGATTCATGGGGCAGATGCCTGGAAGTGACGGTTTGGGATACCGCTTAGCACACAGCTTGCCCGAGCGCGTGCACGCGGCTCGCGAGCCGCTCCGCGCTGGCATATGAGGTTCGGCCGGCTTGGGGTCGTAGTCGAGCACGGTATCAAGCAACGCGCATTGTCGCGTGGCTTGGTCCAGGACGATGTGGCTGACGGTTGACGTCGCCGTGTCGAAGAAGCCTTCGATGTGGAGGCTGTTCTGATGGGTCATGGTTGCCCCTCTTTTGAGGATTTCGCGACACGGCGCCGCTCCAGGTATTCGAAGATTCCCATGCCGATGAGCATCGCCACGACGAACACGACGGCTTTGCGCTCACCCATGCCCAGAGCCACGAGTGCAGGGCCCGGACAGAAGCCCGCGATCCCCCAGCCAATACCGAAGAGCAGGCTGCCGCCCACTAGGCGACGATCGATCTGCCGGCTGGAGGGAAGCTCCATAGGCAGCCCAAGCAGGCTGTGCGTGCGGCGCCTGGCCCACGCAAACGCAAACACACCGACCGCAATGGCGCCCGCCATGACCAGCGCGAGCGAGGGGTCCCAGGGGCCGGCCACATCCAGGAAACCCAGTACCTTGGCAGGGTTGGTCATGCCCGAGAGCATGAGGCCCAGTCCGAAGATGAGTCCAGCCAGCGAGGCGATGATGAGATGCATGACGCGTGCCTTAGGTCAGGAGGTGGCGGACGACGTACACAGTGACGATGCCCGCGCCCATGAAGACGGCGGTTGCCACGAGCGAGCGAAGCGACAGGCGCGAAATGCCGCAGACGCCGTGTCCGCTGGTGCAGCCAGCGCCGTAACGGGTGCCCACGCCCACGAGCAGGCCGGCGGCCACCAGGGCGGCCCAGCCGGCATCGATCTGGAACTGGGGCAAGTCGGTGACGAGTCCGTACACGACCGGTGCAAGGACGAGGCCCCCGAAGAACACGAGGCGCCAGCCAGCACCCGTTGCCGGCCGGCGCAAGAGCCCGCCCAGAATGCCGCTGATGCCCGCGATGCGTCCAGTGAACAGGACAAACAGGGCGGCAGCCAGGCCGATCAGCGCGCCGCCAGCCAACGCGGAGCCTGGTGTGAAGGAGAGCCAGTCAATCGTCATCAGATCACTCCTTTGGGCAGTAGAGCAGGTACAGCAGTTCAAGGATCTTGAGCGCGCGTGCATCGGCCACACGGTAGTAAATCTGCTTGCCCTCGCGGCGGGTATGGACGACGTCTTCCTGGCGCAGGACGGCAAGCTGTTGCGACAACGTGGGCTGGCGAATACCCAGCGTGCGTTCAAGGTCACCCACGCACATCTCCCCCTGGGACAGCTGGCAGAGCAGCAGAAGGCGATCTTCGTTGGCGAGTAATCGCAGCGTGCTGACCGCCGTGCCGGCGGCTTGGCGCAGGGCGTCGGGTGGGACGACGACAGCTGAGAGGGACATGGCTGGAGACGAGAGGCCGAGACAATGCCAATATTATATAAAAAAATATAATGTTAGATAGTAAATTGAAGTGGCGTGACGCCGTGCAGCGTCAACGCGCTTTCCTCGTTGGCGCGGTCCCCACTCGCGTGAGCCCCACGGAGCTCACAACCCGCCCGCCACCCGCAACACCGTGCCCGTCACGTAGGACGACCGGGGCGACAGCAGCCACACGATGGCCTCGGCGATCTCCTGCGGTTCACCAGCCCGTCCCTGCGGGATCCGGGACGCCACGCGCGCTGGCTTGTTGGCGTCGCCGGCGATGGCATGGATCTCGGTCAAGCTGGTGCCCGGCGAGACGCAATTGACCCGGATGCCATGGGGCGCGAGCTCCTTGCCCAGCCCCAGGGTAAAGGTTTCGACGGCAGCCTTGGACGCGGCGTAGTGCACGTATTCCCCGGGCGAGCCAAGCGTGGCCGCGGCAGACGACACATTCACGATCACGCCCGGCTGGCCCTGCGCCAGCCAGTGCCTTACCACCGCCTGGGTGAGGGCATACAGACCGAGCACGTTGACTTCCAGCACGCGGCGCATGGTGTCCAGGGCCGTGTCGGCGAACGTGCCGAGCGGGCCGGTGATGCCGGCGTTGTTCACCAGGCCGACCAGGGGCGCGGCGTCGGGCGGCATCTGCGCCAGCACACGCTCTGGCGCATCGGGGGCGGCCATGTCCGCCTGGACCGCCCAGGCACGGCCACCCAGCGCGTGCACCTGTCGCACCACCGTCTCGGCCGCCTCAGCACGCTCCCGGTAGGTAAAGACCACGTCGTGGCCCTCACGGGCGAGGAGGAGGACGGCCTCTGCGCCGATGCCGCGGCTGCCGCCAGTGACCAGCACGGTCCCGGATGCGTTGCTCATATGGGTGTTCCTCCGCGAGTGATGTCAGGCGTGACGCGGTGTCGCCTATCTATTGTCTAGGAACTGCTATAGCCTATCCGTCATGACCGAAGACGACGCCCTGCGGGCGATCTACCTACGCGATGATCCTGTACCACCGCATATCGTCCCTGGCGCCACGCGCGCCAGCCTGTGCGTGGACATCCGCGACGAAGACCTCGTGGCGAGGACCGAACAATGGATCCTAGCGTACGTCGATCAGCTGACGTGGGTGCACAACACGGGCTGCGGCTGTTGCGTGATCGGGTGGGACATCGAAGGGCCGCAGGCGGTGGTGAAGACGGCCCCCGTCGAGGCGGCAAGCGAGTGGTTGCCGCCGACGTCAGTCGCTGACCTGCCACCTGTGTCATCTTCACGCAAACCTGGCTGGCTGACCCGGTGGTTGCGCAGGCGTTAGAAAAGGGGCGCTGTATTTATAGACGGTCGACGTCTCGGCGCACTAGCGCGGCATGCTGTTGGATGGCCCCTAGCTGATCCTCCGGCATCTTCTCGAGCTGCCTATACACCATGCGCAACCGTGGATTGTCCTGGAAGACGTCGGCGTGGCGCGCGAAGAAATCCCAGTACAGCGCGTTGAACGGACAGGCGCCGTCTCCTGTCCTCTGCTTCGGATCGTACGCACAGCCACGGCAGTAGTCGCTCATGCGGTTCACGTAGGCCGCACTGCTCACGTATGGCTTGGTAGCGATCACGCCGCCATCGGCGCGCTGGCTCATGCCGAGGGTATTCGGCAGCTCCACCCATTCGAAGGCGTCAATGTAGATGCCCAGGTACCAGTGGTGCAGCTCCTTCGGATCCAGCCCTGCCAGCAGGGCGAAGTTGCCAATCACCATCAGCCGCTGGATGTGATGAGCGTGCGCCGTCTCCAGGGACTGAGTGATCGCCAGGTGCAGGCAGCGCATGCGGGTGTCGCCACTCCAGAACCAGTGCGGCAGCGGGGTGTGATGGCCCAGGGCGTTCTGCGCGTCGTACCCCGGCATGTGCGACCAGTAGATCCCGCGCACGTATTCGCGCCAGCCAATGATCTGCCGCACGAAGCCCTCCGTGGCCGCGAGCGGGGCCTTGCCCGCGCGAGAGGCGTCTTCGGCGCGCTGCACCACCTCCAGCGGATGCAGCATTTTCACGTTGAGCGCAAAGGACAGGAGCGAGTGAAAGAGGCGTGGCGCCTCGCTCGCCAGGGCGTCTTCATAAGCGCCGAAGTTTGGCAGGGCGGTGTCGATGAAGGCATCGAGGCATTGCAGGGCCTCCTCGCGATTCACGGGCCAGCGCATCGCGGCAGCCTGCGGGTTGCCGAAGCTCTTTACCCCGGTTTGCTCCACCATCGCCCACAACGCGCTGTGGTCGTGGGTAGGTCGCCAGTCCGGAGGCTCAGGCGGTGTGCCCGGCCAGCGTTTGCGGTTGTCATGGTCGTAGTTCCACTGGCCGCCTTCGGGCTTGCCCTGCGGCGTGAGCAGCAGTTGCCAGCGGCGGCGCATCTGGCGGTAGAAATCTTCCATCAGCCATTGCGGCCGTTCGCCCATCATCTCGGCAAGATCCCCACGGCCCGTCAGGAAGTGTTCCGTGTCCACTGCCGTGCAGGCCAGATCATGCGACGCGCCCCAGTCCGCGAGCGCGCGATCCAGTCGCCATTCGTCTGGCTGTTGCCACTGCACCTGCCGCGCCTCGTAGTGCACCGCCAGCGCGTCCAGATTGCCGGTGATGGCCTGTCGATTGCTCGGATCATCCAGCTTTACGTAGCGCACGCGGTGACCAGCGGCACGCAGCTGCCTGCCGAACTCGCGCATGGCGGCGAAGATCGCGAGGATCTTCTGCGCATGGTGCAGCACGTAATCCGTCTCGCTGCGCACCTCCATCAGCACATAGACGACCTCTGGGTCGACGTGGCCGAACCAGCTGTGATGCGGGTTGAGTTGATCGCCCAGCACCAGACGCAGCGTGACGGCGGGCGCAGTGGCGCGCGGCTTGCCAGCCGGTTGGGACGTCTTGCAGGGGATGGGGGCTACGCCCGTCATGCTGTGCTGTAGGAAGTACGTGATCCGTATTCCGGAGCCGCGCCGCAGGTTTCAGACCCGACAGGTGAGAGCCACCCTGTGTGCGCGAACTCAGCGGTTGTCCCCGCAGCTTGCCGGCTTACGGCTAACCCTGCCTCGGCGGGTCGTCGATCCAGGTCTTTTCGCCAACATGACCAATCGGTCATGAAACGCTAACTTGACGCGTGTTGCCCGCCCGAAGGGATAATGCGGCCGACGTTTCGTGCATCTTGCCGGAGCTGCAATCGGCAAAAATTCCAAAGGAGACACCGACATGCGTCGAGTCGATTACCGCGACTTGATCGGCGGCGTATTGATTACGCTGGCCGGCATCGGGACCATGTACCACTCACTGACCGCGTTCCAGGTGGGCACGCTCGCCCGCATGGGGCCGGGCTACTTCCCCGCCCTGGTGAGCGGCCTTCTGATCCTCTGCGGTCTGATCATCATGATCCCCGCCTTCTTTCGCGCTGGGGTGATGCCGAAGCTCGAGATGCGGCCGCTCGTTTTCATCAGCCTCTCCGTGCTCGCGTTCGCGCTGCTGCTCGTCCCGTTCGGCATGATCCCGGCCATCATCGTGCAGACCTTGCTGTCCGGCATGGCCGACAGCAAGCTCTCCTGGAAAGGCTCGCTCGTGCTGGCCGCGAGCGTGGCTATCCTCGCGACCCTCATCTTCAAAGTGGGTCTTGGTCTGATTGTGCCGGTCATCGCCTGGCCCTGGTAGGAAGCATACGATGGATGGTCTTTTCGGCAATATCGTGCTCGGTCTCGGGACCGCGCTCGCCTGGAACAATCTTCTCTGGTGCGTGGTCGGGGTCAGCCTCGGCACGCTGATCGGCGTGATCCCCGGGGTCGGGACGCTCGCGACGATGTCGCTGCTCTTTCCGATCACCTATCACCTGGACCCCACCGCCGCGCTGATCATGCTCGCGGGGATCTGGTATGGCAGTACCTACGGCGGCTCGACAGCCTCGATCCTGCTGAACTTGCCCGGCACCCCGGCCAACGCGGTGACGTGTCTGGACGGCTTTCCCATGGCCAAGCAGGGGCGGGCTGGCGTCGCGCTGCTGATGACAACGGTCGCCTCCTTCGTCGGGGCCAGCGCCGGCATCGTGCTGCTGATGCTCTTTGCCGAGCCCATCGCCAGCGTCGCGTTCAAGTTCGGTCCTTCCGAATACTTCGCGATGATGGTGCTGGGCCTGGTCGCCGCCTCGGTCGTCTCGTCTGGTTCGGCCATGAAGGGCGTCACCATGGTCGTGGCAGGCGTCATGCTCGGCCTCGTCGGCACGGACGTGAACTCGGGTGTGTCTCGCTTCACCCTCAACTTCCCGGAGTTGATGGACGGTGTGGGCATCGTGGCGCTGGCCATGGGGCTGTTCGGTATCACCGAGATCATCGCCAGCGTGAACCACGTGAAGGCGGCCGATCGCGAGGTCGACGTCTCGATGAAGTCGATGCTGCCCACGCGGGATGAGGTCAAGCGCTCCTGGAGCGGCATGGCCCGGGGGTCAAGCATCGGTGCGATGCTGGGCGTGCTGCCCGGTGTCGGCCCCACCGTGGCGGCCTTCATGGCCTATGCCGTGGAAAAGCGCATGTCCAAGCACCCCGAGCGCTTTGGCCACGGCACCATCGAGGGCATCATGGCGCCCGAGACGGCCAACAGCGCGTCCGACATGGCCTCGTTCATCCCCACGCTCACCCTGGGCATCCCGGGCAGCGTGACGATGGCGCTCATCATCGGTGCGCTGATGATCCACGGCATCCAGCCTGGCCCGAGCATGCTCACCGAGCAGCCCGCGATGTTCTGGGGCCTGATCATGAGCTTCTGGATCGGCAACATCCTCCTCGTGATCCTGAACGTGCCGATGATTGGCGTGTGGGTCCGCGTGCTGACGATCCCCTACCACATCCTTTACCCGGCGATTGTCATGTTCGTCTGCATCGGGGTGTATGGCGTCAACAACAACGTCTTCGACGTGTATGCGGTCATGTTGTTCGGCATTGCCGGCTACATCCTGCGCGTGCTGGCCTTCGAGCCCGCGCCGCTGCTGCTCGGCTACGTGCTCGGCCCCATGCTGGAGGAAAACTTCCGGCGCGCCATGCTGCTGGCCCGGGGCGACATCGGCGCGGCGTTCGTGTCGCGTCCGATCAGCCTGTGGCTGCTCGTCATCACGCTCGTGCTGCTCGTGTGGGGTATCTGGAGCACTGTGCGTCAGCGCTCCGCCGTGTCGATCGCCACGGAATCGGTCAAGTCCAGCTGAGGACACGCTGGCTCGGTCAACCCTCGGGTTCCGAGCCAGCCGCAGATCGGTTTTCCCAGATCAGGCTTGCGGGTTGATCGGCAGTGAGACGATTACCCGCAACCCAGGCCGCGCATCCGAGAAGGCCAGGGTGCCGCAGTGCAGGCCGACAATGCTCATCACGCTCGTCAGGCCCAGGCCGTGTCCTTCGGAGGACGGATCCGAGCGATAGAAGTGCTTGCCCAGATGTTCGTGTTCAGCGGCATCGATCCCCGGGCCATCATCCTCGATCACGATGCGTGCCGTCGACCCTAGCCGCGTCACCGCCACGCGCACCTCCCGATGCCCATACTTGACCGCGTTGTCCACGAGATTGGCGAGCGCACTGGCAATCAGGTTGGCATCGCCATGCAGGGTGATGTTCTCCAGCGTCGTGCACGTCAGACGCTTCCCCCTGTCCTCGGCCAGCGTCTCGTACATCTCGATCACGTCGTTCACGATGACGCCCAGATCACAGCGCTTGAACGTGCGCCGCTGGATGCCCGCTTCCATCTCCGCGATCTGCAGCAGCTTCTCCAGCAACACGTTCAGCGTCTCGATGTTCCGGATGGCCTGGCGATTGGCCTCCAGCACCGCTGCCTGAGGCGTGCCCGGCTGCTGCGCCTCGCGCAGCGCGCCCACGGTGCGGGTGAGCGGCGTGCGAAGATTGTGCGCGATGGTGTCCGAGATGTGCCGCGCACTCTTCATCAGGAGCTCGATGCGGTCCAGCATCACGTTGATGTCGCCGCTGAGCAGCGTGAACTCGTCGTCGCCCGTCGCGGCCGGGATCCGGTTCGACAATTGTCCTGCCCCGATCTTCTGCGTGATGCGCCGGATGTGGTTGACGCGGTGGGCGAGTTCACGCCGAAAGAGATAGGTGCCGACGAGCACGAGGATCACGGCGAGCAGGATAGCCGCGGCGGCTGCTTTGCCAATCAGCGAGGAGATGTTGCCGATCTCCGTTGACGGGTGGCCAATCACGAGCGTCTCGCCGCCCGCCAGCCTCTGCGTATGCAGGTGTCGGTGCGTTGGAGAGAAGGGGGAGACGATGCTCGCCAGGTCCAGATTACCGGTAAGCCTGCGGCCATTCTCATCGTTGAGCAAGTACACCTTGCGATCCGCGGCAATACGGTCCGATAGCGTGAGCTCGATGGCTTCAACCAGCGCGTCGCGTCCACCATCTTCGTAGGCGACTACGAGGCGCTGCGCGGTGGCATCGATCTGGCGGGTGTATTCGGCGCGCAGGGCAGCGAGAAATTGCACCGAGATGAAAGCGATCAGGATCAGCGTCGTCAGCGTCGCGAGCAGGCCGTAGTTCAGCGTCAGGCGAAACGAGATCGAGTTCCAGAGGTGCTTGAGGGGCTGACTCATGGGTTGCAGGAGCCGGCCTGGCCAGGCCCATGGGTATCGGACAGGATGTAGCCCGTGCCGCGGATCGTGTGGATCAAGGGGACAGCCGAGCCGCCATCGATCTTGCGGCGCAGCCGGCTCACCTGGACGTCGATCACATTGGACTGCGGATCGAAGCTGTATCCCCAGATCGTCTCGAGCAGCATGGTGCGGGTGATGATGCGATGGGGGTTGAGCATGAGATACACCAGCAGACGGAACTCCTGCGGCTGCAGCGATATCGGCGTGCCCGCGCGCTGGACCTTCTGCGTGGCGACGTTGACCACCAGATCCGCGATACGCAGCTCCTTGGTCTCGAGCTCGGGGCGCGTGCGTCGGATGAGGGCGTCCAGCCGGGCGACGAGTTCAGAGAACGAGAAGGGTTTGACGAGGTAGTCGTCGCCGCCCGCGCGCAGCCCGTCGACCCGATCATCCACGGCCGAGAGCGCGCTGAGCACAAGGACCGGGGTCTTCTTGTTCAAGGCCCGCAGCGTGGACAGGATGGAGAGCCCATCC
Source organism: Verticiella alkaliphila (assembly GCF_018904615.1). Classification (GTDB taxonomy): domain Bacteria; phylum Pseudomonadota; class Gammaproteobacteria; order Burkholderiales; family Burkholderiaceae_B; genus Verticiella; species Verticiella alkaliphila. The sequence goes on along the minus strand of NZ_JADCNH010000023.1, from coordinate 29,961 downwards.
ACGTGGTTCGGGAGAATGCGGTCGAGGATGATGATGTCCCACTTGTCCTTCATGGCGTTCTCGAGACCGCTCACGCCATCCGGGCTCACCGTCACCATATGGCCGAGTTCCGTCAGGCCGTTGGACAGATAGCGCGCATTGTCTTGGTCGTCTTCAATCAGGAGGCACTGCCACATAGAATGTCCAATCGAAAATAGTGAGGGGCGTGCGCGGCCCTGGCGCGCCGCACGGCCTGACCAGATGATACTGGCCCACGCCAAGGCAGCGTCTGGAGACGGCCGGTGGGCATCACCGTGGGCGGCCCCGCGCGTTTGCATGGGGATGCGGCTTTCACATTCACTTCCTTTTTGTCGCGGACAGAAAAACCCGTGCCGGGTTGAAATCTCAGCGACGCTCGGCGGCGGGCGATACAACCAGAGGATGCCTTCACGATGTTCGACGCACCCGACTTGGCAGTGCAGGCCATGCAGACGTTCTTCACGCCCCATCAGGTGCAACAGGTCGCGCAGGCACTGGTGCCTGCCATCGGGCTCGAACCGACGACGCACGCAAGGGCCTCCCGCCTGGGCGGTGTCCCCGAATTGCCGGAGGGCAGCCCGTGGCCGCGGCCGGATCTGCCGGCCGACATCGAGGCGATCGCCAAGCGTGGCAATCCAGACGCGGCCAAGGAGATGCGCGCACATCTCGAGAAACGCCTGCCGTTTGCCTTCATCGGCCAGATCGATCTGGCCGAAGCCCATGCCCTGGGCGAGGTGGCCGAGCCCTTGCCGTCGCAGGGCCGCCTGCTCTTCTTCTATGACTTGTCGGTGGGCCCCTGGGAATCCGGCTCCCGCGTGGCGCGCGTCATGTGGGTGGATGCTCCGGCCGCGGCGCTTCGGCCGCTGGCCATGCCGCCGGATCTGGTGGAAGCGGCGCAGGCCGAAGCCCGGATGCATGAGGACATTCGCCGCGAGTTCAATCAGCCAGCGCCCGAGGCACCCCAGGGCACGAACTATGGCGCGCCGGCGCGACCGGTGTCGCTGACGGCAGGATGGGGCGTGCCGGATCCGGCCTCGTTGGAGATGGCCGGGCTCCCGGCATTGCAGGCCTATTACCGTGGCGAGTCCCAGGACGAGGCGGCAGAAGCCTTTGCCGAGGCCTACGACGAGATGCGCGACAGCCTCGACCTTGCCTATCCCGCCGAGCGCTGGCGACGCCACCAGCTACTCGGTAGCCCGACGCCCGAGCAGGACGATCCGCGTTTTCAGGCGGTGATCACCACCGAGTTTGGCGAGGAGTTCCTCGATCGCGACACCTGGAAGCGCGAGCGCAGCCGCATTTTCACGCAGGCCCAGGACTGGCGCCTGTTGCTCCAGGTGGACCTGGCGGACTGGAGTGGCGGCAGCCTGGGCGAGGGCACGGTGTACTTCGTGATCCGCACCGACGACCTGGCTGCTCACCGCTTTGACCGGGTCGTGGCGGTGTATCAACAGACCTGAGGGCAGGGCGCTTCCTGCCTGGCGTACACCACCAGGCGTAAATGCCTGTCAGCATCGATCGTGAGCGTGGTGTGTTCGTATATCTGGAGGGCGCCCTCGATGCGCAGGCGCCGCTGCCCCTCGCACGGCGCGTGGACGTCCTGTCGATCCCACGCCGTGCGAAACGCCGGTGACACGTCGCGCAGCGTCTGCACGAGCGCCACGGTGTCCGCATCCTGCGTGGCGCGCACGTAATCCCGACGAAAGCTGCTCAGCATCGCGGGTGCTTGCGCTTCCCAGTCATCGAAGCGCTCGCGCAGCGTCGGATCCGTAAAGAGCAGCCACAGCAGGTTTCGGTCAGCGGGCGGGTGTTGATCAAACCCGAACAAGGCGTTTGCCGCAGTATTGGCGACGAGCACATCCCAGCGCAGATTTAACACGTATGCCGCGTGCGGGGCCAGATCATGCATCAAGCGCGTGACGAGGTGCGGCACCACACACCAGGTCTTGCCGGGCTCGACCGGCGGGCGGCCGTGCACCAGGAGAAAGAGATGGCGGCGCTCGGCCGCGTCCAGGCGCAGCACACGCGTCAGATTGTCCAGGAACGCCGCCGACACGCTGATCTCGCGTCCCTGTTCCAGCCACGTATACCAGGTGAGACCCACCCCGGCGAGGGCGGCGACTTCTTCGCGACGCAGCCCTGGCGTGCGTCGGCGTGTGCCGGTGGGCAAGCCGACGTCATCGGGCGACACGCGCTCGCGCCTCGCGCGCAGAAACGCGGCAAGCTCCTCTCGGGTGCGGTCAAGACGAGGCATGATTGCTGGTAGTAATAGTATAAGTGGCTAAATTGTAATGGCCTAAATGCGGCCACAGAATGGCGGCCTCTTCACCTCACCGGCACAGGCCATGTCGCATGCTTCCGCTGTCCACGCTCGTTCGCCCCGGCCCTGGTTGGGGCTGGCTGTCCTGCTGCTTGCAGGCTTCGTCACGATCTTCGATCTCTTCGTGGTCAACGTGGCCATCCCCAGCATGCAGTCGGACCTCGGGGCGAGCTTCGCGCAGATCGGGTTCATCGTGGCAGGCTACGAGTTGGCGTTCGGGGTGCTGCTGATCACCGGCGGGCGCATGGGTGACATGTTCGGTCGCCGTCGACTCTTCATCGTGGGCATGGCCGGATTCACGTTGGCCTCGGCGCTATGCGGTTTGGCGCCCGACACCGGGGTGCTGATCGCGGCGCGTGTGCTGCAAGGGCTGGCAGCCGCCCTCTTGTTCCCACAGGTCTACGCCACGATCCGCGTGAGCTTCGATGGCGCCGATGGCCGCAAGGCGTTTGGCCTGCTGGGCATGACGCTGGGCTTGGCGGCCATCGCCGGGCAGGTGCTGGGCGGCTGGCTGGTGCACGCGGACCTCTTCGGCTGGGGCTGGCGCAGCATCTTTCTCATCAATGTGCCCATCGGGGCCGTGGCCATTGCCGTCGCACGCTGGGTGCCGGAATCTCGGGCACCGCATGGCGTGGGTCTGGATTTGCCGGGCGTCATCCTGGTGAGTGCCGCGCTTGCTTGCCTGCTCGTCCCACTGCTGGAAGGACCGGGCCAGGGCTGGCCTCTGTGGACTGGGGCATCGATCGCCGGTGCCGGCGTGCTGCTGCGTGCCTTCTATGTGCAGCAGGAGCGTCGGCGCCAGACCGGTGGCGTGCCGTTGGTGGACATGCAGCTGCTCACGCAGCGCGGCTTTGGCCGCGGCACGCTGCTGGTGATGCTGGTGTACTCGACCTCGAGCTCGTTCTTCCTGTGCTTCGCGTTGCTGATGCAATCCGGGTTGGGGTTGGACCCGTTCGCCGCTGGACGTCTCTTCGCGCCGTGCAGCGTGGCCTTCGTCGCGGCATCCCTGATGGCACCGAGGTGGGTGAGCCGCTGGGGCACGCGCGTGCTGGCCGTCGGTGCGTTGATGTACGCGGTGTCGTTCGGTGTGCTCATCGTCCAGGTGCATGTCCCCGGTGCGAGCCTCGTGCCTGCCCATCTGATTCCCACGCTGGTCGTGGTTGGCGCTGCCCAGGCCGTCATCATGACGCCCTTGCTGAACCTGGTGCTGGGCTTCGTCGATGCACGGCAGGCCGGCATGGCCTCAGGCGTGATCTCTACCGTGCAGCAGGTGGGCGCTGCGCTGGGCGTGGCTGTCGTGGGCATCCTCTTCGCCGCCGCGCTCGACGCGGACGGTGCCACCGCGACGGCTCATGCACGGGCCTTCGTCTGGGGGATGTCCTATAACCTGGCGGCGGCTGTGCTGGTATGCGGCCTCTTGTGGACGTTGGTCAGGCGGCGGCCATCGATGGCAGGAGGCGAGGCGTAAGCAGGCCGACATCCTCGCTGGCGGTGTCGCGCAGCGCTTGTGTGGCATAGCGCCGGGGCGGCATGCCCACATGCCGCGTGAAGGCAACGCCAAACGTGTTCACCGAGCGGTAGCCCACGCGCTCTGCGATCTCGGCCACGCTGGCCTGGCCTTGTCTGAGCAGGTGCTTGGCCAACGCCATGCGCCACGTGAGCAGGTAGGCCATCGGTGCCATGCCCATGACGCGCTGAAAGCGCTGGAAGAACGCGGTGCGCGACAGCGCTGCTTCGTCGGCGAGTTGTTCCACCGTCCAGGCACGCGTGGGCGCTTCGTGCAGCCGGCGCAACGCGACAGCAAGCCGCTCGTCCGCGAGCCCGCGTAGCAGGCCAGACGACGCCGAGGTACCTGCGGTGGAGCGCAGCGCCTCGACGAACAGGACCTCCAGCAAGCGCGCGAGGATCACGTCGCGCGCAGGGCGCTGCGCGCGGCACTCGTCGGTCACCAGCTGCACCAGCGTGGTGAGCCGCGGCTCGCCCCGCACGTGGATGAGCCGTGGCAACAGCGGCACGAGCAGGGATGCGTCGGGCGCGCCAAAGACGCAATAGCCCACGAGGTATCGCACGTCCGGCGGCCCATCGGGCTCGCCCAGGCGAAACTCGCCATGGCCCAGCGCCACCGGCACGGAATCGGTGTCTTCCGGTGCCGACTCGAGGCTGGACATCGAGAAGCCTTGCGTGGACGGGATCAGGATGAAGTCGCCCGGCTCGAGGACGATGGGCGCCTGTCCTTCGGCGTCCAGCCGGCAGCGGCCTTCCAGATTCACGCCATAGAAGGTCTTGTCCGGCTCCGGGCGGTGAACACGCCAGCGTCCCGCAGCGCTCACCACCTTGGAGAAGGGCGCGCCCGGCTGAAGCAGTTGCACCATCTCGGCCAGTGGATCGGTCATGGCTGTACGTTGAGAACAATAAAAAGGATTTTCTATTGTAGATAGTACGGATCATGCGGTCTACAGTGCGTCTACCGACACTTGAAGAGGCGCATCATGAAAACCATCCTGATCACGGGCTGCTCGTCCGGCTTTGGCCTGGAGACCGCCCGGCACTTCCTCGACCACGGCTGGAAGGTGGTCGCCACGATGCGTACGCTTCGCGCGGATCTCCTGCCATTGTCAGAACATTTGCGTGTATTGCCGCTGGACGTCACGGATGCCGAAAGCATCCGCCGGGCGGTGGCGCAAGCCGGGCCGATCGACGTGCTGGTGAACAACGCTGGGATCGGCATGCTGAACGCGCTGGAAGGCACGCCGATGCCGACCGTGCGCGACGTGTTCGAGGCCAATACCCTCGGCACGATCGCGATGATCCAGGCAGTGCTGCCGCAGTTTCGCGAGCGTGGGGCGGGCACGATCGTGAACGTCACGTCCAGCGTCACCTTGATGCCCTTGCCCCTGCTGGCTGTCTACACGGGCAGCAAGGCGGCGGTGAACGCGTTCAGCGAGTCCCTGGCTTTGGAGCTCGAGCCCTTCAACATTCACGTCAAGCTGGTGCTGCCGGGCCGCGCGCCGGACACCCGCTTCGGAGACAACGCGCGCGCCCGGATGGGAGCCATCCCCGAACCGTATGCCAACCTGGCGCAGCGCGTATTCGCCGGCTGGGCCGCGTCGAGCGAGCCCGTGACCGAGACCCCGGACGTCGTGGCCGCGGTATGGCGTGCGGCGACGGATCTGTCCTGCCCGATGCACCTGTCGGCAGGTGCGGACGCCGTGGCATTGGCCGGCCGTTAAGGCGCGGGCAGCGGCAGTGCGACACGCCTGTCAACGCTGGTGAGTGAGGCGCTGAGCATCCCGGGGTGGCCGACCTCGGGTTTCCCCGGCCATTCACTGCCGGGTATGGGCATGCGTATCGGTTGTGCCGGACGTTCAGCCGCGGGCACGAAACGGTACGTCTTGCGTGTGCCATCCTGCATGCGGTCGAACGCGCCGAGATAGGTGCCGGGCTTGCGGTCATCCGGCAAGTGTCGAGGGCTGCTCACGCTGGCGTCATGCAGGTGCAAGGCGACGGCGCCGAATCGGTCGTACAGCACCAGGGTGTGGTCGTCGATCTGGTAGACATGCATGTGACCGCCGCCGCCGCTGTCCAAGGGCAACGGGGCTCGCCCGACCTCCCGGCCATCGCGAACGACGACGATGGCGCGCCGGTATTCACCCAGGAAGATGTGGGCTGCTCGGCGCTCGAGGACCACGGTATTGCCGCTGACGTCGACGGTCATCGGCGTGCTCACGGGGGCATTCACGAAGAAAAAGTCGCCAACGACCAGGGCGATCGCGAGCAGCACCAGGGCAACGGGCGTCAGGACGATCAGCAGGATGCCGATCCCGAGCCATTTGAGCCAGCTCATCGCCCGCGTGGGCGGCTTGGCGGGCTCTCGAAAGCGACGCTGCTTTGCCTCCCAATCCTCGCGGATCCAGACCCAGGGCGGCTTGAATGGCATACAGGAATTCCTTGTCAGAGCCAGTGCGTCATCGCGAGTTCGTGGGTGCAGAGTTTGCCGAGAAGCGCTGCATGTACTGCTCGCGCGCGAAGGTCTCGACCACGAAGTCCACGAACGCGCGGGTCTTGCCGGGCAGCAGATCCCGGCTCGCGTAGTACAGCGAGATCACGCCGGCCTCGGCCCACCAGTCCGGGAGCACGCGCACGAGCTCGCCGCTCGCGATGCAAGGCTGCACGTCGCACACGGCCGCGAGCGCCACGCCCAGGTTCAGGCGCACGGCCTGTCTCACCGCGGCGGGTTCGTTGACGACGACGCTCTCGCGCAGCGCGGCGCTGGCCTCGTCGCCCTGGGCGTTGCGCATCGTCCAGGTGCGAATGCGCCCGGACGTCTGCGAGCGCAAGGCGATGCCGTCCAGGTCGATGAGGTCTGTGGGATCGGTCGGCGGCGCCCGGCCTGCAAGATACGCCGGGGAGGCCACGGCAATGATGTGCACCGGCGCCACGGTGCGAGCAACGACGCCGGGCGTCAGTTCGAATCCACCGCCGATGGCCGCGTCATAGCCTTCGGCCACCAGGTCCACCGGGCGGTTCTCGAAGTGCCATTCCGGCCGCACGCGCGGGTAGCGTTGCAGGAACTCGGGCAGCAAAGGCAACAGCCAGTCCATGCCGAAGGCTGGCGCCACGCTGATCTTGAGGACCCCCGCGGGCTGGCCGTCGTCGTGCGCGACGCCTTGAATCGCGTTCTGCAGCGACTGCAGGTTGTTGCCGATGGCAGCGAGGAAGGTGTCGCCAGCCTCTGTGAGCGTGAGCTTGCGCGTGGAGCGGTGAAAGAGCCGCACGCCCAGGTTGCGTTCCAGCATGGCGACGTTGCGGCTCACCGCCGCGGGCGTGAGTGCCAGGCGGCGGGCGGCGGCCGAGAAGCTGCCGCACTCGGCGCTGCGCACGAAGGATTCGAGATTGGTAAGGGTTTCCACGCCGGGATCTTATCCGAATGCTTGAAAATGATCCAAGTCTTTCCCGACTAATCAAGCGGCAATGAACGCGGCAAAGTCTCGTCCTTGAAGGGTTCCGCGATACCAGGACGGACCTGCAACCCCGGTGGCGTTGTTCCCTTCGCTTCCCCTGGCCGGTGGCGGCCCCACGTACTGAACAAGGCCTTCGGCGGGCGCCGAAGAACGCACATATGTCTGATGTTTCTGTCTGCGCGGCGCCAGCCGCGCCTGCCTCTCCCCTCGACGCGGCCTGGTGGGCCGTCTTTTCCCTGGCCTTCGGCGTATTCGGCCTGGTGACGGCCGAGTTCCTGCCGGTCAGCCTCCTGACCCCCATGGCGCTCGAGCTGGGCGTCTCCAACGGCCTGGTGGGCCAGGCCATCACGGCCACCGCCGTGGTGGCCGCGCTCGCCGGGCCGCTGCTCATCCTGGGGGCGGGGCGGCTGGATCGCCAGAAGATCGTCTGGGTGCTGATGGGCATGCTGATTCTCTCCAGCATCCTGTCGGCCTACGCGACGAGTCTGGCCGTGCTGCTCGTTGCCCGCGCTCTGCTGGGCTTTGCGCTCGGCAGTTATTGGTCCATGATGGCGGCGCTGGCGTTGCGGCTCGTGCCCTCCGCGCAGGTGCCGCGCGCGATCTCGCTCATCTTCATGGGCGTATCGGTGGCCACCGTGTTCGCGGCGCCGCTGGGTGCCTATCTCGGGGATCTCTGGGGCTGGCGCGCCACGTTCCTGGCGGCCTCGGCAATCGGGGCCGTGGCGCTGGTGCTCCAGGTGATGACGCTGCCCAAGCTGCCGCCCAACGCGGCCCCGGGCCTGGCCTCGCTCAAGATCACGGCGTCGCGCCGATCGGTGTTGATTGGTCTGGGCGCCACCTTGCTTGTCGTGTCCGGCCATTTCGCGGGCTTTACCTTCATCCGGCCGTTTCTCGAGCTGGTGCCGCGCATGGACGTCGCTACCGTGTCGCTCGTGCTGCTGGCGTTCGGGCTGGGCGGCTTTCTCGGGAACGTCGCCGGCGGTGCCATCGCAGCACGCAGTCCGGCGTGGGCCGTGGCCAGCGCCGCGTTTCTCATTGGCGGTGTTGCCCTGGTGCTCAGCCTGATCGGAGACGTGCCGAGCGTGGCCTTTGCCGGCACGGCGCTATGGGGTTTCGCCTTTGGCGCGCTGCCGGTAGCCATCTCCACCTGGACGGCGCGCGCCGCGCCGGATCATGCGGAAAGCGCAGGCGCACTCCAGTCATCGACGTTCCAGGTCGCCATCGCGACGGGGGCGGTCCTGGGCGGCGTCATCGTCGATGGCCTCGGCCCGCGTGGCGTGCTCGTCTATATGGCGCTTGCCGCGTTCGTCGCGGCCGGTGTGATGGTGGTGGCCGGCCGGGCGCACGAGCATCGACGCATGGGCTAGGTCACCCCGGCAAGGCGCGCAACATGCCGGTCAGCCGTTCGCGCGCCGCAGCGTCCAGATCGTTGGCGGCCAGCGCCGCGTCGATGGCAGCCCGGGCCCGCGCCGGGTGCTCGAAAAGCCGAATCTCCACCAAGCGGTTCAGCCGTTCGTCGTCCATGCGTGCCATCAGGCCGACCAGCACCCCCAGGGTGCGCGGATCGTCTCGCATGTCGCTCGTCAGTGTCATCGCCAGATCGGCGGCGACCTGGGCATTCTGGGTCTGAGCCAGGTAGTCGAGCAATGTGGTGCGGCCCACTTCGCCCATCTCTGCCCACGCCACGGCGATCTCGCGCCGCTCCTCAATGCGTCGCGCCGTGTCCATGGCTTCGTGCAAGGCCGTCGCCGTGCGTGCGCTGCCATCGTTGTTCTCGCGCACCGCGATCACGGCAAAGAGCAGCTCCATGTCCGTGCGAGCGGCGGCCAGGTCGCGCAGCGCTGCGTCGAGCAGTTGCGGGTCACGGATGCCGGCGTCTTTCAAGGTGCGGGCCGCGGCCTGCCGGGCTTCGGGACGGTCCGAGGCCACCAGCGTCCTCAGGTCCGCCACGACGTCGTCGGGGAGCGGCGTGCCCCGAAGGATGCGGGCGACATCGCCGCGAAAGCGGTCGTCCGTGCTCTGTCGCAGCGCGGCGTGGATCACGGGGAGTGCCGCGGGTGCCGTGGAGATCACCGCTGACGTCGTGGCACGCAGGCCCGGATTTCCGGTGTGCGCGAGCACGGTCAGGAGCGACGGCACCAAAGCCGTGGTGTCCACCCCCTGGCGTGCGAGACTGCCTGCAAGGTTCGCGAGGTTAGCTCGCAGCCGCAGAGACTCGGTGGCATCGAGCGCGGTAGCCATCGCAGGGATGAGTTCGGGCGGTGTGTCGATCGACGCTGCTTTCACGCGGGCCTGGGCATAGAGCAGCCCGAGAAGGTAAGTGATCTGCTGGCGCTCGGCATCGTCGCCGGGCGCGGCCAGACGACGCGTGAGTTCCGGGACTGCCTGCCCGCCTTGCAGGAGGAGGGTGCGCAGGGCGGCATCGCGCTGCTCGGGCGCATCGGTCTGAGGCAAGGCGGCGAGGGCCGCTGCCACCGCCTCTTCTGCCGGATCGGCAGCTATCGAGGGGGCGGCGAGGGCGAGACAGCCCGCAAGTGCGAGGGCGCGAAAGCAGGGCGGGGCAGGCATCGAACCTCCACGAGTTGGCAGACCGTGCATGCTCGCGGTGTTCTGCGCCGTCGTCAACGTGCGACGAGCGTGGCCGAGGCCATGCGAAGATGCGTCGGGCGTCCACGCCTGCGTTGTCCCGCCCTTCTGGAGTCTCTCATGCCTCATCCTGCCCAGTCGCGTCGCATCCTCCTGGCTGGCGCCACAGGCCTCGTGGGTGGTCACATCCTGGAGACCCTGCTCGCAGCGCCCTCAGTGGGCGTCGTCCATGCCCTGAGCCGTCGCCCGTTGCGCGTCGATCATTCCAGGCTTGCCGTGCATCGCGTGGACTTCACCGAGTTGCCCGTGCTGCCTGCCGTCGATGAGGTCTACCTGGCGCTGGGCACCACGATCAAGGTGGCGGGAAGCCAGCCGGCCTTCAGGGCCGTGGATCTGGACGCCAACCTGGCGGTGGCTCAGGCCGCCGTGAAGGCAGGCGCCCGACGCGTCGGGCTTGTGAGCGCCGCAGGGGCCAATGCGCGGTCATCGGTCTTCTACAACCGCGTAAAGGGCGAGCTCGAAGACGCGTTGAAGGCCTTGTCGCTCGATGCCCTCGTGATCGCGCAGCCCTCGCTCCTGCTGGGCGCGCGCGAGGGGCTGGCGCAGCCACTGCGGCTTGGCGAGCGCATCGCGCAGCCGATAGCCAGACTCTTCGCGCCGGTGATCCCCGGCGCCTATCGTCCGGTGCAAGCTCGTGCCGTGGCGAGGGCGCTCGTCGAGACGGTGCCGTCGGCGAGCGGGGTGCTCGTGCTCGCCTCCGACCGCCTCGGGCGGCTGGGAGAGCGCACCTGAACGCCACGTGCAGCGGTGCTGCCGTGGCGCGGGCCTTTCCCTGCGTGGGTCACGCGTCGCCATTCAGCCACTGCAGATACCGCAGCCGCGTCGGCTCGGAGACCGAGTCGACCACCTTCTGGTGCGTCAGTTGATGGCGCACCTGAAGACGCGCGTCGGCGACGACGCGCGATTTGCAGAACCAATGACAGCTGTGCTGAAAAAGGTACAGCTCGGCCGAGAGGTGAAACGCACGGGTCTTCGGATCCCACTGACTGTCGTTGTCAGCGGCGTGGCGCAAGCCCTTGGCGTGAATCTGCAGGAGCTCACGGAAGTCGCGCATGCGCACCGGCACGAATCGCTCCGCATACGGCAGGCAGAACGAGAAGGGCCCCATGGCCGTCTCCTGCGCATCGGCCTTTTGCATCGCATCGGCGAGCGTCTGGATCTGCGCTGCGGCCGCGCGCTCGGCGGGCGCGAAGGTCTCCAGGATCTGCAACTGGCGGCTCTCGTCCTGCTCATGGATGGCGCGGGCATAGCCCGTTGTCAGCGTCTCCATGTGCCGCTCGAGCTGCAGACCCGCCAGTCGTTGGCCGAGGAAGGTGATGCGCTCTCGCTGATACCGCGAGCGCAGCAGCTGCCACACGACGAAGAGGGTGAGGAGAAGGATGAAAGCAGTGTCCATGGAACCAGCAGCAAGCAAGAGGTGACGTACGCGGGGTGCGCGAGAAGGGGCCAGTGTACGGGCTGCGCTGCTGTCGAGCGAATGGCGGGGTGGCGTTGTCGTCGCGGTTCTCGACGGCAGCCAGCAGGCATCACGCGTGCTTGCGAGGTGTGCCATGGCGTCGATGACGGAGGGCGGCATGGCACGCGGTGAAGATTCTGCACAGGGGGCGTCACGGCCTCGTATCGGGTGCGCGGGCTGGTCGCTGGCTTCGGGCGTGGCCAGTCAATTTCCCGCAGATGGCAGCCACCTCGAGCGCTATGCCCGAGTGTTCTCCTGTGTGGAGATCAACTCCTCTTTCTACCGTTCCCACCGTCCAGACACCTATGCCCGCTGGGCGGCGAGCGTGCCGGAAGACTTTCGCTTCAGCGTGAAGCTCCCACGTGCCATCACGCACGATGCGCGGCTAGCGGGCGTCGAGCCTGGATTGCAGGGCTTTCTGGCTGACATCGCTGGCCTGGGAAACAAGCTTGGCTACCTGCTCGTGCAGCTGCCGCCTAGTCTCTCACTGGATGTTGCGCTCGCGACCCGATGCTTTGCTGCCATGCGCGCGCAGAGTCCGGCGCGCCTTTGCGCTGTCAGGAATACGCGATCATGGATGCTCCCTTCGTTGTGCGCGCCGGCAAGGTCGAGCTTGTCGCCGAGCCGGGCGCCACGCCCCGACCCATTCGCGGCGGATTGTGTGCCGAAGGCTTCGCCGTCGTCCAGGCGTTCGTCGACGGCTACCTCTGGGCCGGTTACCTGCGTGATGCGACCGGCATCTGGTGGTTCCATGCGCGCGATGGCAAGGCGCGCTTCGTCACCGCGGACGCCGAGTATTTCCGGGTGCTCGATGATGACTACGGACTCGATTCACAGACGGTGTACCTCGAGGACCGGCCCATTCCGGGCGCGGACGCCAGCACGTTCGGGCTGGTGCCGAACAGCACCTTCTTCGCCAAGGATCGCCACCGGCTCTATGTGAAGCGCGGGTCGCACTTTCATTACTTCGACGAGATCGATGTGCAGACGCTGGTGGCCAATGGCGACTTCGTCGCCGACAAGGACAATCTCTTCCATCTGGGCGAGACCCTGTCCCGTGCAAACGACCAGAAGGATCGTGCGCTGGTCGGGTATTCGCTGCACGACGAGCACGATATGCGGCTGAAGGACTGGCTGCTCAAGCATCACGGCGACGTGGTGGGCTGGTGGCATCCCGATGACGACGGCTCAGCCAAGGATGCCGAGCCGTTTGGCGGCCCGTGGTATCGCAGCGCCACGGCGGTGTTCCATCACGAGACGCTCGCCAGCATGCGCGGCACGGACGAGGTGTTTCATCGTCTGGCCGGCGCGGATCCCGCCGCGTTCTCAGGCCTGGACGAGCAGCATGCGCGCGATACCCGGCACGTCTTCTGCCGCTGGCGCCGCATCGCGGGCGCCGACCCCGCCACGTTCGTGGCGCTGGGCGGCCTCGTCGGGCGCGATGCGCGCGCCGTGTACTTCAATGGCTACTGCATCGAAGGGGCCGATCCCGGCCGGTTCACGGTATGGCCGACAGCGCGTGCCTACGGCAAAGACGACCAGCGGGTCTACACGACCGCGTTCGCCAGGACGAGCCATCCGTTCGGTCACCCCGACGATGTCCTCGTGCCGCTGGACGGCGCGGATCCAACCACGTTCCAGGCTTTCGGCGAGCGTGGCGCCTGGGCCGCAGACGCTCGCACCGTCTACCTGCGCGGCGAGCGCAAGACAAAGCTCGATGCGGCCAGCTTCCGGTTTCTCGGCGAGACGTCGACCAACAGCTGGGCCCAGGACGATGCAGGTGTGTACCGCGCCAATGGTACGTTGGCCGTGGCCGGTCTTGATGGCGCGACGTTCCGCAAGCTCAACGACGTCTGGGGCACCGACGGCAAGGTCGTGTTCTGCTTCGTGACTGGCGCCATCCAGAAGGCCATCGATGCCGCGAGCTTCGTGGTGACGGACGAGGCAGGCGGTGCCGAGGACGCCACTTTCGTCTACCGACTGGAGCGCGGCGCGATCAGAAAGCGCAAGCGCTGAGGCCCGTGGCGGGGGCCGGTGTTGCGGAATCTCCTACAATGCCGCTCGCCTCACCCCACCGCTTTGCGAGACATCATGAACAAGTTCGACCTGGAAAAGAACAAGGCCAAGAAAATCATGGGCAAGACGAACGCCCCTGTGGCCGGACGTCCCGCAGCCGCCGCCCCGGTGGTGGATCGCCGCGAGCAGCGCCGCCTGGACCAGGCCGCGGGCCTCGTGTCCTTCCCCGTCAAATTGCGCCAGCCCGTAATCGACGCCCTGCGTACGCGCGCAGAGGCCGACGGCGTGTCGCAGCAGGATCTGGTCAACACGCTGCTCGCCGAAGCCTTGAAGGTGTGATGTCGGGATGCGCCGCGTGACCTTGCCGATGCCGCTGGGCGCTCGCGTGCCTCGTGCCACCCGGGCATTGACTGCCGCACTCCTGCTCACCGGGACGAATCTGGGGGCCGCCGCGCCCGTCGCCCTCGACGAGCCGGTACGTCGCGCGATCGATGTCGTGATCCAGCCGCTCATGGCAGCGCACGATATCCCCGGCATGTCCGTGGCCGTGACGCAGGGCGGTCAGGCCCACGTGCTGCATTACGGGGTGACGGCACAGGGGCAGAGCACGCCCGTTGGCGATCAGACGATCTTCGAGATCGGCTCGGTCAGCAAGGTCTTCACGGGCACCCTTGGGGCCTGGGGCATCGCCAGGAAAACACTGGATCCCGTGTTGCCGGCAAGCCACTACTGGCCCGCGCTCGCTGGCACCGCGTTCGACCGCGTCAATCTGCTGAATCTCGGTACCTATACCGCAGGCGGCCTGCCGCTGCAGTTTCCCGATGCCGTCAAGGAAGAGGCCGACGTGCTCGCCTACTTCCAGCAATGGACGCCAACCGCCGATCCGGCTGCGCAGCGCCAGTATTCGAATCCCAGCATCGGGCTCTTTGGATACCTGGCAGCCCGTGCCGAGAACACGGACTTCGACATCGCGATGGTGAAAGAGCTGCTGCCCGCCCTCGGGTTGCAGAACACCTATCTGCGCGTGCCGCAGGCGCAGTCTGGGCATTACGCCTTTGGTGTGGCGAAGGGTGATACGCGCGTGCGCGTCTCGCCAGGGCCGCTCGATGCCGAAGCCTACGGCATCAAGACCACCGCGGGCGACCTGATCCGCTTCGTGCAGCTGGCCATCGATCCGTCGGCGCTGGATGGATCGCTGCGTGAGGCATTTGCTCTGACGCAGACGGGCTACTACCAGGTGGGCGGCATGCGCCAGGGCTTGGGTTGGGAGATCTACGAGGATCCGTTCACGCTCGACACCGTGCTGGCCGGCAACACGTCCACCATGGCGCTCGAGCCGCACGCGGTCCGGCCGGTTGCGCAGCCGACGCTCTCACCCACGCGCTTCGTCAACAAGACTGGCTCTACCCGGGGCTTTGGCGCCTACGCCGCGTTTTTGCCCGCGGAGCAGCTTGGCGTTGTCATGCTCGCCAACCGCAACTATCCGAATGGCGAGCGCGTCAAGGCCGGCTGGGCGATCCTGGAAGCCTTGCGCGAGCCTGCGGTGCGCGTCGACACGCCGCGCTAGGTGGCATCGGCGCGGTCGCGCGCCTCGAAGCTTGTCTTGTCCTGCAGGGCAAAGTAGAGCACCTCGCTCCATTCGCCCATGCCCAAGACTCGGCCAGTACTGGCATGGTCGAAGTCATCCTTCAGACTGAGGCCCCGAAAGGGCGCCAGCCGGCCTTCTCCCTTGATCACCGCCTTTCGCAGCAGCCGGCCGGCCATGCAGGAAAACCGCGTCAAGGTATCGACCGCGGCACCCGCCGCCTGTGCGGCCGCGAGATGTTGCTGCGCCAAGGCGGCGAGCTCGGCGGCATCGGCGGTATCCATGCAGTCGAGCTCGATGGTCTCCAGCAGAAAGTATCGGTCGCGATGGGCCTGGAGGAAGCTGAGCGCTTCGGCAATGGACTCGCGTAGCTGACGGGATGACGATGGCGCGGCCGACGAGAGCGCCGCCGCGAAGCGCTGCAGTCTCGCCAGCCCCGTGGCGAAGTCCCCCGTCAACGCGTAAAGCGGCGTCTTCGCATCATCGTCATCGTCCTCGAAGCCATCGGAGACGAGCGACGCGCACACGCGGGTCTGCCCCGAGATCAAGAGGTAATACACGAATGGCACGTCGTAGGCCCATTCGGATACGCCGACGATGGTGTCGGGGCGGTCGCGATAGCTCGTGGGCGAATGACTGAGTGCATACAGGTACGACCGGTTGGCCATGGGGGCTCCAGGAGGCGGTGCGTCGGTGGCCAGGCGACTCTAGCACGCGCATGGCTTCAGGTTTGCAGTGCGTCGGGCGCGAGCCATTGCCAGCCCGTTGGCTGGGCGGCGAACAGATCCGTCAGCCCGAGCGCCAGCAGGAACGCGTCGTCATGGGACACCACCATCATGGCGCCGGTGTAGTCCGACAGCATCGCTTCCAGGGCTTGCGTGGCGGCGAGGTCGAGATGATTGCTGGGTTCGTCCAGGAGGAGCAGGGCGGGTGGTGTGTCTGCATAGAGCACGCAGGCGAGCGCCGCCTTGACGCGCTCACCCCCGCTCAGTTGTCCGCTCGGCACGAGAATCTTGTCGGCACCCTGACCCAGGTGCGCCAGGCGCATGCGCAGGTCTGCCTCCGAGCCCGTCGCGCGGGCCGCGCGCAATTGCGTGAGCACGCCGCACCGCGGATCCAGTACGCCCAGTGCCTGATCCAGGTAGACCGCGGCTTGCGTGCGCGCGACCGTTCCGGTCATGGGCTCGCTGTCGCCCGCGATCACACGCAAGAGTGTCGACTTGCCGCAGCCGTTCGGGCCGGTCACGCCCACACGCTGGCGGCCGTGAAGGGTGAGCGACACCGTCCGGGTGGGCGCTGACACGAATGGCAGCACGACATCCCGCAGCGTCACGACGTGGCGGGACGCGGGCCCAGGCGCTGCCGCAGGCGCATGCAATGCGATGTCGCCATCGTCCTGCAGGCGTGACGACGCCTCGCGCACGGTGGCGGCCAGGGCTTCGCGCCGGGCGGTGTGCTGCACGCGCATGCGCCCGGCTGTGCTCTCGCTGCGCGCTTTCTGACGGCCCAGGAGGATGGGGGCCTGATTGGCGTTGCGCGCGGCGCGTGCATCGCGGGCGTGGTGCCGCCGCTGACGCGCGTCGATCTCGCGCATCTGTTGGAGCTCGCGCCGGCGCTGCGCCTGACGCTGGGTCAGCGTGTCGAGGGCGCTTGCCTGCGCGTCGGCGCGGGCCTGGGCATACCGGGCGTAGTTGCCGCCATAGCTCTGCAGCCCATCGGGCGTGAGCTCGACGATGCGCGTCATCGTGTCCAGCAGCCGGCGATCATGGCTGACGACGAGCAGGCCCCGCGGCCAGGCGCGCAGGCGTTCGATGAGCATGTGCCGGCCCGCGCGATCCAGGTGATTGGTGGGCTCGTCCAGGATCAGGAAGTCGGCATCGCTAAGCCAGGCCCCGATCAGCGCCACCCGCAGCGCCTCGCCGCCGCTCAGATGGCACGCCGGCGTATTGGCGTCGAGGTGGCCGAGGCCCTCGTCCTGCAAGGCCCGCCGCAGGCGCTGTGGCGCGTCCCAACCCACGCCCACCGCATCGAAGTCGCACGGGTCGGCACTGCCGGCTGCGATGCGCTCAAGCGCGGCCAGCGTCGCGTCAACACCCGCCAGGGTGGCAACCGTCTCGTGCGCCTCGGGCGCCGTGCGTTGCGCCAGATAGTAGACGGGGCCGCTGCGGGCGCATTGCCCGGCGCTCGGCGCCAGCTCGCCTGCCAGCAGGCGTGCCAGCACGGTCTTGCCGGTGCCGTTGCGGCCCACAAGGCCCGTCGGGCGTTCGTCGAAGCTGTCGTTCAGGTCGGAGAAGAGCACACGCCCGTCGGGCAATGCGTAGGACACACCGTGCAGCGTGAGAGAAGGATTCGTCATGCGTGATTCCGCGAGATGCAAGCAACGGCCCGGCAAGGGGGCGGCTAGATCTGGCCGTCAAAAGGACGGCGGAATCAATGGCGCATGGGACGAATACCTCGAAAGCAAGTGAGCCGCCATTGTAGACCGCGGGCGGCCCGCGCACGCCGGCAGCAGGGCTGGATCAGCCCCGATCACCCTCGCGGTTTGCGCCGTGCAGGCAGTCGGGCTTATGATTCATATACGTTCTATATATGGATCACTATCATGGGCATCGTCAATATCGATGACGACCTGCACGACCAGCTGCGCAAGGCGAGTTCCGTCTCGTGCCGGTCCATCAACGCACAGGCCGCGTTCTGGATCAAGATCGGCATGCTGTGCGAGATGAATCCCACCTTGAGTTTCAACGAGATCGCCAGCCGCGAGTTGCGGGCGGCGGGGCTCGTGCCGGAATCTCTGCATCGGGCGGCCGGATGATCAAGCGCCCCGACGAACTGGCCCTCATGGCCGAATCCGGCCGCTTGCTGGCCCAGGTGTTCACGTATCTGGACACCCTGCCGCTCGCGGGCATGTCCACGTTGCAGGTCAACGACGACGTCGAGCGCTACATCACGCAGGTGCTCCAGTCCCGTCCCGCGAGCAAGGGTCAGTACGGCTTTGCGTACGCACTCAATGCGTCGCGCAACCAGGTGGTGTGCCACGGCGTGCCTTCGGCGCTCGACATCCTGAAAGCCGGCGACATCGTCAACTTCGACATCACGTTGGAGAAGAACGGCTACATCGCGGATTCGAGCAAGACCTATCTCGTGGGCAACGTGAGTGCGGAGGCGCGTCGCCTCGTGCACACCACGTATGAGGCGCTCTGGCGCGGGATCCGGGCGGTGCGCCCGGGCGCGCGCCTGGGCGACGTCGGTCACGCCATCGAGCGCTACGCCCGCCAGCATCGCTACAGTGTGGTGAGCGAGTACTGTGGCCACGGCATCGGTCGCGAGATGCACGAGGAGCCGCAGGTGCTGCATGTGGGGCGGGCCGGCACCGGCCTCACGCTGCGCGAAGGCATGGTCTTCACCATCGAGCCCATGATCAATCAGGGCCGCGCCTCCGTGGAAACCGAGGACGATGGCTGGACGGTGGTGACCCGCGACGGCAAGCTTTCCGCACAGTTCGAGCACACCGTCGCCGTGACGCGCGGCGGCGTCCAGGTGCTGACCTTGCGTCCGGACGAAAAGGGCATGTTGGGCGGTGGTGTGACAGCCGCAAAGCGCCCGGAAGCTTCCGCTGCACCGGGCTGAGCGTTGGGCGGGTCCGTCGTGAAATGCGGGGGCTTCGTGTGTCTATTCGGGGCTTCGGCCGGTTCTGCTGCGTGTGATAGTTGCATGGATCCTATCCGTCAAGTCGTATGAATTGCGGGTGAGGTAACCCAGCACACACGCACCAGAACTAGAAGCCCATGTCTCTCTCTTCGCGTCCCCGTCCTGGCCCTCTGGCCCGCCTGAGCCTGCGGGCGCAACTGCTGTTGATCGTCGTCGGTTTCGTGCTGATCGGCTGTGCGGCCATGGTGCTCACCCTGACCCGCGAGGCACGGCACCTGCAGCAGCAGACGGCGCTGCACTACGCCGAGGAACTGGCTGCGCGCCAGGCCGAGCGAATCGGCGGGGAGCTCGACGCCACGATGACCGCCGCGCGCACGCTTGCCCAGGGTCTGACCGGTCTTCAGGCCGCAGGCGGGACGCGCGCCCAAGCCGATGCCCTCGTCCGACAGGTGTTGGCGGATTCCCCTCAGTTTCTGGGCGTCTGGACGGCATGGGAGCCCAACGCCTTCGACGGACGCGACGCGCAATTCGTTGGCCAAACCGGGCATGACGCCACCGGGCGCTACATCCCTTACTGGCACCGGGGGGGCGGCACGCCTGACGTCGAGCCTCTGGTGGACTACGACAAGCCGGGTGCGGGCGACTACTACCTGCTTGCCAGGACGAGCGGCAAGGAAACGCTCATCGAGCCGTACAACTATCAGGTGGGCGGCAAGGAAGTCCTCATCACCACGACGTCGGTACCGATCCGCGTGGGTGGGCGCGTCGTTGGTGTGGCAGGCATCGACGTTTCGCTCGCGAGCCTGCAGCAACGAGTCCAGTCCGTGAACGTCTACGAGACAGGCTACCTGAGCCTGGTCTCGAGTACGGGCATCATCGTCGGCGATCGGGATGCGACGAAGGTGGGCAATGAGCTCGCCGACGCCGGGCGCCGGCAACTCATGCAGACAGTGCTGCGGGAGATGCGCGTGGTGCAGGCGCTGGACCAGCAAGGCGCCGACGGCAGCGAGGTGGCGTGGATCAGTCTGCCGCTGACCGTCGGCCGCGATCCCAACGTGTGGACGGTGACCGCCACGGTGCCGCAGGACGAAATTCTCTCGGGCGTGCGCCAACTGACGCTGACCGCCTGGATGCTGGGCACCGGCGCCATCGCCCTCGTGTCGATCGGCCTCTTTTGGGCGCTGCGCCGGCTCGTGCTGCGCCCGCTTGGCGGTGAACCGAAGGAGGCCGTCGCCGTCAGTGCCCGCGTGGCCGAGGGCGACCTGAGCCAGCCCGTGCCGGTCCAGGCAGGCGACACCCACAGCCTCATGGCGCAGCTGGCCAACATGCAGCACGAATTGTCGGGCGTGGTGGCGCGGGTGCGTCAGGGCGCGGACGTCGTCGCCGCCGCCAGCGCCCAGATCACCGTGGGCAGCAACGACTTGTCCGAGCGCACGGAGTCCCAGGCCAGCGCGCTGGAGGAAACGGCGGCGTCGATGGAACAACTGGGATCTGCCGTCTCGCAGAACTCTGCCCATGCCCAGGAGGCGAGCCGCCTGGCTGCGGCGGCCAGCGCGGTGGCCGAGCGCGGTGGCGTGGCCGTCCAAGGCGTGGTGGACACGATGCGCGACATCGACGATGGCTCGCGCCGTATTGCCGACATCATCGGCGTGATCGACGGCATCGCCTTCCAGACCAACATCCTCGCTTTGAACGCCGCGGTCGAGGCCGCGCGCGCCGGTGAGCAAGGCCGCGGCTTTGCCGTGGTCGCAGGCGAAGTGCGCACGCTGGCGACCCGGTCGGCACAGGCCGCCCGCGAGATCAAGGATCTGATCGGCACCAGCGTCAAGCGTGTGGAGAGCGGGGCGGAGCGGGCCCATCACGCCGGGCAGACCATGCAGGAAGTGATCGATGCCATCCGCCAGGTGTCGCGCCTCATGGCTGACATCAGTGCCGCCAGCAACGAGCAGAGCGAGGGCGTCTCGCAAGTGGGCGCAGCCGTGGCGCAACTGGATCAGACAACGCAGCAGAACGCCGCGCTCGTCGAGCAGATGGCCGAAGCTGCGCGTGGCCTGCACACCCAGGCCGACGCGCTGGTGACGACGGTATCCGTCTTCCAATTGCAGGCGGGCGGGCGCACTTGATGCGCGTCGCCCAGGCGGCGCACCCTATGCCACCCCGCCGTTCGCCCGCAGGATCTGGCCGTTGACCCAGCCGCCCTGCGGGCCGGCGAGAAAGCTCACGACGCCCGCGATATCCTGCGGCTGGCCGAGCCGCTCCAGCGGCGCCAGCTTGCTGAAGTGCTCGATCTGTGCCGGTGTCTTGTCCTGCACGAAGAGCTCGGTCTCAACCGGGCCCGGCGCCACGGCGTTCACCGTGATCTGGCGTCCGCGCAGTTCCTTGGCGAAGACGCGCGTGAACGCCTCGACCGCCGCCTTGGTGGCGTTGTAGATGGCGTAGCCCGGCAGGTTCAGGGCCAGCGCGCTACTCGACAGATTGATGATCCGCCCGCCGTCGTTCAGTCGCGAGGCGGCCTCGCGCAAGGTGTGAAAGACTCCCTGGGTATTGATCGAGAACTGCCGCGCATACAGCGCGTCGGAGGTCTCGGCGATCGGCGTGGTCTTGAGCACACCGGCGTTGTTGACGAGCACATCGATGCGACCCAGTTGCGATTCGACCGCATCGAACAATGCCTTGACCGCTTGCGGATCGGCCACGTCGGCCTTCACGGCGATGGCTCGGCCACCGGCGTGCGTGATCTCGCGCACCAGCGCGTCGGCATCGGTAGCCCGCGCGGCGTAGTTGATCGCCACGGCATGGCCGTCCTGAGCGAGCTGGCGGGCGATGGCGGCGCCGATGCCGCGCGAGGCGCCGGTGACGAGGGCAACGCGAAGAGGCAGGGACATGACAGTTTCCTCAAATGGGTCAGTGCCGGTATTGTGTCGGTTCTGCCAGCGAAGATAATCCCCGCTGATTCGCCATCAGAATTCCATTTTCACCAACAATCCCGCATGGACCGCTTCCAGGAAATGCAGGTATTCGTACGCATCGCCGACAGGCGCAGCTTCTCGTTGGCTGCGAGCGATCTGCAGATGCCGCGCACGACCGTGACCCACTGCATTCAGCGACTGGAAGCCCGTCTGGGCGTGCGTCTGCTCGAACGCACGACGCGCCAGGTGCGCCCCACGCCGGACGGCGACGCCTACTATCAGCGCTGCGTGCGTTTGCTGGCCGATCTCGAGGAGGCCGACGGTGCATTTCGGGATGCCCCGCCCAAGGGGACGCTTCGCGTGAACCTGCAGGGCACGCTCGCGCGGTTCTTCGTCATGCCCGTGCTCGATCAGTTTCTCGCAGCCTACCCAGACATCACGTTGCACGTCGGCGAAGACGATCGACTCGTCGATCTCGTGCGCGAAGGCGTAGATTGCGTGCTGCGCGCCGGCACCTTGAAGGACTCGTCATTGATTGCCCGGCAGGTAGCTTCGCTTGAACAAGTCACCGTCGCGAGCCCCGCCTATCTCGCGCGGCATGGCATCCCGACGCGGATGACGGATCTCGCGCAGCATGCCGCCGTGGATTACGTGTCGAGCGCTTCCGGAAGGCCCTTGCCGCTGGAGTTTCGCGTCGGCAAGCGCGTGGTCGAACATCACCTGCCGGCCCGCGTCAGCGTCACCGGGGCGGATTTGTACACCGGGGCTGCGCTTGCCGGCCTGGGCATCGTGCAAGTGCCGCGCTACCGGATCGCGCAGGATATCGCCGAAGGCCGGCTGCAGGTGCTCCTGTCACGGTATCCGCCACCGCCGTTGCCCGTGTCGGTGGTGTATCCGCAGAGCCGGCAGTTGTCGGCGCGCGTTCGCGTCTTCGTCCAGTGGCTGGGCGAGCGCCTGGCGGATCCCGGGCGCGTGAACCCCCGTCCATCGTGATCTGCCCGTCTCGAATTCAGGACGCCGGCATGGGAAGGCGTGCCCAGGACCGGGGCATGGTACGTGCTGCTCGGCCGGCTCCGCTGACCTTTGCCGAGACCGCCACCGATGCCCGTGACGAGCCCCGAACGCCACCCCCTGTCTGATCGTATCGCCCGTGGGGCCTTGGTGTTCGGTGCCGGTATCGGCCTCGTTCTCGGGCTCGTGCTGACCGGCATGGGCCTGTGGCTCATCAGCCTGGGCGGGTCCTGGTATTACACACTGGCTGGCGTAGGCACACTCGCAGCGAGTGTGGCCCTGATGCGTGGACGCGAACCGCGCGGCATCGCGATCCTGTCTGGCGTGGTCTTCATCACCGTGCTGTGGTCGATCTGGGAAATCGATGGCAAAGGCTGGATGCCGTCGTGGGGCTTTGATCTCGCCGGCCGGGTGGGCCTGTTGCTCGGGCTCCTGATCTTCGTGACCATCGCCGCGACGGTGCGCGCCCGACACGTGCCGGACTCATCCGCTTCGAGTGCGCGCGTGCTGTGGTCCGCAGTGCTGGCCCCCGTCATGACGCTGGCCGCGGGTATCGTCATCGGCGCGCAGCATCAGGAGCCGCGCGTGCGCACTGCGTCGTCGCCAGCAACGCCTTTGCCGCAGCCAGGCGCGCCCGCTGGCGCAGGCCGCGCCGCCTGGCAGCGCGACGCAGGCGAGTGGACAGCCTACGGCGGCTCCAATCTCGGTCAGCGATTCTCGCCGGCCGCGCAGATCACGCGCGACAACGTCAGCCAGTTGGCGGTGGCGTGGTCTTTCGCGACGGGTGACCTGCCGGCCAATGATCGCGTCTTCTATGCCTTCCAGAACACGCCGGTCAAGATCGACGACACGCTTTACGTGTGCGCCAACAGCAATCAGGTGTTCGCCCTGGATGCCGGCACGGGCGAGCGGCGCTGGCATTTCGATCCGCAGGTCAGCGCCGAGGCTATGGAGCCCTTGTTCAGCGTGGCCTGCCGCGCCGTGGCCTATTACGAAGACATCACCGCGCCTGCCGCCGAGTGCCCGCGCCGCATCCTGCTCGCCACGCAGGATAGCCGCCTCATCGCGCTCGATGCCGAGACGGGCCAGGCCTGCACGGGCTTTGGCGAGAACGGTACGGTGGATCTCGCCGAGGGCATGGCCAATCAGGCCGTCGGCCTGTCTTCCACGACATCCGGCCCCACCGTCGTGGGCGACCGGGTCGTCGTGGGCCAGCAGGTCAGCGACAACCAGCGCCAGGATGCGCCCTCCGGCGTGGTGCGCGCTTATGACGTGCGCACGGGCGATTTCGCCTGGGCCTGGGATGCCCGCCGGGTCGAGTCACCGCAGACGCCGCTTGCTGCCGGCGAGGTCTGGCCGCAAGGCACGCCGAACGTGTGGGCGGTGATCTCCGCTGACGAGTCACTGGGCTTGGTCTATCTGCCGACAGGCAACGCAGCCAACGATCACTTCGGAGGGCATCGCACCCCGGAGGACGACGAGTACACCGATGCCGTCATCGCCGTAGATGCCGAGACCGGCGAACGGCGCTGGCACTTTCGCACCGTCGATCACGACCTGTGGGATTACGATCTGGGCGCCCAGCCGGTGGTGATGGACATGGACATTGATGGCGCGATGCGGCGCGTGGTGCTGGTGGGCACCAAGACCGGTTCGATCTTCGTGCTGGATGCGGCTACCGGAGAGCCGCTGCGTCCCATCGAACGTCGCGCAGCGCCGCAAGGGGCGGTAGAGGGCGACTGGACCGCGCCCACGCAGCCCCAGTCCGTGTTCTACCCGAACTTTGCCGGTGCGCCTGGGGCAGATCCCGAGCGCATCGACGCACGCCATGCGTTCGGCTTGACGCCGGTCGATGCCCTGATGTGCCGCGTGCAGTTCCATCGCATGCGGTATGAGGGCATGTATACGCCGCCTACCGACCAAGGCCTTGGCATGCTGCTCTTTCCCGGCACGATCGGCGGCCTGAACTGGGGTGGGCTGTCCGTCAATCCCGAGCAGCAGATCCTGGTCACCAACCACAGCCGTCTGCCCAATCGCGTGCAGCTCTATCCGCGCAGCGAGGTGCAGGACCAGGCCATTGGTGACGGCGGCAAGCGGCCGGATCAGGAGATCGCCCCGCAAGCCGGCGCGCCGTTCGGCGTGGACCGCCCGATGTGGCTCTCGCCCCTGGGCGTGCCCTGCATCTCGCCGCCCTGGGGCTATCTGGCCGCCACGGATCTGCGCACGGGCGACTTGCTTTGGAGCCAGCCCCTGGGCACGGGCTATGACATCGGTCCGCTCGGCATCCCGACGCGCGTCAAGCTCACCATCGGTACGCCCAACATCGGCGGTCCGGTGTCCACCCGCAGCGGTCTCACCTTCATCGCTGCGGCGCAGGACAACTTCCTGCGTGCCTTCGATACTCATACGGGCGAACTCCTCTGGGAACACCGCCTGCCCTATGCAGCACAGTCGGGGCCGATGACGTACGAGCACGAGGGTCGCCAATACGTGGCCGTGGCCGCCGGTGGCCATGCGCGGCTGGAGACCGAGGTGGGCGATCGGCTGATGGTGTTCGCCTTGCCGCAGTAAGTCGCACGCGAGGTCTCCGTTGGCCCTGACACCGCATCGTCATCACGGGTGCGGCCCGGTGCTCTCGAGCACGTGTGACCGATCTGGTCCGTTGGCATTCGCACTTCGCCCGTCTAAGTGTTAGCGTTGCCCCTTTGCCGGCATCGTGCCGGCTGTCGATCCAGGGCTCCACGGGCGTCATGCTCAGCACCATTCTGTTCCTGCTTTTCGTCGCGCTCGCGGTCTACATCCAGAACCTCACCGGCTTTGCTCTGGCGTTGGTCCTGCTCGGCCTGGTGGGCGCCACCAACGTGTTCCCGCTGCCCGACGTGGTCAACGTCGTGTCGGTCATCGCTCTGGTCAACGCCTTCCTCTTCCTGCGCGCCAGGCGCGCGCTACGCCTGGACCGGCTCATGTGGCCGGCGCTGTCCACCAACGTCGTGGGTACGATCCTGGGCGTGGCCTCGCTCGCGTGGATCATGGGCAACGCCTATGAAGGGCTGCGGCTTCTCTTGGGCTTGAGCGTCGTGTTGTGCGCCTGGATGCTCTGGAAGCAAGCCAGGCCGCTGCAGACGGTCTCGTCGCGCGCATCGTTCTACTGCGTCGGCCTCGTCTCTGGGCTGATGGGCGGGCTTTTCTCCGCCGCCGGTCCGCCGCTTGTCTATCACGTCTACCGTCAGCCGTGGCCGCTCGAGCGCATGCGCGAGTCGCTGGTGTTCATCTTTGGCGCCGGTGCCTTGCTGCGTCTGACCATCGTCATCCCCACCACGGGGTTCAGCACGCTGTCACTGACGTTGTCTGCCCTTGCCATTCCGGTCGTTGCCTTGATGACGTTCGTCGCTGCACGGCACGCCCCGCCAGTGTCGCCGCGCATCATGAAATGGCTGGTGTGCAGCCTCCTGGTGACCACGGGCGTCACGATGATGGTTGGCGCGGCTCGCGTGCTGTTCGCCTGATTCAGGCCTTCCCACATGGGCGGCGAGCCAGCACCAGGACGTTGCCCAGCAGAATGCCGCCAAGGCCCACGGCGGCGGGCAGCGTCAGCCGGTAGCCCTCCACGAAGAACGAGATGCTGAGCGCCACCACCGGGAATAGCACCGTCATGTAGGCGGCGCGCTCCGCGCCCAGGCGGTGCACGACCGTGAGATAGGTGCTGAAGCCCACCACGGTGCCGGGGATGGCGAGATACAGCAGAGAGGCCACGTACGGCGGCGATGTGTCGAAAGCGAACGGGACGCCACGCACGAACGCGAACACGGCCACGAGCAAAGCGCCATACAACATGGCGTGGGCGTTGACGGACAGGATCGACAGCCCCTGCGCCGTATTGCGCGCCGAGACGAGGTTGCCGAGGGAGAAGAACCAGGTGCCGCCGAGCGCAAGGCCCAGGCCGAGTGCCGTAGCGTGATCCAGCCGTGCGCCGGTCACGGTGTCCCAGAAGAGCCCGATGATGCCGAGCACGCCCAGGCAGGCGCCTGCCGACACGCGAGTAGCCGGGCGTCGGCGCAGGAAGACGAAACCGTTGGCAATGTTGAAGACCGTGGCCGCCGAGAAGACCACGGACACGATGCCGCTCGCCACGTAGTGGCTTGCCGCGTAGATCAGCAGGAAGTTGCAGGAAAAGAGGCACACTGCCTGCAGAAGCACGAAGGGCTGATGGCGCCATGGGATGACGCGCACGCGCCCGCTCACGGCAAGGATGAGCCACATCAGCGCCCCCGCGAGCGCAAAGCGATAGACGATGGACGCCTCCAGCGGTACCGAGCCCAGTTGCCCTTTGATGGCAATCCAGGTGGTGCCCCAGATGAGAACAGTCAGGATATAGCAGAGGGCGGTCACGCGAGGGCTCCGGAAAAGCCGTGGGGCAGGCATCGTCGTGCGTTGCCGCGAGGCTGGCTTGTACATTCTCGCGCGGTGGCCAATCGTGTGCCACGCGTCTGCCGATGGGGCTTCAGGCCGTGGCGGCGGGCTTGTCGGCACCCCGGTGCTGACGCAGTTGCGCGATATCGCGCGTGGGCGACGCGCCGAAGAGCCGGCTGTACTCGCGGCTGAACTGCGAGGGGCTCTCATAGCCAACCTTGAACGCCGCGCTGGCCACGTCTGCATGCTCATTGAGCATCAGGCGCTTGGCTTCGTTCAGGCGCAGCCACTTCTGATACTGCAGCGGGCTCATCGCCGTGAGCTGACGAAAATGGTGGTGAAAGGTCGGCGTGCTCATCTGCACACGGCCCGCCAGGGCGTCGATGCGCAATGGGGAGGCGTAGTGCGCTTTGAGCCAATCGATGGCCTTGGCGATGCGATACCCCTGTCCGTCGATGGCCGCAATCTGACGCAAGCGCGCCGCCTGATCGCTGCACAGTAGACGGTAATGGATCTCGCGCTGGATGAGCGGGGCGAGCACGGGAATGGCGTCAGGCTCCTCCAGCAGCGCGAGCAGACGGCCGAAGGGCGAGAGCAGGGTAGCCGTGGCTTCCCCAATCCCGATGCTTTTGCCGCCAGGGCGCGCGCGTTCCTGCGTGAGGCCGCCCTGCGCGAAGAGCTCGGCCACCATGCGCAAGTCCAGCTTCAGGGCGAGCCCGAGGCAGGGCGCTTGCGCGCTGGCGACCGTCACTTCGCCGGTGGCAGGCACGTCCAGTGACGTCAGCAAGAAGCGCGAGGTATCGTAAGGATAGGCGTCGCCTCCCACCCACATGCGCTTGGCGCCCTGCGCCACGAGAATCACGCTCGGCTCCACCCAGCAGTCGGCGGGTGGGGTCGGCATATCGCGCCGGAACAGCGTGAGTCCGGGCACCGGCGTCGGATAGTCCCCAACGGCAGGGGCGTGGGCCAGGATGGCGCTCGCGAGGGCGGGTCGCAACGTCGTCTGAGCGGTGATCAAAGCGTCAGGATAGGGAAGGGAAGGGGTCTGACGCAGACTCTACCCCGACGCGCAGTCCTGACGCCATGCCTTCGCGCCGGGTCTCAGAGGATCAGGCAAGCATGCCAGCGGATTGCGCTATCGATCCGCTGACGCGAGGCCGCAGAATGCTCGTGGATCATCACCCTTTCAGGAGTCTCAGATGCAAGTTCATGCTTACGGTGCGCATGCGAGCGATCAGCCGCTTGCGCCCCTGCAGATCACCCGCCGCGCGCCGGGCGCGCACGACGTGCAGATCGACATCGCCTATTGCGGCATCTGCCACTCGGATCTGCACCAGGTGCGCGCCGAGTGGGAGGGCACTCAGTTTCCCTGCGTGCCAGGCCACGAGATCGTGGGTCGGGTGACGGCCGTTGGCGCCCACGTCCAGGGCTTCAAGGCGGGCGATCTCGTGGGCGTCGGCTGCATCGTCGACAGCTGCAAGCACTGCGACGAGTGCGCTGCTGGCCTGGAGAACTACTGCGACGGCATGGTGGGCACGTACAACGGCCCCACGCAGGACGAGCCCGGCTGGACGCTCGGCGGCTACTCGCAGAAGATTGTCGTGCACGAGCGCTATGTGCTGCGCATCCGCCACCCTGAATCGCAGCTCGCTGCCGTCGCGCCGTTGCTCTGTGCGGGCATCACCACCTTTTCGCCCCTGCGTCACTGGCAGGCCGGCCCGGGCAAGAAGGTGGGGGTGGTGGGGATCGGCGGCCTGGGGCACATGGGTATCAAGCTCGCGCATGCCATGGGCGCGCACGTGGTGGCTTTCACCACGTCGGAATCCAAGCGCGCTGCTGCGCTCGAGCTCGGTGCCGACGAGGTTGTCGTCTCGCGCCATGCTGACGAGATGACCGCGCATGCCAAAAGCTTCGACTTCATCCTGAACACGGTGGCCGCGCCGCATGACCTGGACGCCTTGCTCACGCTGCTCAAGCGCGACGGCACCATGGCCCTCGTCGGCGCGCCGGCGACACCGCACCCGTCGCCCAATGTCTTTAACCTGATCATGAAGCGCCGCTCCATCGCCGGGTCCATGATCGGCGGCATCCCGGAAACCCAGGAGATGCTGGACTTCTGCGCCGAGCACGGCATCGTGTCCGACATCGAGCTCATCGGCGCGGATACGATCAACGACGCCTACGAACGCATGCTGCGTGGCGACGTGAAGTATCGCTTCGTGATCGACAACGCCACGTTGGCGGGGTGAACGTATTTCACGAGGACCGTCAGGTTCCTACTCGCAGGGGGGGCTCCTGCGGGTAGCGGGCGCTATATATAGACGGGATGTCTCTATCTCTATATATAGGGAACGAGAAAGACGGAGCAGGGGCCCATCGTTGGAATATCGAGCTCAGACTCGTCGTTTCAACGGTGGGGTGCAAATGCGGTTGCACGATTCAAAAACCGTGCTATAGTTGCGGGCTTGGCAGTTGAGACGCAGCGCAAAGCGCAGCGGATGGATTGCCAGGCCTGATGGCAAATCGGGTTGGGGTTTCGGAAGTTTCGCGAATCACTGGCATCGAGTTGCAAGCACTAAAAAACGTGCTATAGTTCAGGGCTTCGCTGATCACGCATCACTACGGTGATGTCCAGACAAGCACCTAGCAGGACGCGGCAACGCGATGGGGTGGTGAGCAGCAGAGGCAAGGGGGGGGCTGAAAAGGAATTTTCGGTTTCGCAACACGGATGAAATAAACGTGTTATAGTTGAGAGCTTCGCTGCTACGGCGCTGATCACTGCGGTGACGCGGCCAGGCAGGCGAGCCAAGTGCTCTGAGAAGAGTGCGGCGAGCGATTCGTTGAAGGTTCTCTGGCGAGAACGTTGAACAAATCGAGCGTGAAGAAGTGGGCGGTTAAGTCAGCGAAAACGCTAGCTTGACAAGCTTCAAAAACTTCTTCATAATCTCGCTTCTCTGCTGATGACGGCGCCGCAGCGA
>NZ_JADCNH010000022.1 GCF_018904615.1 Verticiella alkaliphila | reverse complement strand
CGCGCGGTGGCCTGGCGCGGCAGGACCGCCGGGACCGGCGGGTGGCGCAGCCTTCACGCGGCGGCTTGGCACGAGGCGCGCGAAGGCAGGCACGATGCCGCGCGGCAGAAAGAGCAGGATGAGAATCATGAGCGCGCCGTAGAGCATCCATTGGACCTCGGGCGCCACCACCCCGCGCAGCAGCTCGGGCAGCAGACCGAACAGGATGCCGCCCACGACCGGGCCTGCCAGCGTGCCCTTGCCACCGGCGATCACCATGATGACCATGGTGATGGTGTAAATGAAGAGGAACACGTCCGGGTCGATGATGCGCACCGTGTGCGCATACAGCCCGCCAGCGGCACCGGCGATCGCCGCCGACAGCACCGAGGCGACCACCAGGTAGCGGGTGACCGGAATGCCGATCGATTTGGCCAGTGTCTCGTTCTCGCGCAACGCGATGATGGCCCGTCCGGCGCGGCTGTGCACCAGGCGCGCCACCAGCACATAGGCCACGACGCCAGCGGCCAGCACCAGCCAGTACGTGGAGGCCTTGCTCACGAGGTTGATCACGCCTTCGCCCGGCACCCAGAAGGTGAGCGGCGGGATGGCGTTCAATGCCATCGGCCCTTCGGTGAGATCCACCCAGTTGAGCGCGACCATGCGCATCACCTGCGCGAAGCTGATGGTGACGATGACGAAATACGCGCCGCGCACACGAAACGCCAACTTGCCCACCAGCCAGCCGAACACGCCAGCCACCACGATGCCCATGCCAAAGGCGAACCACACCGGCTTGGGCTCGACCACCAGGGCGCGCCAAAGCCCAGGCTCACGTCAAAGCCCAGCGACAGCAGCGCACTGGTGTAGGCCCCGATGCCGAAGAAGGCGGCCTGGCCCAGGCTCAGTTGCCCGGCAAAGCCCAGCAGCAGATTCAGGCTGATCGCGGCGATGATCATGATGCCGGCGGCAGCGATCACCGACAGCCCGTAGGGCGAAGGCCAGAGCAGCGGCAGCACGGCGAGCGCAGCCACGCAGACCAGGAATGTGAGGCGATGTGGCATCAGCCTACCCTTTCTTTGACAGTGAACAGACCCTGGGGCCGCAACAGCATGACCACCAGGATGACGACAAAGCCCATGGCGTCGCGATAGGCCGTGGAGATGAAGCCCGCGCCGAACTCCTCGATCATGGCCAGCGCAAAGCCACCGAGTGCCGCGCCCGCGATGTTGCCCAGCCCGCCGAGAATGACGATGGCAAACGCCTTCAGGCTTGCCAGATCGCCCATGGTGGGCGTGACCATGAAGATCGGCGCGAGCAGCGCACCCGTGACCGCGGCCAGGCTTGCGCCCAGGGCGAAGGTGAGCGTGTAGATGCGCGACACGTTCACACCCACGATCTTGGCCGCGTCGCGATCCTGGAAGGTGGCGCGCATGGCCATGCCCAGCCGGGTGCGTTCGATGAGCAGATAGCATGCGACGAGCAGCACGATGGCCGCGCACAGCACGAAGAGCCGGGTGGGCGATATCGCCACGCTGCCGAACACCAGTGGCGCCTGCGAGAATGGCGTGGGCACGACCTTGCCCACCCCACCCCACATCAGCAGCTGCGCGTTCTGCATCACGATCATGACACCGATCATGATGAGCATGACCTCGTCCATGTGCTGCAGATTGCACCGGCGCAGCAGGAAGAACTCCACCGCCCAGCCGAACAGAAACCCGATGGCGGCGGCCGCGAGCAGCGTGGTGAAGAAATCCAGGTGCACGAGCGACACCA
This sequence comes from Verticiella alkaliphila, assembly GCF_018904615.1. Classification (GTDB taxonomy): domain Bacteria; phylum Pseudomonadota; class Gammaproteobacteria; order Burkholderiales; family Burkholderiaceae_B; genus Verticiella; species Verticiella alkaliphila. Next base: position 75,946 of record NZ_JADCNH010000022.1, on the reverse strand, counting down.
GGGCGTACGCGGCATAGGCGCCCAGCGCGTAGAGTTCGCCATGCGCGAAATTGACCACGCGCATGATGCCGAACACCAGGGTCAGGCCGATGCCCAGCAGCGCATAGGTCGCGCCCAACACCAGGCCGTTGACCGCATGCTGTAGTACTTGATCCAAGAGCGTTCTCCGAAGCGGTGCGTCACAGGGGCGCGACATGGCCGCGCCCGCTGGGCCGCCGCCTGCGCGGCGGCCGTCGCGCCTGCGCGCTTACTGTTCAGTGACCTTGCCGTCGGCGAGCTTGACCACGTAGATGTTCGGCGCGTTCTGGCCGCTTTCCTTGCCCTGCGGGCCATCCTTCTCGAAGGCGATGTCGCCATTGACGCCCGCCACCTGGGTCTTCCAGAGCGCGTCGCGAATGGCGGCCGGCTCGGCCTTGCCGGCCAGCTCGATCGCCTTGGCCACGGTCAGCACCGCGTCATACCCGCGAAAGCCTTCCGTCAGCCCGGGAAACGGCAGCTTCTTCTGCTCCCAGCCCGCGACGTAGGCCTTGGCCACTTCCGGGTGCACCGCCTTGTCCACCGTCCAGGGCGAAAAGAAGAGCAGGTGCGTGCTCACGTAGCCAGCCGGTGCGGGGTGCTCGAGCAACTGCTCGGGGAACGAGCCGCCAGTGGTGATGACGCGCTGCTTGAGGCGTTGCTCGGAGGCCTGGCGAATCGCCAGGGTCAATTGCTCGACACCCGAGGTGACGATGAGCGAGTCGCTGCCCGTGTTGCGCAACGCCGCCAATTGTGCCGACAGGTCCGTCGCATCGGGCGAGACGGTCTCCTTGCGGCCCACCGCGATACCGTGGGTCTTGAGCATGGCCTCGAACTCGGTGGCCGCGCCCAAGCCCCAGTCGTTGTTCACGGACAGGAAATCCACCTGCTTGATGGGCGGATCAAAGCTCGCGAGCTTCTGCGCGAAGGCCAGCGCCTCCATCTTCGAGGTCGGGCTGATGCGGAACACCCATGGGTTGCCCGCCGTGGTGACCTTGCTGGACGACGCGGTCTCCACCACCAACGGCACGCCGTACTCCTCGAGCTTGGGCAGCGTGGCGAGCGTGAAGGTCGAGCCCCAGGCACCGATCATGACCGGCACCTTGTCACGCAAAATGAGCTTCTCGGCCGCATTGACCGCTTCGCGCGGGTTGGACTTGTTGTCCTCGACGATGAGTTCGAGGGGCTGGCCCAGTACGCCACCGTTGGCGTTCAGGTGCTCGACGGCCAGACGCGCACCGTTGGCGACATAGGTACCCGAGGCGGCGACTGGCCCGGTCAGGGGCTGGGACATGCCGATCTTGATGGGCTGCGCCAGGGCGGGGACGGCCAAGAGGACGCCGAGGGCCGCGGCGGGCAACAGGGGCAGGGACTTGAACATGACAGGCTCCGGGATTCGAGAGGAACGGGCACTTCGGGCTCAACGGCTAGACTCGGGTCTGCCGGTACTTCAGGTCGCGGTACTCACCCGAGCCGACCGGCGGATACTTCGCCTGGCCTTCGGGCGCCACGCACGCGATGCGCGCGTCGTAGTTCGGGTGATGAAAGAAGGCGATCGACAGACGCGCGCGCTGGGGGCCGTCATCGGGCGCATTGGCCACCCGGTGCGTGTTGGAGACCCAGCGGTCGTTGGTCCAGCGCATGAGCAGATCGCCAATGTTCACGACGAAGGTGTCGGGCGCGGTCTCCACGTCGATCCAGTCACCGTCGCGCGTGCGCACCTGCAGTCCGCCCGGCACGTTCTCACCGTTCAGGATGGTGAGCAGCCCGTAATCGGTGTGAGCACCCGCGCGCAGTTGTCCGGGCGCCGGCGGATGCGGCTGCACCGGGTAGTGGTTGATGCGCATGGCCGTGATGTGGCGGTCGATCTTGTCGGTGAAGAATTCCTCCGGCAGGCCCAGACCCAGCGCGGCCAGCCGCATCATCTCGGCCGTCAGAGCCTCCAGGGCGAGGTAGTACTGCTCGGCCGTGGCGCTCCAGTCGGCGGGGGTCTCGGGCCAGACGTTGGGAATGAAGTAGCGTCGGCCCTCGCCCTCGGTGTAGTAAGGCGTCTGCGGCCAGCGCTCGCGGCCGAAGTGGTAATACTCCTTGATGTCCGGCGCGCGGCCCGCGTCGTTGCCGGCGGACAAGGCCTCGAACCCCAGGCCGCGATAGCCGCGCGGAATGTCCGCGTCGGCCGGTGCCATGCGGCGCTTCTCGGCCAGCGGCTGATTGAAGAAGGCATAGGACTGCGCGCGCAGGCGCGCGATCAGCGCCGGGTCCACGCCATGCCCACGGATGGTGAAAAAGCCGATGCGCGTGCAGGTCTCGTCGATCAGGCGGCCGACGCGCAGACGCTCGGCGGCGTCGCCCGCCAGTGCAGGTGCGAGATCGATGACAGGAATGCTCGTTTGCATGATGCGCCGCCTCAGTGAAAGTACGCGCCGCCGTCGACGACGAGCGTCTGTCCGGTGATGAAGCCGGCGCCCGGGCCCGCCAGGAACGCGACGGCGCCCACCAAGTCGTCGGGCAGCATGTCGCGCGCAAGCACGCGCCCCTTGAGCGAGGGGCCCTTGACGCCTGCGACCAGCGTGGGATTGGCATGGACGCCATCGCTCAGCGTGAAGCCAGGCGCCACACTGTTGACCCGCACGCCGTCGGCGCCCATTTCTGTGGCCAGCGCCCGCGTAAGCGAGACCACCGCCCCTTTGCTCGCGACGTAATGTGCCATCAATGGGTTGCCCTTGAAGGCCACGCCAGAGGCGATGTTGACGATGGCTCCGCCACCGGCACGCTGGAAGGCTGGCGCGGCCTCGCGGCAGCAGGTGAACAAGCCGAACACGTTCACCTCGAACACGGCGCGCCACTCGGCCAGCGTGAGCGAGGAGAACGGCTTGGGCACCAGCGAGGCATAGATGCCGGCGTTGTTGACCAGGGCGTCGAGCCGGCCGAAGCGGGCCTCGGTCGCGGCCACCAGATCGGCCACCGCCTGCTCGTCGGCGACGTCCACGGCGTGACCATGGACCTGCGCCCCGGTCTCGGCCAGCCGCGCAGCGGCCGTCGCAGCGTCCTGGCGATCCGCGATGACCACGGCGTAATCCTGCTGGGCCAGATGGCGGGCGATGGCAAAGCCAATGCCGCTGGCAGCCCCCGTCACGATGGCCACGGGGCGCGGTTTGACCGGGTTCATGCGGGGATCTCCTGGATGAGGGGTTCGAAGAGCGACACAGGGGGGACATAGAAACCCCGGCCCAGCAGACCCGCGGCCGTGCCGGCACCGACCATCGCCAGATGGATCAGCGGGCCCTTGCCGTGAGTCAGGATGCGCGCGGGGTCGAGCACGCCGTCGGCGCCAAGCACCGCCTCCGCTCGCTCGGCCCAGTCCGCGGGCAGGCTGTCCGCCCAGGCGGACACGAGCGCGGGCGCCCGTCGCAGCGCCTGGCCGCCCAGACCGCACGCGTCGAGCACGGCGCTGTCGCCAATGGCCCCCAGCACGGCATCGTCCGGCGCCACCGGGAACCGGGTGCCGACCGGCGCGGTAGCCGGCACGTCATGCCAGCGGGTGGCCCCCCGCGCCCGCACGCCAAAGCGCACACCGTTGCCGCCGATGGCGGCAAGGCCGTGTTCACGGCTATCCAGCACCCAGGCGGCCGCCGCCATGAGGGGCGTCAAGACGAAGCCTGGATTGGTGGCCAGTCGCGCATCGGCCCTCAGGGCCGGATCGTCCAGCCGGGCGATCAGGCCGGCGTGGGCCGCCGCGGTCAGGGCGTGGCATTCCTCACCCGCCGCCAGGGCGGCCGCGATGATGGGCCCGAGGGCCACCGGCGCGCCGCGCAGGAACGGCGCCAGCGCGTCGCACGCCCAGGCGCCCAGCTCACGCATGTTGTCCACACATTGACCGTCTGGAGATCCGAAGCGCAGCGCGGGCGCTGGCGCCTCGGCCAACGGTGCGTAGCAGGCGGTGGCGCCATCGCCCACCACCACCAGCGGCATGCCGGCCGAGACCACCTGAGCGAGTGGCGTCACCACACCGTGATCCTGGGCGGGCGCCAGGCGCACCTGCCCCGTCGCCACGGCGGCCAGCCCCTCGGCGAAGCACTTGGCCAACCCGTCGTGCACACAGGCCCAGGCAGCGGCGTGCAGCACCGCCTGCGGCACCCTGGCCCCCGGCGCATAAGGCGGGCCCGCGTGCAACAGGACGTCCTCGCCCAGCGCCGGCAGCAGTTCGCGACGGCTGCGCACGTCGCGCAGGCTGGCGCCCGCGAAGATGCGGGAGGGATCGGCTGCGCTCACGATGCCTTCCTGCCAATGAGCTTGTGCCAGTACGTGCGGCACAGCGCGCCGAGCAGCGCCAGGAGGTTGATCGACGGTGCGGCTGCCGCACGCGACGAGCGCGGCGCAGGCGGCGCCACGACCGCGGTGTCCACGGCCCAGGGCATGGCGCCATGGCCGGCCGCCGCCGCGAGGCCCAACGCCTGCGCCGTATCGGCGTCCGGGGGTGTCACCTTGACAGGCCCGGCCGGCGCGCTGACCGGTTCTGCCGCCAGTTCGGCCTGCAGGTTGTCGGCAAACTGGCGGGTGAGCTGCTCGGCCAGCGCGCGCACGATGCCCTCGCGGCTGAACTGCGCGAGCGAGCCGGTGATGGTGAAGGTCACGGCCACTGTCACCTGGGTACCCTCGCCAGCCGGGGCCACGGCAAAGCTCGCCTCGCCCTTGACGCGACTATTGCTGCGTGGGTCGGCAGCCTGACCCGCGAAGCGCCCAGTGCGCGCCGCCTCATCCAGGTGCACCTCGCCTTCGCCCGCGAATGCCGCGGCGATCGGACCGAGCTTGACCTTGAACAGGAGCGGCAGGCGGTTGCCCTGGGCTTCGCCGCGCAAGGACGCGCCCGGCAGGCAGGCCACCAGTAGCACGGGATCGTGGAACGCGGACCACACGGCGTCGGGCGACGCCGTCACGGTGAATGTCTGGTCAAGCTGCATGTGAAGCCTCATGACGGTAGGTCTTGAGCACGTGCTGGATGGCGCGCACGATGCCCTGGTAGCCGGTACACCGGCACAGGTTGCCCGCGAGTTCCTCGCGGATGCGGGCCTCGTCGGCCTGCGGCAGGCGCCGCACGATGTCGCGCGCGGTGATGAGCATGCCGGGCGTGCAGTAGCCGCACTGCAGCGCATGGTTCTCCGTGAACGCCTGGCGCAGCGCGACGTTGAGCGGGTCATCGTCCATGCCCTCGAGCGTGGCGATGGCCTTGCCCTCGAAGCGCTGCGCGGACTGCAGGCAGGCACGTTGCGGCGCGCCGTCGACCTCGACCGTGCAGGCACCGCACACTCCGTGCTCGCAGCCAATGTGCGTGGCGGTGAGCCCACAGTGCTCGCGCAAGGCATCGGCCAGATGGGTGCGCGGCTCGCAGCGCACCGCGTGCTCGATGCCGTTCACCCGAAGGCGGATCGTCGCGTCGCGCGTGGCGGGCAGACGCAGTTCAGTCTTCATGGGCAACTCCGAGATCGGTGAGGACACTGCCGAGCAGGTCCAGATGCAGCGCGGCACGGTCCACCGGGGTGGCAAGACCCGCGCTGGCGATCAGGTCCTGTCGCGCGGTGGCACGCGCCAGGCCGGCGAGCAGGCCCGCGCCCTCGATCACCTGGGGTGCACCGTCCAACGCGCCGAAGACCAGGCGTTCGATGCCGCGTTGGGGGTCGTGCAGGCCGGCCACGATGGCCATGGCGAACTCACCGGTCTTGCGACAATGCTTGCGATAACCCCAGCGCGCTCCCGCGCCGAAGGCCGGAATGCGCACGGCAGTGAGCACTTCGGCAGGCTCGACGTCAGGCTCGAAGGCCGAGCGCAGGAACGCCGAGGCCGGCACGTGGCGCTCGCCTTGGGCGCCGCGCAGCACGCACGTCGCCCCCATGGCTGCCATCGCGCTGACCCAATCGGCAGCGGGATCGGCGTGACACAGGCTGCCGCCCACGGTGCCGCGGTTGCGCACGGCGCGATAGGCGATGCCGCGCGCTACTTGCGCGAGCATGCCGTGGGTGACGTCCGGCACGCGCCCATCCTCCAGCGCCGCGTGCGTCACCATCGCCCCGAGCACCAGCCCACCGTCGGTCAGATGGGCCTCGCGCAGCGCAGGCAAGGCATCCAGGTCGATGAGGCGCTCGGGCCGGGCCAGGCGCAGGTTGAGCATCGCGCCCAGCGACTGGCCACCCGCGATGGGCTTGAAGAACGCGTCGCGCGCGAGCAGCGTGACGGCCTCGTCCAGACTCGCGGCGCGGTCCAGGTCGTACAAAGGCGCTTTCATGCGCGAGCCTCCCGGATAGCGGTCAGCACGCGCGCAGGACTTGCCGGCACGCTCAGCAGTTGCGCCCCGATACCAGCGAGCGCGTCGTTGATGGCGTTGACGATGGCCGCTGGCGGCGCAATGGCGCCGCCCTCGCCGATGCCCTTCTGCCCGAACTTGCTGAACGGGCTGGGCGTTTCCAGATGATCCAGCCGCACAGTCGGCATTTCGCCTGCGCCGGGAATCATGTAGTCGGCCAGCGTGGAGGCCAGCGGCTGGCCTTCGGCGTCGAAGGGCATCTCCTCGTAGAGCGCCGTGCCGATGCCCTGGGCGAGCCCGCCCAGCAACTGGCCTTCGACGATCATCGGATTGAGCAGCACGCCGCCGTCCTCGCAGACGGCATAGTCGAGCAGGCGCACCAGGCCCGTGGCGGTATCGACTTCCACCGCGCAGGCGTGGCAGGCGTAGCTGAAGGTGCCGCCATCGGGCTGCATGCGGTAGCCCGCCGTCAGGGCAAGGCCCCCCGGGTCCACGCCTGCGGGCAGCCGCTGCGGCGCGCGATACCAGGTGTGGGCGATCTCGTTCAGCGACAGGGCGGCACCGCCCGGCACCTGCACGCCGCCGTCGGCGAACACCAGCGATTCCGCATCCACCTGCAGCAGCCCGGCGGCGATGGTACGCAGACGCGCACCCAGCGCCTCGCAGGCTGTACCCACTGCACCGCCCGCCATCACGGCGCAGCGCGAGCCCCAGGTGCCCGTGGAGTATGGCGAGGTGGCGGTATCCCCATGCAGCACGCGCACGCGCGCGGGATCGATCGACAGGACGCTGTGCGCCACCTGGGCCAGCGTGGTCTCCAGGCCCTGGCCGTGCGAGTGGATGCCCACCTGGACTTCCAGCACGCCGTCGGCTGTCATGCGCACGTGGCATTGCTCGTAGCCCGGTACCATCGGGATGCCCCAGCCGTGATACACCGACGTGCCGTGCGCGCCCTGCTCGCAGAACACCGCAAGGCCCAGGCCGATGCGCCGCTGAGGCACGGCGCCGCCGCCCTGGTGCGCGTGCTGACGTTCGCGCCAGCCGCGCCAGCCCAACGTCTCAACGGCACGCCGCATGGCGAGCGCGTAGTCGCCCGAATCGAAGGTCTTGCCCGTGATGTTGGTGAACGGCATGTCCTCGCGCCGCACCAGGCTGCGCTCGCGCAGTTCGTAGGGCTCGATGCCCAGCTCGCGCGCGGCGAAGTCCAGCATGACTTCGAGCGCAAAGCACACCCCGGTGCGCGCCACGCCACGGTAGGGCAGGATCGGCGGCTTGTTCGTGGCCGCCGAGCGGGTACGGCACTGAAAATGTGCCATCCGATAGGGCCCTGGCAGGATCGAGCCCACCTGGGCTGCCTCCAGACAGGCCGAGAACGGATAGGACGAATACGCGCCCGAGTCCACCACGGCATCGCATTCGATGCCGGTCAGCACGCCCTCGGCACTCACCTGCACGGTGATGTCGTACGCGTGCTCACGGCAGTTGGCGTTGGCGCCCAGGTGCTCGCGGCGATCCTCCAGCCAGCGGATGGGCCGGCCCAGGTGCATGGCCAGCCACGCACAGCAGATCTCCTCCGGCAGCAGCAGCCCCTTGTAGCCAAAGCCGCCGCCCACGTCGGGCGAGACGACGCGAATCTGGCCCTCGTCCAGCCCCAGGCACTCGGCCAGCCCCGTGCGGTTGATGTGCGGCAGTTGCGCCGCACTGGTCATCACGAGCTGGTCAAGGCGGCTGTCCCACCAGCACAACACGCCACGGCCCTCGAGCGGCATCATGCACTGGCGCGACGTGCTCAATTGCCGGGACACGCGCACGCCATCGGATGCGGCCACGGGCTCGCCACGCTGCACCTGGGTCTCGAGAAAGACATTGGCATCCCACGCCTCATGCAGCCGGGTCGGACTCGCATCGTCCAGCGCCATGCGCATGTCGGCCACCACGGGCAGCTCGGCGTAATCGACCAGCACCTGGTCCGCGATGTCCTCGGCCTGCGCGCGCGTGGGCGCCACGCACATGGCCACCATCTCGCCCACGAAGCGCACCTTGTCGTGGGCGAGCGGGTATTGCAGGGAGGTGCGAAAGCCGGGCAGACCCGAGGCCGCCAGAATCGGCTTGACCCCCGCCAGGTCCTGCCAGGTGAACACCAGGTGCTCGAGCCCCTCGGGCTTGTCCACGCCCTGGATGCGGGCGTGGGCGAGCGGCGAGCGCACGAACGCCACATCGAGCATGTCCGGCATGCGCAGATCGCCGACGTACTGGCCGCGTCCGGTCAGAAAACGCGCATCCTCCTTGCGCGACAGGCGTGCACCGATGCCTTTGTCCAGCACGTTGGGGTGGGCTTGGGTCATGGCGGGGCCTCAGGCGGCGAGGGACTGCGGCTGTGGCAGGATGCCCGCGTCCGCGTCAAAGCGCTCGCCCGCGCGCAGGCAGAAGCGGGGACGCAGGTACTGGCTCGTCACCGCCTGGTTGCCCTCGTTGTCGCGCAGCGTCCACTTGCCGCGCTCGTCGTGGAGTACGGACACATCGGCGACCGCGCCCAAGCCCAGGTGGCCGATCTCGTCTTCCATCTGCAGCAGGCGCGCGGCGTGGGTCGTCACCATCGGCACGACCTGTTCGAGCGACAGGCCCAGCGCCAGCATGCTCGTCATGGCCGACACCAGCGAGAACCGCACGGCGCCCGCGAACATGTGGTCGCCCTCATCGGGGTGAATGGCGGGCGTACCCGGCGGCGGCGGCACGCGCGTGTTGTAGCCATGCATGTCCGCGCCCAGCGTGTCGGGCACGAAGCCGGCTCCCAGCACCTGACGCGCCATGGCGAAGCTGAAGTGCGAGCCATGGCCGACGTCGATGCGCACACCGCGCGCCACCGCCTCGGTCACGAGGGGGTGGACCTCGCCGCTGGTGCTCACGAAACCGCCAGGATGCCGGCTGAATGGGTGGGCGAGCACGTCGCCCGGCTTCACCAGATCCAGCACCTGCGTGAAGATGGTGTCCGGGTCCACTGGCAGGCGGTTCTCGGTGGGCGACGGCCAGAGCTGGCCGAAGTGGATGTACACCGGCAGGTCGGCCTGCCGGCCAACCTCGGCGGCCAGGCGCATCACGTCCAGGCCCCAACGCTCGAAACCGCCGATCTCCGCGTGCGCCTTGATGCCGCGCACCAGATCGCGATTGGCCAGCGCCGAATCCACGGTGGCGTCCACGTCCAGGCAGCCGGGACGGTATAGCTCAGGGTAGTAGTGGCCTTCCAGCCCGCCCACCAGATACGCCGAGATGAAAGCCTTCACGCGCGACTTGGCGGGTGCTGCCACATAGTGGCGAAAGCCGGGGATGGTGATGCAGCTCGGGCCGCCCTGGTCCACTAGGGTCGTGACGCCCGAATGCACGCCACAGGTATCGGCATCCAGGCCGAAGCGGCCCGTCACGTACCGGTAGACGTGCGCATGGGTGTCAATCAACCCCGGCAGGACAAGGTTGCCCCGGCAGTCGATACGGGTGGCGCTCGCGTCGTAGGCGACATCGATACCGGCCACCCGGCCGTCGACGATGACCAGATCCCCGACGCGGTCGATCTGATGGGCCGGATCGATGATCCGGCCGCCTAGCAGTACCTGGGTTGCCATGACGTCCTCTGTGCAGCGTGATGTGCACAGCGTCATGCAACAGGCATGCCATTTTTCGATTATTTTTCGCCCGCGCCTCGCAAGCCTTTGTACTAAAAAGAGAAATTCTTAAATCAAATAAGTGGTACACCACACAACTATCCGTCGCCCTGATCTGGCCATGCACCAGATCGGCCAGACTTGCCGTGCGCGCGCACCACGATGAAGCAAAACGTGGCATACCACCTTTTTGACCGACATGACCCGACGATGAGTCGGGCGGGACGGTCCATTGGGTGGATCGATGTCCGGTGTGTCGCGAACCTTTGCTACGCGCCCACGGTCACTGCTTCGGCATGCCAGCGGCTTCCACGATCTTGCGCCAGGTCTCGCGCTCGCGCTGGATGAACGCGCCGTATTCCGCGGGCGGCTCGCCGCCGGGGATGGCACCAAGCGCCGCGATGCGCTCGCGTACCTGAGGTTCTTTCAGTGCTCCGGATGCAGCGTCGTACAGCCGATCGATCACCGGCTGTGGCGTGCCTGCCGGGGCGACCAGGCCGAACCATGCCGACACGACCATGTCCGGCACGCCGGCCTCGGCCATCGTGGGCACGTCGGGTAACTCCGCCACGCGCTCGGCACTCGTTACCGCCAGCGCACGGAATCGGCCACTCTGCACGTGCGGCAGCGAACTCGGCAGGTTGTCGATCATGGCGTCCACCTGGCCGCCGAGCAGCGCCGTCACCGCTGGCGCCGCGCCCGAATGCGGGATGAGGGTGGCATCGATGCCTGTGCGCTGCTTGAACATCTCGGTGGACATGTGCGGCGACTGCCCGATGCCCGAGGTGGCCATGGTGAGAGCCTTGCCCTTGCCTTGCGCCACGAGCTGTTCGACAGACGTGAGGAGCGAATCCTGGTTCACCACCAGGATGTTGGGCACGAGCAACACGTTCTTGATGGGCGCGAAGGCGTCCGGTCCATAGGGCAGTTCGCGATACAGGCTGTAGTTGCTGGCCAGCGGCCCGATGTTGCCCATGAGAATGGTGTGGCAGTCGGGTTTGGCCCGCGCCACCGCCCCCGTGCCGATCACGCCGCCCGCCCCTGCCCGGTTCTCCACGAGCACCGTCTGCCCGAGTGACTGACTCATGCGGTCGGCCAGAAGCCGGGCTGCGATGTCCGTGGTGCCCCCGGGGGCAGCGGGCACCACCATGGTCACGGGTCGTGTGGGCCAATCGGCAGCGAGCACCGTCCAGGGCAGGGCCGCGAGGGCGACCGTGGTCAAGAGGCGGGGCAATGGCATGGCGTCTCCGTTCGTTGTTGTCATGCACGCGCGTCGAGGCAGGCCCGGGCGGCGCAAGGTGACACCATCGTAGGCCGACGCCAGCGCGAGCGTGGCCGGATCTCTGAAACGGAGGGTTTGTCGCAGACGAAGCGACGAGACGGAATCACAGGAACGGCAGAAACAACAATGGCCGCTTGCGCGGCCATGTCGATGTACTGCTAGGTAGTGCTGATGCCCGGATTCGCTGGGAAATCCTTGGCGTCCCCTAGGGGATTCGAACCCCTGTACTCACCGTGAAAGGGTGATGTCCTAGGCCTCTAGACGAAGGGGACAGGACGTACAACATTGAACTGCAACTTCGCGGCGGATTCGACAAACTGCATCGAAGTGGTGGAGGTAAACGGGATCGAACCGATGACCTCTTGCATGCCATGCAAGCGCTCTCCCAGCTGAGCTATACCCCCATTCCGTTGGGCCCGCACGATTCAAACGTCAGTTGCCTGCTGTTTTCATCGCTGTGTCGCTTGCGCTTCACTGCTTGCCCTGCGAAGAATTGAATTATGCCCCAGGTTTAGATGTTGTGCAAGCGCTTTTGCACAATATTTTTTCCGAGCAGGGCGAGCACGGCATCAACGGCCGGTGTCTGGGCCTGGCCGGTGACGGCCACGCGCAACGGAATGCCCAGTTTCGGCATCTTCAGACCGTGCCGTGCCAACAGCGTTTTCATGGCGGCGGAAAGGGCTTCGGGCGTCCAGTCGATCTCTGCCGTGTCGGCAGCGAACTCGCGCAGCAGGGCGCGGGCTTCCGGCGTGAGGTGTTGCTCGACGAGTTCAGGCGGCGTGGCCGACGGGTCGAACGGGCGATAGAACAGCATGGCCTCGTCGGCCAGTTGCTCCAGCGTCTCGGCGCGCGGCGCCAGCAGCGCGAGCACGTCGGCCAAGGGCGCATTGCCTTCGATCACGCCACCGCGTGCGACGATGCGCGGTGCCACCCGGGCAGCGAGCTCGTCGGCCGGCAGCTGACGCAGGTAGTGCGCATTCACCCAGTTGAGCTTCTTGGGATCCCACTGCGCCGCGGAGCGCGACAGGTGCGCCCCATCGAACCAGGACACCAGCTGCTCGCGGGTGAAGAGTTCGTCGTCGCCATGGCTCCAGCCCAGGCGGGCCAGGTAGTTCACCATGGCCTCGGGCAGGTAGCCCTGTTCGTCGTACTGCATCACGCTCACGGCGCCATGGCGCTTGGAAAGCTTGTCGCCGTCCGGGCCGAGAATCATCGGCACGTGGCCATAGATCGGCGGCTCGGCACCCAGGGCACGCAGGATGTTGATCTGGCGCGGGGTGTTGTTGACGTGGTCATCACCACGGATCACGTGGGTGATGCGCATGTCCCAGTCGTCGACCACCACGCAGAAGTTGTAGGTCGGCGTGCCGTCGGCGCGCGCGATGATGAGATCGTCGAGCTCGGCGTTGGCGATCGCGATGGGGCCCTTGACCAGGTCGTTCCAGCTGACCTCGCCGTCCTGCGGGTTGCGAAAGCGCACCACCGGGTCGCGGCCTGCGGGCACGGCCGGCAGGGTCTTGCCCGGCTCCGGGCGCCACGTGCCGTCGTAGCGCGGCTTGCGCCCTTCGGCGCGCGCCAGCTCACGCATGGCCTCGACTTCCTCGGGCGTGCTGTAGCAGTGGTACGCCTGGCCAGACGCCAGCATCTGGCCCACCACCTCGCGGTAGCGGTCCATGTGCTGCATCTGATAGAAGGGGCCCTCGTCATGGGTCAGGCCCAGCCATGCCATGCCATCCAGGATGGCCTGCACGGCCTCGGGCGTGGAACGCTGGACGTCCGTATCTTCGACGCGAAGAATGAAGGTGCCGCCCAGATGACGGGCGAAGGCCCAGGAAAACAGCGCGGTACGCGCGCCGCCCAGGTGCAGAAAGCCGGTGGGCGACGGCGCGAAGCGCGTGCGGACCGGAGAGGAGATGTCGGTGCTCATGGGCGCGTATTGTAAGACGCCACAGCCCCGGATCACACCCGCCGTGCCCCCCTTCGGCGCGCTTGCCTCAGTAACGGCGGGCCAGCGTCTCGGCCACGCACACGGGCTTGTCACCGCCCTCGCGCTCGATGGTGGCCGTCACGGTCAATTGCATGCCGTCGTTGTCCAGCTTCTCGAGTGCCTTCAGCACGAAGGTCGCGCGCACCTTGCTGCCCACGGGCACGGGTGCCGGAAAGCGCACCTTGTTCAGGCCGTAGTTGATGCCCATGCGACCCGCGCCGATCTTGTAGGCCGTGGCGGTGAGCGCCGGCAGCAACGCCAGGGTCAGGAAGCCGTGGGCGATGGTGGTGCCATACGGGCCTTCGGCGGCCTGCTTGGGATCGCAATGGATCCACTGGTGATCGCCGGTGGCTTGCGCGAACTGATCGATGCGCGATTGCTCGATGGTGAGCCAATCGCTCGTGGCCAGTTCCTGGCCGACCAGCGACTCCAGCTCCGTGAATGACTCGAACACCCGCATGGTTTGCTCCTCGTTGGAATTATCGGAACGACAACAATACCAGCATGCACGGGCGTTGACGCAACGAATCGAACACTCGGTACACTCCATGAGCGCGGTGCCAGACACCGTGTTCCACCCACGAGGAGGCATCACATGCACAAGCCCACTCATCTGGCCCGCGCCCTGGCGCTGGCCGCTCTGCTGGCGCCCGTGGCCTGGGCCGCGACGCCCACGGCCACGATGGGGATGAGCACCACGCCCGGCACGACCCAGGCGGCACCGGCCGCCACGCAGAGCGCCCTGCTCGCGCGCGCGCTGAGCCTGGCCGACGCCACGGAGAACCAGGTCATCGAGTGGCGCCGGCACATCCACGCCAACCCGGAGCTGTCCTACGAGGAGGTCAACACCGCGCGCTACATCGCCGAGGCCCTGGGGCAGATGCCGGGCATCGAGATCCAGACCGGCGTTGCCAAGACCGGGATCAAGGCCGTGCTCAAGGGCGGCAAGCCCGGCCCCGTGGTGGCCCTGCGTGCCGACATGGATGCGCTGCCCGTGCGCGAGAACGCCGACTTTCGCTTCCGCTCGCAGGTCAAGGCGCAATGGCGCGGCCAGGAGACCTACGTGTCGCACGCGTGCGGCCACGACACCCACGTCGCGATGCTGCTGGGCGCGGCCAAGGCCTTGTCGGAGATGCGGGCCGACCTGCCCGGCACGGTTGTCTTCCTCTTCCAGCCCGCCGAGGAGCTTGGCCCCGGCCCGGTGCCCAGCGGCGCCAAGGCCATGATGGACGCAGGCGTCCTGGACAATCCCAAGGTGGACGTGGTGATGGGGCAACACATCAACGCCCAGGCGCCGTCGGGCTCCCTGCGATACCGCCAGGGCGCGATGATGGCCAGCGGCGATGCCTTCAACATCACGATCAACGGCAAAGGCGGTCACGGCTCCAGCCCATGGACATCGAACACACCGACGCTCGCGGCCGCGGAGATCGTCCTCGGCCTGCAGAACATCGCCTCGCACCGGCTCAACCCCATGGATCCGGATGGTCCGACGGTGGTGACGGTGGGCCTGCTGCAAAGCGGCAACCGGGTGAACATCCTGCCGGACACGGCCGAGATCGGGGGCACGGTGCGTTCGCTGTCGGTGCGCGGCCAGAAGATCGCGCATGATCAGATCCGCCTGCGGGCGGAGAAGATCGCCGAGAGCTACGGCATGACGGCCGACGTGCGCATCGACACGGGCTACGAAGTGCTGAAGAACGACCCGGCGGCCACGGCCGCCATCGTGTCGGCCTTGAAGGCTGCAGCTGGCCCGGACAAGGCCACGGAGATGCCGCCCACCATGGGCTCGGAAGACTTCGGCTCATTCGGCTCGACGGGCGTGCCGGTGGTGTTCTGGAACCTCAACGCCTCGCCCAACGGCGACAAGCCCGGCGCACCAAATCATTCGACGGACTTTGCCATTGATGAATCGGCCCTGCGCATCGGGACGCGGGCGCTGACCGGTGCCACCATTGCCCAGCTGGAAAGCCGTCAGGCCCGCTGAGCCTGAGAGCAAAACGCCCACCGCGATGCGGTGGGCGTTGCAGATCGCCACTGGCGTTCCGTGCGCCGGGGGGCTGGCCGCGAAGCCAGCTCCCACATGCAGCTTACTGCGTGGCGTACAGGTAGATCTCGACGCGACGGTTCTCGGCACGGCCGGCGGCCGAGCCGTTGTCGGCGATCGGATCGTTCTGACCACGGCCTTCCGAGCTCAGGCGCGTTTGCGCCACGCCCTGGCGAGCCAGGTAGTTCACCACGCTGCGCGCGCGGTTCTCGGACAGGGTCTGGTTGTAGGCGGCCTGGCCGGTGCTGTCGGTGTGGCCGACGACCTTGGCGCGAAGCTGCGGGTTCTCGTTGAGCGACTGGGCCACGGTGTCGAGCACCGGACGCAGTTGCGGCTTGAGGGTGTAGCTGTCGGTGTCGAAGGACACCGTGCTGGGCACATTGACCTTCAGCGAGCCGTCCGGCTGCTCGGCCACGTCGATGCCCATGTTGCTGGCGCCCGACTGGTTGATCTGGCCGGTGATGCGGTTCCAGTTGTAGCCTGCGACACCACCGGCCACAGCGCCGATGCCGGCGCCGATCGCGGCCGCGCGGCTGCTGTCACCGATCAGCGCACCGAGCCCGGCACCCAGAGCGGCACCGGCACCCGTGCCGACGGCGGTCTGGTTGCCTTGCTGGGTGGCGCAGCCGGCCAGCACCGCACCGGCGGCGAGCAACGTCACGAGACGCAGCGAAACAGTCTTCTTCATGGTCATTCTCCTTCTCGGAAAAACGCGGTTCAACTTGTTACCGACGGATGGATTATTGATTGAAAGCGATGCTCGACTGTGGAACCATTCGATACCGCCTGCAACAAAATAAACAGGCAGATGGCTTGTCCCAGCTGTCCTGCCCTACTACGGTGACGATACAGGCCGTTGCCTTGCCCACCTCGCCATGCTTCGCCACGCCCTTTCTCCGCTGTTCGATCCGAAATCGGTCATCCTGGTCAGCCGGTATCCGTTGCCGCTGAGCACCTCCCTGCCTGAGCGACTCGCGGCGTTCACGACAGAGGCGGTGTTCAGCGCCGCCGGGGGCATGAGCCTTCCAGCGCTCAACGGCGTGGCACCTGGCGACCGTCCGGATCTGGCGATCGTCTGGGTCGCGCCGGATGAGCTAGAGCAAGCACTGCGCCTGCTCTCGACCGTGGCACCGCGTGCGGCGATCGTTCACGGGCGCACGCAAGGCCAACTTCAGTCAACGCTCTGCGAAAAATGGGCGAACGAGCACGATTGCGTGCTCATCGGCCCACACTCGCTCGGCATGCAAAGACCGCATGCCGGGCTCAATGCGAGCCTGCACCCTACCCTTGCCAAGGCAGGCCGGGTGGCACTCGTTGCACAATCGCGCGCCATCATGGCGGCCGTCATGGACTGGGCCGACGACAGCCGCACGGCGTTCTCGCTGGCGGTGTCGCTAGACGAAGGCGACCGCGCCAACCTGCCTCGGCTGCTCGACTTCCTGGCGTCGGATCCCCATACCGACAGCATCGCGCTCTATGTAGAGCACATCGGTGAAGCCCGGGCGTTCATGAGTGCGCTGCGCGCGGCCGCCAGCGCCAAGCCGGTCGTGGTGCTGCGTCCCGGACGCGCACAGCCCGGCCCGCCCGGCGCGCCGTTGCCTCCGGATACCGTCTTTGACACCGCGCTGCGACGTGCCGGCGCGCTGCGCGTGCAGTTCTTCGTGCAGCTTTTCTCCACGATCAAGGCGCTCAACCAGTTCAGCCGCCCGCGCGGGCGGCGCGTGGCGTTCTTCGCGAACGGCGAGGGTCAGGTCAGGCTCGCCCAGGATCTGATGGTGCTGCAGCACGCCATCGGCGGCGCTACCCTCGCCCCGGACACGCGAGCCCTGCTCACGCAGAGCCTGTCGCCAGATGCGCAGACGGCCAACCCCGTCATCGAACGCGCGCCGCTCACGCCCGAGAGTGTGGCCGGTGCCCTCAAGCACCTGCTGGGCGACCCCAACGTGGATGGCGTGCTCGTCCTGCTCACCCCCGACGTGCGCAGCGATCTGCCCGGCATCGTGGATGCGCTCTGCACGCTCGTCGGCCAGGCGCGCAAGCCGGTGGTCACCTGTCTCATGGGCGACGCCTCCATGCGCGGCCTGCGCGACCGCATGGCGCGCGCGGGCGTGCCCGCGTTCCGCACCCCGGAGACGGCCACCGACGCCTTCGGCCAGATCGCGCGCTTTCACTACAACCAGCAGCTGCTGCTGCAGACGCAGCCGCCCGAAGGCCTGGCGGCCCCCGTGGATGTCGCTGCCGCCGAAGCGGTCATCGACGCGACCCGGGCCGACGGCCGATGTCTGCTCGATGCTGAGGCCACCTCGCGAGTCCTGGCCAGCGTCGGCCTCACGGTGCATGCCGACGAACCGCTGCCCGAGGGCGCAGCGCTCGCCCGCCTGCGCATCGTGCGCGACGCCGTGTTCGGGCCCGTGTTGAGCGTGAGCACGGCGGACGCCTGGCCCTCGGCATCCAGCGCCGGGCTCGAGCTCGTGCCGCTCAACGGTTTTCTGGCACAACGACTGATGGAGCGCAGTCCGCTCGCGAGCGTGGGGCTGCTGCAGCAACTCGCCCCGGTGGCGCAGAACGCGCTGGAAGACGTCCTGATCGCCTTTTCCGAGCTTGCCGTCGCCCTGCCGGATCTGGCCGAGGCGACGCTGGAGCCCGTCTGGCTGGACGAGACCCGCATCCGCATCCACGGCGCCCAGTTGCGATTGACCGCGCAGCCGGCAGCGCGCCGCGCCGGGCATCCGCACCTGGCGATCGCGCCCTACCCCACCCGGTGGGTACGTCCACAGCGATTCGATGACGGCACGGACTGGACGCTGCGCCCGATCCGCCCCGAGGACGCGGAACCGCTGCAGGCCTTCGTGCGCGAATTGTCGGAACAATCCCGCTACATGCGCTTCGTGTCAGCCCTGCGCGAACTGCCGCCTCGCATGCTGGCCCGCTACACGCAGATCGACTACGACCGCGAAGTGGCCTTCGTGGCCACGGTGCAGCAGCCCAATCCGCTGCACCGGGGTCATCCTCAGGAGATCGTGATCGGACTCGCGCACTATCTGCGCAACGCGGATGGGGTAGGCGCCGAGTATGCGCTGGCCATTGCCGACGACTGGCAACGCCGGCGCCTGGGGCCGGCCCTGATGCGTGCCTTGATCCAGGCGGCGCGCGAACAGGGCCTGGCGTATCTGGAAGGCAGCGTGCTCGCCACCAATCGCCCGATGATCAAGCTCATGACGAGCCTGGGGTTCCGCAACGAGCGCTATCCCGATGATCCGAGCATGCGTCGGATCTGGCTGGACCTGTCTGCCGAACCCGCCAGCTCCGCGCCCCTACGCGGATAGCGTCTCGCGGGACTGGATCATGGACCATGCCCGCATGGTCATCACTTTCTCGCCCTGCTGGTTGGTCAGGGTGAACTCCGACAGCACCAGCCCGCGGCCAGGATGGCTGCGCGAGAGCCGATGCTCAAGCGTGGTGCGGCGCACCTGGATGACGTCCCCCGGGCGCACGGGCTTGATCCAGGAGATGTTCTCCACGCCGGGCGAGCCGCTGCTGGCCGTCTCGAGCAGATACGCATCGCACATGAGGCGCATCGTGCGCGAGCAGGTGTGCCAGCCACTGGCGATCAGGCCGCCATAGATGGAATGCGCCGCGGCGTCCCGATCCGTGTGAAAGCTCTGGGGATCGAACTGGCTGGCAAAGGCGATGACCTCGTCTTCCGTGAATGAGAAGCTGCCGACGTCCTGCAAGCCGTCGCCCAGGAAATCTTCGTAGTAATAGCGCTTGTTCATGATGCTTCTCCGTCGCTGGCGAGGAGACGCTCCCGGAGCGCATCCCGCACGTGCGGCGCTCGGCGAACGGATCCGGTGGCCGACCGGTATTCAGCATACCCGACATGCGCGCTTCGAGATTGCCGAGCGCATGCGGGTGCGAGTAGATGTAGAAGCGGCCTTCGTCGATGGCCTCGAAGGTCATGCGCCCGACATCCTCGGCGCTCACCTTGCCGGACGTGACGGCCTTGCGGCTGTTCTCGCGACCCACCTGCTGCGAGCGCGTGAGCGCCCCCACCGGGATGGGTCGGTTGCGCTCGGCGTCCATGATGCCCGTCGGCACGAAGTACGGGCACAGCACCGACGCGCCGATGGGCGCGCCAATCAGATCGAGGTCGTGGTACAGCGACTCGGAGAGCGAGATGACGGCTTCCTTGGAGACGTTGTAGACGCCCATGTTCGGCGGATTGAGCAGCCCCGCCATCGATGCGGTGTTGACCACGTGGCCGCGGTAGCCGGGCTGGCTGCGGCTCGCCTCGACCATTGCCGGCACGAACGTGCGGATGCCGTGGATGACGCCCCAGAGGTTCACCCCCAGCACCCAGTTCCAGTCGGTGAGGGTGGACTCCCACACCAGGCCGCCTGCGCCCACGCCGGCATTGTTGAAGAGCAGGTGCGGCGCGCCGAACCGGGCCAGCGCGGCCTCGGCGAAAGCATCCATGCTCGCCGCATCGCTCACATCCACCCGATGCGCGAACACCTGGGCGCCGGCCTCGCGCATCTCGGCCTCGGTGGCGCGCAGGGCGTCTTCCTGCACATCGGCCAGCACCAAGTGCATGCCGCGCGCCTGGGCAATGCGGGCGAACTCACGGCCGAAGCCGCTGCCGGCCCCGGTGATGACGGCAACCTTGTCGCGATACTCGAACATCGATGACTCCTGAGGCGCGCGCGGCGCGCCGGTATGAGAGAGACAGCCTGGCTCAGAGGATGGCGGACACGCCGCCGTCCACCGCCAGGACCTGCCCCGTGATGTGCTTGCCCGCCTCCGAGGCGAAGAGCAGCGCGGCGCCCTTGAGATCCTGATCGTCGCCCAGCCGGCGCAGCGGCGCGCGGCCGATGACCTTGTCCTCGCCCAGCTGATCGAGCAGGCCACGGGTCATGCGCGACGGGAAGAAGCCCGGTGCCAGGGCGTTCACGCGAATGCCGTAGCGGCCCCACTCCCCCGCGAGTGCGCGCGTGAGATTGATCACGGCCGCCTTGCTGGTGTTGTAGGCGAGCGTCTGCATCTCGTCCGGCGCGTTGCCGCGCAGGCCGGCGATGGACGCGATGTTGAGGATGCTGCCGCTGCGATTGGGGATCATGCTGCCCACGCCCACGGCCTGCGACAGCACGAAGACGCCGCGCACGTTCAGGTTCATGACCTTGTCCCAGGCCTCCAGCGGATGCTCCTCGGCGGGCACGCCCCAGGAGGCGCCGGCGTTGTTGACGAGCACGTCGATGCGCCCCAGGCGTTCGAGGGCCGTCTTGGTCAGTCGCCTGGCATCGTCAGGCTCGGCCACGTTGGCCTGGACCCAGCTCGCATCCAGGCCGCGCTTGGCGAGGTGCTCGACGGCATGCTCGAGCTCGTCCGGCTTGCGTGCCGAGACCACCAGGCGCGCACCGGCGTCGCCCAGGGCTTCGGCCAGTTGCAGGCCGAGCCCTCGCGAGCCGCCGGTGATCAGGGCCGTCTTGCCTTCGAGGCTGAAGAGAGATGCGATGGACACAGGGAGTCTCCTTGAAAGTGAGGCGGGCCGCCAGACCGCGGTACGTCGCCGCAGGCTTGCTGGCGCCCAGCGCATGAAGGGTTGTCGCTAGAACCAGGCGTCCTGCATGCCGAGCGTCGTGTCGTCGAGCGAGGCGAGCAGATCGAACTGCGCGTCCAGGCGGGGCAGCTCCCAACGGGCGAAGTACTGACACGCCTGCCGCTTGCCGCGATGGAAGTCGTCGTCACCCCGCGCGGCCAGGGCCTGTTCCAGCCAGATCCAGGCGATCACCAGATGCCCGAACGCCTCCAGATAGACACTGGCGTTCGCGAGCGTGCGCTGGGGGTCACCTGCCTGCCACAACGCCCGCGTGACGCTCAGCAGCCGCCGCCAACGCGGCGTCAACGCCGTTGCCGTCTCGCGCACGATCGCATCGTCGCTGGCCTGAGCCCGCGTCAGCGTGGCGCCGATGCAGGCATCGAGCGCGGCCAGGGCCGCACCGTCCTGCATCACCACCTTGCGGCCGAGCAGATCCAGGCCCTGGATGCCGTGCGTGCCCTCGTGGATCGGGTTGAGCCGGTTGTCGCGGTAGAACTGCTCCACCGGATAATCCCGCGTGTAGCCGTACCCGCCATGCACCTGGATAGCCAGGCTGTTCGCATGCAGGCACCACTGCGACGGCCAGCTCTTGGCAATCGGCGTGAGGATGTCCAGCAGCAGGCCGACTTCGTCGCGACGCGCCGCGTCAGGGTGCGTACGCTGCTCATCGACCAGCCACGCGCAATACAGATTCAGTGCCAGCGCACCTTCCACGGCCGCCTTCTGCGCGAGCAGCATCCGGCGCACGTCGGCGTGCTGCACGATCGGCACCTGGGGTGCCGCGGCATCCTTGCCCGCCGGCCCGACCGGGCGCCCTTGAGGCCGCCCGCGGGCGTACTCGAGCGCGTGCAGGTAGCCGGTGTAGCCCAGCGCCGTGGCGCCAAGCCCCACCCCGATGCGGGCCTCGTTCATCATGTGGAACATGGCCTCCAGGCCTTCGCCCGGCTTGCCCACCCGCCAGCCCAGCGCGCCTGCCGCCGGCGGCAGGCCCAGGTCCACGCCCGGCGTGAAGCGCCCCTCACCGAAGTTGAGCAGCGTGTTGGTGGCCCCGCGATAGCCCATCTTGTGGTTCAGGCCAGCCAGCACGACGTCGTTGCGCTCGCCCACCCGGCCATCGCGCGTCACGAGCCGCTTGGGCACGATGAAGAGCGACAGCCCCCGCACGCCAGGCACGAGCTTGCCGTCCGGGCCCGGGATCTTGGCCAGCACCAGATGCACGATGTTCTCGGAGAGCTCGTGCTCACCGGCCGAGATCCACATCTTGTTCCCGAAGAGCCGGTAGCGCGGCCCAAAAGGATCCGATGCGGCGTCCGGCGCCGTGTCCGGCACGGCGCGCGTGGCCACGTCCGACAGCGAAGATCCTGCCTGCGGCTCGGACAGGCACATCGTGCCGAAGAACTGCCCGGTGAGCTGCGGACGCACGAAGGTGTCGATCTGCGCGGGCGTGCCGTGGGCTAGCAGCAGATTGCAATTGCCCATCGACAGGAACGGATAGGCGGATGTGCCCACATTCGCCGCCTGGAACCACGCCATGCAGGCTTTCTCGATGACGATGGGCAACTGCATGCCGCCCACCTCGGCATCGTGCGAGGCGGCCATGAAGCCCGCGTCGCAGAAGGCGCGCAACGCCTCGCCCACTTCCGGGATCATGTGCACGCGCTCGCCGTCGAACACCGGTTCGTTCAGGTCGGCCTTGCGGTTGTGCGGCGCGAACTTCTCGGTGGCGATCGCCTCGCCCGTGTCGAGCACCGCGTCGAACGTCTCGCGCGAATGCTCGGCGTGACGCGGCCGCTCGCACAGCTGCTCCACACCGAGCCAGTCGTAGAGCAGGAATTCGAGATCGCGCCGGGACAGCAGGAGCGACATCAGACGATCTCGAAAAGGCCGGCCGCGCCCATGCCGCCACCGATGCACATGGTGACCACGGCGAGCTTGGCGCCGCGCCGCTTGCCTTCGATGAGCGCATGGCCCGTCAGACGCTGACCGCTCACGCCGTAGGGATGGCCCACGGCAATGGCGCCGCCATCCACGTTCAGGCGGTCGTCCGGGATGCCGAGCTTGTCGCGGCAGTACAGCACCTGCACGGCGAAGGCTTCGTTGAGTTCCCACAGGTCGATGTCGCCCACGGACAGCCCCGCGCGCTCGAGCAGCTTCGGAATGGCATAGACCGGCCCGATGCCCATCTCGTCCGGCTCGCAGCCCGCGATGGCAAAGCCGCGGAAGATGCCCATCGGCTGGATGCCGCGGCGCTCGGCCTCGCGCCGGCTCATCACCACGCACGCACCGCCACCATCGGAAAACTGGCTGGCATTGCCGGCCGAGATCACGCCGCCCGGGATGGCCGGCCGGATCTTGGCCACGCCTTCCAGGGTGGTGTCGGCACGGATGCCCTCGTCCTTGTCGATGGTCACTTCGCGGGTGAGGATCTGCTTGGTGCGCGGATCGGCCACGGCCATGCGCGTGGTCACCGGCACGATCTCGGCCGACAGTCGTCCGGCTTCCAGCGCGGCGGCGGCGCGCTGCTGGCTGCGCACGCCGTACTCGTCCTGGCGCTCGCGCGAGATGCCATAGCGCTTGGCGACCTGCTCGGCCGTTTGCAGCATGTTCCAGTAGATCTCGGGCTTGTTCTGCGTGAGCCAGTGATCCGTCGACATGTGGCGATTGGCCTGGTTCTGCACGCACGAGATGGATTCCACCCCGCCTGCCACATAGACGTCGCCTTCGCCTGCCAGGATGCGCTGCGCGGCAAGCGCGATGGTCTGCAGCCCGGAGGAGCAGAAGCGGTTGACGGTCATGCCGCTCACGGTGACGGGGCAGCCTGCGCGCAAGGCGATCTGGCGGGCGATGTTGCCCCCCGTGGCACCCTCCGGCGTGGCGCAGCCCATGATGACGTCCTCGACGTCGGCCGCCGAAATGCCAGCGCGCTCGATGGCCGCAGCAACCGCCGCGCCACCGAGGGTGGCGCCGTGGGTCATGTTGAAGGCCCCGCGCCATGACTTGGCGAGGGGGGTGCGGGCTGTACTGACGATGACGGCTTCGTTCATGCTTGACTCCTGATCATTCGAAATCGCGGCCTTCGAGCACGAGCCGGCGCAAGAGCGGCGCGGGCTTCCAGAACTCGGGGTCGGCGTGCGGGTTCTGTGCGAACCCCTGCATGGCGTGCATCACGTTGTAGAGGCCCACCTCGTTCGCATACTGCATGGGGCCGCCGCGATACACCGGGAAGCCGTAGCCGGTCAGATAGACCAGATCCACGTCCGAGGCGCGCAGCGCGATGCCTTCCTCCAAGATGTGGCAGGCCTCGTTGACCAGCGCGAACACCAGGCGCTGCACGATCTCGCCATCGGTGATCTTGCGGGCCTGGATGCCCTTCTCCTCGCGGTACGCCGCGATCATCCCCTCCACTTCCTTGGACGGAATCGCCTTGCGATCGCCCGGCTTGTAGTCGTACCAGCCCTTGCCCACCTTCTGGCCCTTGCGATCGAATTTCTCGATCAGCTGGTCGGCGAGCTTGCCGTAGTGCATGCCCGGCCGCTCCTGGGCGCGCCGCTGGCGGATGTCGTAGCCGATGTCGTTGCCCGCCATGTCGCCCATGCGGAACGGGCCCATGGCAAAGCCGAAGCGCTCGATGGCGCCATCGACCTGCGCCGGCGTGGCACCCTCCTCCAGCATGAAGACCGCCTGGCGCGAGTACTGCTCGAGCATCCGGTTGCCGATGAAGCCATCGCACACGCCGGAGACTACCGCGGTCTTGCGCAGCGTCTTGCCCAGCTTCATCACCGTGGCGAGCACGTCGTCGGCCGTCTTCTCGCCACGCACCACTTCCAGCAGCTTCATGACGTTGGCCGGGCTGAAGAAGTGGGTGCCCACGACGTCCTGCGGCCGCTGGGTCACGTCGGCGATGCGATTCACATCCAGCGTGGAGGTGTTGGTGGCGAGGATGGCGCCGGGCTTCATCACGGCATCCAGCTGCTTGAACACCGTCTCCTTGATGTCGAAGCGCTCGAACACGGCCTCGATCACGATGTCGGCCTGCGCGATCTCGTCATAGGACAGCGTGGGCTGGATGAGCGCCATGCGTTGCTCGACCTGCTCGGCGGTGAGCTTGCCCTTCTTGGCCGTGTTCTCGTAGTTCTTGCGGATCGTGGCGAGGCCGCGGTCCAGCGCCTCCTGCTTGAGTTCGAGCAACTGCACCGGAATCCCGGCATTGGCGAAGTTCATCGCGATGCCACCGCCCATGGTGCCGGCGCCGATCACGGCCGCGCGCGCGATGTTGCGCAACGGCGTGTCGCTGCCGATACCCGGCACGGCCGACGCCGCGCGCTCGGCGAAGAAGGCGTGGCGCAGCGCCCGGGATTCGGGAGTGGTGGAGAGCTCGAGGAAGTAGCTGAGCTCGGTGGCGAGCGCGTCGTCGAACTTTTCCTTCACCGCGGCCTTGACCGCATCGACGCAACGCAGCGGCGCGGGGTATTGCGGCGCGGTGGCGGCCACCGTCATGCGCGCCCAGCCGAGGTAGCCGTCGGGGTTCGGGTAATCGATGCGGATGTCTCGGGCACGCGGATGCTTGTCGCGTCCCATCACCTCGCGCGCCAGCGCCACGGCGGCGGCCAGCACGTCACCGTCCACGACCTTGTCGAAGAGCTTGGTCTCGGCCAGCTCGCGCGCCGGCACGGGCTCACCGGACACGATCATGTTCAGGCCGCGTTCCAGGCCCACCAGGCGCGGCAGCCGCTGCGTGCCGCCCGCCCCCGGCAGCAGACCGAGCTTGACCTCGGGCAGTGCCACCTGGGTGTCGGCCGCCGCCACCCGGTAGTGGCAGCCCATGGCCAGCTCCAGGCCACCGCCCATCGCGGTGCCGTGCAAGGCCGCCACCACCGGCTTGGCGCTCGCCTCGACGGTAGCGATGACGGTGCCCAGGTGCGGCGCCTGCGACATGCGCGGCGTGTTGAATTCGCGGATGTCGGCGCCGCCCGAGAAGAGCTTGCCTTCGCCGGCGATCACGATGGCACGTACGGCCTCGTCCCGGTTGGCCCGGGTGACGGCTTCCACGACGCCCTGGCGGGTCGCGTGGTTGAGCCCGTTGACGGGCGGGTTCCTCAGCGTGACGATGGCCACACCCGAATCGACTCGATACTCGGCTGTCATGCCTGATACTCCTGAAACACGAATGAAAAATCCTTGGGCCGGCACGGATGCCGGCCCGCAGCGCTAGACTTCAAGCCAGTCCCGCCGTACGTCGGCGTCTGCGCGCAACGCAGCGGGCGTGCCTTCGAACACCATGCTGCCGTGGCCCATCACATAGACGCGATCGGACACGTCGAAGGCGATGGACAGTTTCTGCTCGATGAGCAGGACGGCGACCCCCTGCGCCTTCAACTGCAGCAGGAAATCGGCCACTTGCTGCACCACCATGGGCGCCAAGCCCTCGGTCGGTTCGTCGATGATCACCACCGACGGATTGCCCATGAGCGTGCGGCACAGCGTGAGCATCTGCTGCTCGCCGCCCGAGAGCACGCCCGCGGCCGTGTTGGCGCGCTCCCCCAGCCGCGGGAAAAGACGGTACATGTCGTTGAACGTCCAGCGATCCGGCTGGCGCCCCTTCTGGCCCAGGAAGAGGTTCTGCTCGACGGTCATGCCCGGGAAGATGTCACGGCTCTCGGGCACGTAGCCGATGCCGAGGTGGGCGATGTCGTGCGTGGCCATGCTGACGGTCTCGCGCCCGTGCAGGCAGACCGAGCCCGTGCGATGCACGAGGCCCATGATCGCCTTGGCCGTGGTGGAGCGGCCGACGCCGTTGCGCCCCAGGAGCGCCACGACTTCGCCCGGCTGCAGCACGAGATCGACGCCGTGCAGGATGTGGCTCTTGCCGTAATAGGCGTGAAGATCGCGCACGGCCAGAAGGGGCGCGCCGGCCGCCCGCGTGGGTTGCGTGGCGGAGGCGGCACGCGGCACGCCAGAGACGGTGGCATTCATGCGTGGGCCTCCATGACGGCACCCAGGTAGGCTTCCTGGACCCGCGGGTTCTCGCGAATGCGCTGCGGCGTGTCGCTCGCGATGACTTCGCCGTAGACCAGCACCGAGATGCGATCGGCCAGGCCGAACACCACGCTCATGTCGTGCTCGACCATGAGCAGCGTGCGGCCCTCGGACACTGTGCGGATGAGCTCGACGACGCGATCGGTCTCGTGCCGGCTCATGCCCGCGGTAGGCTCGTCCAGCAGGATGACCTTGGCACCGCCCGCGATGGTGATGCCGATCTCCAGTGCCCGCTGCTCGGCATACGTGAGCAGGCCCGCTGGCGTGTTGCGCCGACGTTGCAACCCCAGACGCTCGAGGACTTCCTCGGCCCGCTCGGCCACGTCCGCGAGCCGGCTCAGGCGCTTCCAGAACGCGTAGCCGTGCCCTTGCGACCACAGCACCGCGCAGCGCAGGTTCTCGTACACCGACAGGTTGTGGAAGATGTTGGTGATCTGGAAGCTGCGCGAGAGCCCCAGGCGGTTGATCTCATACGGCGGCATCCCGGTGAGCTCACGGCCATGGAGCTGGATCGAGCCGCTGCTCACCGGAATGCGCCCGGACACCAGGTGGAACATGGTCGACTTGCCGGCCCCGTTTGGGCCGATGACCGCATGCCGCTCACCGGGGTGCACCGTGAGGTTCAGACCACGGATGATGGCGGTCTGGCCGAAGTTCTTCTTGACGTCGTGCAAGGCCAACGCGGGCGTGCCGGCGTGAGACGTGCGTGCATCGGCGTTCATGCCTGGCCTCCTTGCTGGATGTCGGCGGCGATGCGGCCCTGGACGTCGTCCCAGGCCTGTCCCAGGGCGCGCCCGGCGCGCCAGAGCAGGAACCCGCCGACAGCGAGCCAGGCCACCGCCAGCGCCCATGAACCGGCGGTGCGCGCGTCGAAGGGGATGCCCAGGAAGCTGAACTGTGCGCTCGCGACCTGCGCCCAGCTCAGGCCGTAGGCCATCTCCACCACCACGATGGCCGGCAACAAGGCGAAGACACCGGCGAGCGTGGCCATGAGCAGCGGCTGGCGCACACGCCCGAAGTACCCGGCCCGCGACACCCCCAGCAGCGACGCCACGACTCCGGCCAGCCCGCCCGGCGCGAACATCACCAGCAGCACGAAGAAGAGCCCCAAGTACAGCTGCCACGCGTAGGTGAGCTCGGACAGCGCCACGGCGAAGAAGACGAACACCAGCGCCCCCACGACCGGCCCGAAGAAGAGACCCGCGCCGCCGATGAAGGTGGCGAGCAGCATGCCTGCCGAACGGATGGCGCCGACGTTCTCCGCATTGACGATCTCGAAGATCATGACGAGCAGCCCGCCGCCGATGCCGGCGAAGAACGCCGAGAGCACCAGCACCAGGAAGCGCACGCGCTGCGGGTTGTAGCCGATGAATTCGGCGCGCTCCGGGTTGTCGCGCACGGCATTGGCGATGCGCCCCAGCGGCGTGCGCGTGAAGGCATACATCGCCACCATGCAGACGAACGTCCAGATGGCGACGAGGTAGTACACCTGGATGGCCGGCCCGAAGGTGATGCCCATGAAGGGCTCGCCTGCGACGCGGTCCGTGTAGATGCCGCCCTCACCGCCGAAGAAGCCGGTGAACATCATCGCCACGGTGTGCACGAGCTCGCCAATGCCCAGCGAGATCATGGCGAAGGTCACCCCCGCGCGCTTGGTGCTGATCCAGCCGAAGATGACGCCGAACACCGCCCCGAAGACCCCGCCCACGAGCGGGATCATCGAGACGGGGATGCCGAGCGTGCCCTCGCCGATGCGGTTGAGCGCATGGATGGCGAAGTACGCGCCCAGCCCGGAGTACACGGCGTGGCCGAAGGACAGCATGCCGGTCTGGCCGAGCAGCATGTTGTAGGACAGCGCCAGCACGATCATGGCGCCCATCTGCGACATGAGCGAGAGCGAGGCGTTGCGGGTGAAGATGAGGGGCAGCACGCCGAACAGCACGGCGATGGCCGCCCACACCAGCCAATGGCCGGAGCGGGCGCCAGGCACGCCGGCGCTGCGTCGCGCAGCGCCCGGCGGCAGGGTCGAAGCGTCAGCGCTCATGGCGAGCCCTCCGGAGGACGAATGGGACGAAACGCAGAGGAGTTCGCATCGTCATGTCTCCCGGGTGCCCATGAGGCCGCGCGGACGGAAGATCAGCACCAGCACCAGCAGCAGGTACGGCAGGATGGGCGCGATCTGCGCGATGCCGATGCTCAGCACCGGATAGAGCGGGGTCTCCGGCGTGACCGTCCAGCCCACCCAGCCCGCGAAGGTGGCGAGCGACGCGTTCACCCCGGTGGCCATCACCTGGATGATGCCGATCACCAGGCTGGCGATGAAGGCGCCCGCCAGCGAGCCCATGCCGCCCACCACCGTGACCACGAAGATGATCGGCCCCACGGCCATGGCCATGCTGGGGTCGGTCACGAAGGCATTGCCCCCGATCACGCCGGCCAGCCCGGCCAGCAGGCAGCCGCCGCCGAAGACGAGCATGAAGACGCGCGGCACGTTGTGTCCCAGCGCCTGTACGGCGTCCGGATGCGTGAGCGCGGCCTGGATGACCAGCCCGATGCGCGTGCGGTTGAGCAGCAGCCACAGCCCGCCCAACATTGCCACGGACACGGCCATCATGAAACCGCGATAGATGGGGAACTGGGTGGTGAAGAGGGTGAAGAGCGTGCCGTCGAGTTCAGGCGGCACGCGGTACGGCACGGCCACCTTGCCCCAGGCGAGCTGCACCAGCTCCAGGATCACGAAGGACAGGCCAAAGGTGACTAGCAGCTCGTGCACGTGACCCCACCGGTGCACGCGGCGCAGGCCGTAGCGCTGCACCAGGGCACCCAGCAGCCCCACGAGTACGGGCGCGATGAACAGCGCGATCCAGAAAGCGGCGCGGGACAGCCCCGGCACGCCCTGCAACGTCGCCACGACGGAATAAGCGAAATACGCGCCCAGCATGTAGAAGCTCGCGTGCGCGAAATTGAGCACGCCCATCATGCTGAAGATCAGGGTCAGGCCCGCTGCCATCATGAACAGCAGCAGGCCGTAGCTGATCCCGTTGAGCAACGAAATCAGGAAGAACTCCATGCCACGGCCTCCCGGTTGACGCCGATCAGGAAGGACGCTTCATCTGGCACGTGCTCGGGAGCGTGAGCTCCTCGGGCTTGAATGTGCGCTCCAGGCGCCAGCCGTGGCCCGTCTTCTCCTGGTCGTACTTCACCTTGTCGCCATCCATCTTCTGCCAGCTGGCCATGTAGAAGCTCTGCTGGGCCTGGTGATCCTCGGCGCGCATCGTGAGCGGACCGTGCATCGTCTCCACCGTCAGGCCTTCCATGGCCTTGGCCACCGCGAGCGGGTCCGTCGAGCCCGCCTTGTTCATGGCTTCAGCCAGCAGCTTCAGGCCGCTCGGGCCCACGGCGTTCCAGAAGTCGGCGTTGTTGTAGCGGGCCTTGTAGTCCTTGATGGCGGCTTCGGTGGCAGGCGAATTCCAGTCGAACGCGGCGATGCGATAGACGCGATCCACACCCGCTTCGCCGATGAGCGTGGGCGCGCCGGTGTTGTCCGCATAGAACGTGTAGAACTTGGCCGTGACGCCGGCATCGCGCGCTGCCTTGACGAGCAGACCGAGGTCAGAGCCCCAGTTGCCGGTGATGACCGTGTCGGCACCGGACGAGCGGATCTTGGCGGCGTACTGCGAGAAGTCCGTCACGCGGGCGAGCGGGTGCAGGTCTTCGCCAACGATCTCGATGTCCGGCTTGGCCTCCTTGAGCTTCTCGCGCGCGCCTTGGCCACGCTGTGTCCGAAGGAGTAGTCCTGGTTGATCAGGTACACCTTCTTGGTGTCGGGCTGGTTCTCGGCGATGTACTTGACGATGCCGGTGACCTTCAT
The DNA here is from genome assembly GCF_018904615.1 of Verticiella alkaliphila. Classification (GTDB taxonomy): domain Bacteria; phylum Pseudomonadota; class Gammaproteobacteria; order Burkholderiales; family Burkholderiaceae_B; genus Verticiella; species Verticiella alkaliphila. Next base: position 45,158 of record NZ_JADCNH010000022.1, on the reverse strand, counting down.
GTCGACGTGGCCATCCAGGCGCGCATGCGAGAAGGTGCAGTTGGCGTTGGTCTGGACCGGATCGACGGCGGCCTGGTTCAGGTACAGCATCGGGCTGTTGGGATTGCGGTCGTTGTTGCGCTCGACGGCCTGCTGCAGCGGGATGCCCACGCTGGAGCCCATGCCCTGCACCACGTACTGGATGTTCTGGTCGGCAGCGGCCTTGAGCAGCGAGAGCGATTCCTGCGGCGAGAGCTTGTTGTCGAAAGGGACGATCTCGAACTTCACTCCTTTGGCCCAACCTTCCTTGTTGGCGAGCTCGGCGCCGTACTGCCAGTTGCGCAGCAGGTCGTTGCCCACCGGGCCCATGAGGCCGGACAGGGGATCGATGAAGGCAATGCGCACGGTCTTCTCGGCCGCATTGACCGGACCGATCAACAGGGCGCCGACGGACGCGGCGCAGGCCAGCACATACGAAAACTTCTTCATGAACGTCTCCTCGGGTGCTTGGAATCGCGTGCGCATCGGGGCGCACGTCGTTTGCCGGCTATCGCGCCGGCGGCGTTGCGGCCGCGTTGGCCGCGCAACGGGGCACCCGGGTCTGGGCGCCCCGCCTCGCTATCGCCTCACTTCGTCTCGGGCAGGGGGTGTTTGCCGTAGGTCTCGCGCAGCGACGTCTTGAGCATCTTGCCGGTGGCCCCCAGCGGAATGGCCTCGACGAACACCACGTCGTCAGGCTCCTGCCACTTGGCGACCTTGCCCTGGAACCAGGCCAGCATGGCCTCGCGATCCACCGTGGCCTCGGGCCGCTTGACCACGACCAGCAGCGGGCGCTCGTCCCACTTCGGATGCGGGACGGCGATGCACGCGGCCATGGCGACGTCCGGGTGGGCCATCGCGATGTTCTCGAGCTCGATGGACGAGATCCACTCGCCACCGGACTTGATCACGTCCTTGCTGCGGTCGGTGATGTGGATGAAGCCGTCCGGATCGATGCTGCACACATCGCCCGTGGGGAACCAGCCGTCGACCAGCGGTGACTGGTCCTCACGGCCGAAGTAGCGTGCCAGCACCCAGGGGCCGCGCGCGAGGAGCTCGCCTTCGGTCTTGCCGTCCCAGGGCTGCTCCTGACCGTCAGGCCCCAGGATCTTGATGTCCACGCCAAAGGGGGGACGGCCCTGCAGGCCCTTCAGGGCGAGGACGGCCTCCTTGGACAGGCCGCGATGCTTGGGCTTCAGGGCGCAGGCGCTGCCGATGGGGCTGGTCTCGGTCATGCCCCAGGCGTGGATCACGCGCACGTCGTATTCGTTCTCGAACTTGGCGAGCATCGCGGGCGGGCAGGCCGAGCCGCCGATCACCGTGCGCCGCATCGACGAGAAGCGCAGACCCTGCTTCTGCACGTGGCCGAGCAGGCCCTGCCACACGGTGGGCACGCCGGCCGACAGCGTCACGCCCTCGGTCTCGAAAAGCTCGTACAGGCTCGCGCCATCCAGATTCGGCCCCGGGAAGACGAGCTTGGCCCCCGTCATGGCGCCCATGTACGGAATGCCCCAGGCGTTGACGTGGAACATCGGCACCACGGGAAGGACGACATCGGAGGCCGACAGGCCGAGCACGTCCGGGCTCACGCCGACCATCGTGTGCAGCAGCGTGGAACGGTGGCTGTAGAGCACCCCCTTGGGATTGCCGGTGGTGCCGGAGGTGTAGCACAGCGAGGAGGCCACGTTCTCGTCGAGCTCGGGCCAGTCGAACTCGGCCGAGCCTTCCGCGATGAGGTCCTCGTACGCGAGCACGCCTTCGACCTTGCTCGCCGGCAGGCGCGCGGCATCGGTCATGGCGACGAGGGTCTTGAGGTTCGCGCACTGGGCAGCAAAACCGTCGACCAGCGGCTGGAAGGTCGTGTCGTAGAAGAGCCAGGTATCGGACGCGTCGTTGGCAATCCAGGCGATCTGGTTGGGATGCAGGCGCGGGTTGACCGTGTGCATCACGGCGCCGATACCGGAAATGGCGAAGTACAGCTCCAGGTGGCGATAGCCATTCCAGGCCAGGGTGGCGATCCGGTCGCCGGGCTTCACGCCCCGGGCGACGAGGACGTGAGCGAGCCGGCGGGCGCGCTCGTGGACCTCATGATAGGTGGTGCGGTGGATATCGCCTTCGACGCGGCGCGAGACGATCTCCGTGTCGCCATGGAAGCGGTCCGCGTAGCGGATCAGCGACGAGATGAGCAGCGGTTGCTGCATCATGAGTCCGAACATGTCCTTCTCCTTCATGGGGGCGTGCGGCCGTAGCCCCATCATCCGAGAGCGCGATGCGGCAGCGCAATACGGGAAACTACCCGGCGCGGCTGCCGCATCTTGCGTGGCACTCAGGAACGCGTCGCGTAACGGCCGAGTTCCAGCTTGGCGATCGCGCTGCGGTGCACTTCGTCCGGCCCGTCGACCAGGCGCAGCGTGCGGGCGTTGGCGTACATCTTGGCAAGCGGGAAGTCGTCGCACATGCCGCCGCCGCCGTGGGCCTGCATGGCCATGTCGACGGCATCGCACGCCACGGCGGGCGCCACCACCTTGATCATCGCGATCTCGGCCTTGGCCACCTTGTTGCCGACGGTGTCCATCATGTAGGCCGCCTTGAGCGTGAGCAGGCGCGCCATGTCGATGCGGCAGCGCAGATCGGCGATGCGCTCGTGCCAGACACTCTGCGAGGAGATCGGCTTGCCGAAGGCCACGCGCGAGGACAGGCGGCGGCACATGAGTTCGAGCGCACGCTCGGCCACACCCAGGGCGCGCATGCAGTGGTGGATCCGGCCCGGTCCGAGGCGGCCCTGGGCGATCTCGAAACCACGGCCCTCACCCAGCAGCATGTTGCCCACCGGCACGCGCACGTTCTCGAAGAGCACTTCGCAATGACCGTGCGGCGCGTCGTCATAGCCCAGCACGTTCAACGGACGCAGCACCTTCAGGCCCGGCGTGCCGGCCGGCACCACCACCATGGATTGCTGCGAATGCCGCGGGCCGTCCGGATTGGACTTGCCCATGAAGATGAAGATCTGGCAGCGCGGGTCCGCGGCGCCCGACGTCCACCACTTGCGCCCATTGAGCACGTAGTGGTCGCCGTCGCGCTCGATGCGCGATTCGATGTTGGTCGCATCCGAGGAGGCCACCGCGGGCTCGGTCATCGCGAAGGCAGAGCGGATCTTGCCGTCGAGCAGCGGGTCCAGCCACGCGCGCTTGATCTCTTCGGACGCATAGCGATCCAGCGTCTCCATGTTGCCGGTGTCCGGCGCCGAGCAGTTGAAGACCTCGGACGACCAGGCCATGGTGCCCATGATCTCGCACAGCGGCGCGTACTCCAGGTTCGTCAGACCTTCCGGCACGCGATCCGAGTGCGGCAGGAAGAGGTTCCACAGCCCAGCCTTGCGCGCGAGCGGCTTGAGCTCCTCGATGATCGGAATGGGCTGCCAGGGGTTGCCGGCGGCACGGTTGGCTTCCTGCTCGGCGTGATAGCGCTCGTCACCGGGATAGATGTGCTCGTTCATGAAGCCCAACAGGCGTTCACGAAGGGCTTCGACTTTGGGGGTGTAGGCAAAATCCACGGGGCTCCTCCACGGGCTCGATGGGGCGGCTCTGGCGCCCCGGGGCAAGGTCATCGGTCGAGCCTGGTCTGGTGCAACGGCTGTGCCAATTCTGCGAGCAGGCCGGGTAAACCCTGCGGCATACGAGCAGGATCAGACAGCGGTTTGCCAACGGAGCATCCTCAAGCCTGCTCATTTCCGCAACGCTCATGTTTCAATGATGAAACCGTAGATTCAAGACTGAAACGCATGGACACGCACGACCTGCCCCGACTCTGTGTCCTCCTCAACCACGCAACACCGCTGGATGGCCCCAGCCGACTGGCCGGCATCGTCCGTCGGGTCGTGAGCGAGCGAGGCCTGGCCGCGGACGTGAGCGTGCACGACACCTCCATCCACGAGCTCGTGCCGTTCGCCCAGGCGCGCATCGCGCGTGGCGAAGCCGATGCCTTCGTCTGCACGGAGACAGCCGGACGCTTTCTGCGGGCGCGCGTCAGCCAGCCGGTCGCACTCATGCGCGCCAATGGCTTCGATCTCATGCATGCACTGGCCGAGGCGGCGCGGGCCCACGCCAAGGTGGCCGTGCTGGGGCGGCTGCTCCACCCTGGGCTGGATGCTCTGGCAGGCCTGCTGCGCATTCAGCTCGTGCAGCGGCAGTACGGCGGCACGCGCGATGTCGACAGCCTGCTCGACGAACTCGCGGCGCAAGGGGTGGGCGTCGTCATCGGCTCGTCCATGGTGATCGAGCATGCGCAGGCGCGCGGCTTTGCGGGCGTGCTCGCCACCGCAAGTCACGCGGCGAGCCAGGCGCTGGACGATGCCCTCGCCCTGTGCCGGCGCGCTCAGGCGGACAGCCGCCAGAAGCAGCGGCTGGACACCATGCTCGCGCACATCGACGAAGGCATCGCACTGCTGGACCCGCAGGGCGCCGTGGAAGCAGTGAATCCAGTGCTGCAGCGCCTGGCAGGCCGCGACGACGAAAGCTGGGTCGGCCGCCCCCTGGCCGAACTCGCCCCGGCGCTGGCAGCGCCTGTTGAGGGGGCGGACGGCACGGCACAGCTGCGGCACGTCGCGGGGCGCGCCCTGGTCGTCACGACCGTACCGGTGCTGGTGCAGGGCGCGCCCAGCGGCACGCTCATGAAAGTGCAGGACGCCGAGGCCGTGGCACGTGCCGACCGCCACATCCGCACGGCACGACGCTCGAGCCGCTTTCTCGCGCGCTACCACCTGTACCAGTTGCTGGGCGAGAGCCGCGCCATCCGCACGGTGGCACGGCTGGCCGGGCAGTACGCGCGCACGCAGGCCACCGTGCTCATCACGGGCGAGACCGGCACGGGCAAGGAAGTGCTCGCGCAAGGCATCCACAACGCCGGCGCGCGCGCCGGCGGGCCCTTCGTCGCCATCAATTGCGCGGCCCTGCCCGAGGCGCTGCTCGAGAGCGAGCTCTTTGGCTACGAGGAAGGCGCCTTCAGCGGCAGCCGCAAGGGCGGCAAGCCCGGGCTCATCGAGCTCGCGCACCTCGGTACGCTCTTTCTGGACGAGATCGGCGACATGCCGCTCTCGCTGCAGACCCGCCTGTTGCGCGTGCTCCAGGAACAGGAGGTGATGCGGCTGGGTGGCACCGAGCCCATCCCGATTCAGGTGCGCATCATCGCCGCGACCCACCGCGACCTCGATGCGCGCATCGCCGAAGGCAGCTTTCGCGAGGATCTCTACTACCGCATCAACGTGCTGCGTCTGCGCACGCCGCCCCTGCGCGAGCGGCCCGAGGACCTGCCCGAACTTGCCCGGCACATGACCCACGACATTGCCCGGCGGCTCGAACTGACGGTGGACGTGCGGGCGGCCGTCGCCACGCTCACGCCCTTGCTGGCGCACCATGGGTGGCCCGGCAATGTGCGCGAACTCGAGAACGTGGTGGAGCGTGCCCTGGTGGCGCTGGCCGCGGCCCCGCCCCACACCTCGCCCGCCGAGGCCTGGGCACACACGCTGCCGGAGCTCTTTGGACGCCTCGGCCCGGTCCCCGATCTTGCGCCGGGCGCAGTCGAGACGTCGAGCCCGCCGCCCCGTTGCGCGCGCATCTGGCCGATGTTGCCCGACAGCAGGCCCAGCGGGCCGTGGCGGCCCACGCCGGCAACCAGGCCGCCGCCGCGCGAGCACTGGGGGTGAGCCGATCTACCCTCTGGCGGCGTCTGCGCAGCGGGTAATCCCCAAGCTCTGCCGGCTGCTGCACGACGAGAAAAGCTGTTTAGAATTGACGTTTACGTAAACGTAAAACGGAGACCGCCATGGACGCCCCCGGTATCGATTTCGACCTCGGTGAAGACATCGGCATGTTGCGCGAGGCGGTGCGGGATTTCGCCCAGGCCGAGATTGCGCCGCGTGCGGCCGAGATCGACCGCACGGACCAGTTCCCCATGGATCTGTGGCCCAAGCTCGGGGATCTGGGCGTGCTCGGCATCACTGCCAATGAGGCCTATGGCGGCGCGGGTCTGGGCTATCTCGCCCACATGATCGCCATGGAGGAAATCTCCCGGGCCAGCGCCTCGGTGGGCCTGTCCTACGGCGCGCACTCCAATCTGTGCGTGAACCAGATCCATCGCAACGGCACCGAGGCGCAGAAGCAGCGCTACCTGCCGGACCTGATCCGGGGCACGGCCATCGGTGCCCTGGCCATGAGTGAGCCGGGCGCGGGCTCGGACGTCATCAGCATGAAGCTGCGCGCCGAGCGCCGGGGCGATCGCTACATCCTGAACGGCACGAAGATGTGGATCACCAACGGGCCGGATGCCGACACGCTCGTCGTCTACGCCAAGACGGAGCCCGATGCCGGCGCGCGGGGCGTCACCGCCTTCCTGGTGGAGAAGACGTTCCCGGGCTTTTCGGTGGCGCAGAAGCTCGACAAGCTCGGCATGCGCGGCAGCCACACGGGCGAGCTCGTCTTCCAGGATTGCGAGGTGCCGGCGGAGAACGTGCTGGGCGAGGAAGGCGGCGGCGCGCGCGTGCTCATGAGCGGCCTGGACTACGAGCGCGCCGTGCTGGCGGGCGGGCCAGTCGGCATCATGCAGGCCGCGCTGGACGTGGTGGTGCCCTACGTGCATGAACGCCGACAGTTTGGCCAGCCGATCGGCGAATTCCAGCTGATCCAGGGCAAGCTCGCGGATCTCTACACGACGCTGCAGGCGAGCCGCGCCTATTGCTACGCCGTCGGCCGCAACCTGGATCGACTCGGCACGGGACACGTGCGGCGCGTGCGCAAGGATTGCGCGGCCGTGATCCTCTATTGTGCCGAAAAGGCCACCTGGGCCGCCGGCGAAGCCATCCAGATCCTGGGCGGCAACGGCTACATCAACGATTACCCCGCCGGGCGGCTCTGGCGCGATGCCAAGCTCTATGAAATCGGCGCGGGCACGAGCGAAATCCGGCGTATGCTGATCGGCCGGGAACTCTTCGGCGAGACCGCCTGACCCCGGCAGGCGCATGAGGGCAGGAGCGCGGTGATGATGCTGGAAGCCTACCCAGGCGATACCCTGACGGTGCAGCCGGCAACGGCCAGCGCGCCTGCCCCGAACGACGTGGCGCAGGCGATCCTGGCCGGTTTCGAGCGGCACTACGCGTTGTTCCGCTATTGCGCGCAGCGCGCGAAGACGCTCTTCGAGAACGGCGACTGGCACGGCATTCAGCGCCTGAACCGGGACCGCATCGAATATTACGATGCCCGCGTGCGCGAGTGCGTCGCGCGGCTCGAGCGCATGTTCCACGCGGGTGGCCTGCCCGACACGTTCTGGCAGCAGGCCAAGCAGGAATACCTGCCGCTGCTGGCAGACCACCTGCAGCCCGAATGCGCCGAGACCTTCTTCAATTCGGTCTCGTGCAAGATCCTGCAGCGCGAGTACTTCAACAACGACTTCATCTTCGTGCGGCCCGCCGTGGCGGCCGAGTTCCTGGACAGCGCGCGGCCGTCCTACCGCAGCTACTACCCCGCCACCGACGGGCTGCGCCGCAGCCTCACGCGCATGCTGGCCGACTATGGGCTGGCCGCGCCTTACGAGGATCTGCCGCGCGACGTGCGCCGGATTGTCGCGGCCGCCGTGCGCGATCTGCGCCAGCGCCCCTCGCGGCGCATCGGTGGCTTCCGGGTGGATCCGGACTGCCAGATCCACGTGCTCTCCACGCTCTTCTTTCGCAACAAGGGCGCCTACGTGGTCGGGCGGCTGGTCAACGCCAACACGATCTATCCCTTTGCCATCCCGCTGCTGCGCACGGCCGCGGGCCAACTGCGCGTGGACGGATTGCTCTTCTCCTCGGACGATCTCGCCACCCTCTTCAGCTTCACGCGGGCGTACTTCCTGGTGGACATGGAGGCCCCCGCTTCCTACGTGAGCTTTCTGCGCACGCTGCTGCCGAACAAGGCCAAGGCCGAGCTCTACACCATGATCGGCCTGCAGAAGCAGGGCAAGACCCTCTTCTACCGGGATTTCCTGCATCACCTGCGGCACTCGGACGACCGCTTCATCATCGCGCCCGGCATCAAGGGCATGGTGATGAGCGTGTTCACGTTGCCGTCCTATCCTTACGTCTTCAAGGTGATCAAGGACCGCATCGCCAAGGATGGGATGACGCGCGAGACCGTGAAGCGCAAGTATCAGATGGTCAAGCTGCACGACCGCGTGGGGCGCATGGCCGATACGTGGGAATATTCCCACGTGGCCCTGCCCCGCGCGCGCTTCGATCCGGCCGTGATCGACGAGCTTCGCTCGCTCGCCCCAAGCCTGCTCGAGGAACAGGGCGACACCATCGTCATCCGCCACGTCTACATCGAGCGGCGCATGACGCCGCTCAACCTCTATCTGCAGCGCGCCACACCCGCACAGATGGAGCACGGCGTACGCGAGTACGGCAACGCGATCCGGGAGCTCGCGGCGGCCAACATCTTCCCGGGCGACATGCTCTTCAAGAACTTCGGCGTCACCCGGCTGGGCCGCATCGTCTTCTATGACTACGACGAGATCCAGCCCATGACGGAGATGCGGTTCCGGCGGATTCCGCCTGCGCCCAACGAGGAAGCGGAAATGTCGGGCGAACCCTGGTATGCCATCGGGCCGAACGACGTCTTCCCGGAAGAGTTCGCACCGTTTCTGCTGGGCGATCCGCGCGTGCGGGCGATCTTCATGCACCACCATGCCGAGCTTCTGGATGCCGCCTGGTGGGAGGCCCGGCGCGGCTCGTCGCAGCGCGGACGCATCGAGGACATCTTCCCCTACGATGCCGACCGGCGCTTCGGGCTGGCCGACACGGCAGCGCGCCGCGAGTATCATGCTGCATTGCAACACGCCAACGCGCATTCCTAATTTCTCTCAGGAGACCTGTAATGTCCGATCCCGTTGTCATCGTATCCGTGGCCCGCACCCCGATGGGCGGCATGATGGGCGCCTTGTCCGGGCTCGCCGCCTATGAGCTGGGCGCCACCGCCATCAAGGCAGCCGTCGAGCGCGCCGGCATCTCCCCCGAGGCCGTCGACGAAGTCATCATGGGCAACGTCCTCCAGGCAGGCCAGGGCCAGGCGCCCGCCCGCCAGGCCGCGCTGGGCGCCGGCCTGCCGATCACCGCCGCCTGCACCACGCTGCACAAGGTGTGCGGCTCCGGCATGAAAGCCGCCATGCTCGGCCATGACCTGCTCGTCGCGGGCAGCGCCGAGGTCGTCGTGGCCGGCGGCCAGGAAAGCATGAGCAACGCGCCCTACCTGCTGCTCAAGGGGCGCGGCGGCTACCGCTATGGCCACTCCACGGTCTATGACCACATGGCCCTCGATGGCCTGGAAGACGCCTACGACCGCGGCAAGGCCATGGGCGTATTCGCCGAGGACTGCGCCGAGAAGTACGCCTTCTCGCGCGAATCCCAGGATGCCTTCGCCATCGAATCGCTGCGCCGCGCCAAGGCCGCCGTCGAGGACGGCACCTTCGACTGGGAAGTCGTGCCGGTGAAGGTGGCGGGCCGCAAGGGCGACACCGAAGTCGCCTCCGACGAAGCGCCCTTCAAGGCGATGCCCGAGAAGATCCCGGGCCTGAAGGCCGCCTTCAAGAAGGAAGGCACGATCACGGCGGCGACCTCCTCGTCGATCTCCGACGGTGCCGCGGCGCTGGTGCTCATGCGCGAGTCCACGGCCAAGCGCCTGGGTGCCACGCCACTCGCTCGTATCGTGGGCCACGCCCAGCACTCGCAGGAGCCGAACTGGTTCACCACCGCCCCCGTGGCCGCGTTGAAGAACCTCTTCAAGAAGACGGGCTGGACGGCCGAGGACGTCGATCTCTATGAGATCAACGAAGCCTTCGCCGTGGTTGCCATGGCCGCCATGAAGGAACACAACCTGCCGCACGACAAGGTCAACGTGCACGGCGGCGCGTGCGCCCTGGGCCACCCGATCGGGGCCTCCGGCGCCCGCCTGCTCGTCACGCTGATCGGCGCGCTGAAGAAGCGCGGCGGCAAGCGTGGCGTGGCGACGCTGTGCATTGGCGGCGGCGAAGCCGTGGCCATGGCCATCGAGATGGTCTGATCACCTCACCGTGATCCGCGTGGTGCCGGCCGCTGTCGGCGCCATGCTCCCCACAAAGGGACGGCCCTCGAGGGCCGCCCGCCCCTTGCCTCAAGCCTGGAGACTGCCGCATGTCCGTGATCGCCTCACGCGTCGATACCCGCTCGCCTGCCTTCACCCAGAACGCCGAGTCGATGCGCCAGCAGGTGGCTGACCTGCAGGCGCAACTGGCGCAAGTCGCCCAGGGCGGCGGCGCCACGGCCAATGCGCGGCATGTGGCGCGCGGCAAGCTCCTGCCGCGCGAGCGCGTGGATCGCCTGCTCGATCCGGGCAGCCCTTTCCTGGAATTGTCCCCCCTGGCCGCCCACGGCATGTACGAGGGTGAGGCGCCGGGCGCCGGCATCATCACCGGCATCGGCCGCATCGCCGGCCAGGAATGCGTCGTCGTGTGCAACGACGCCACCGTCAAGGGCGGCACCTACTACCCCATGACGGTGAAGAAGCACCTGCGCGCGCAGGAAATCGCAGGCCAGAACCGCCTGCCCTGCGTCTACCTGGTGGATTCCGGCGGGGCGAACCTGCCGCGCCAGGACGAGGTGTTCCCGGATCGCGACCACTTCGGCCGTATCTTCTACAACCAGGCCAATCTCTCTGCCGACGGCATCGCCCAGATCGCGGTCGTGATGGGCTCGTGCACGGCGGGCGGCGCCTACGTGCCGGCCATGAGCGACGAATCCGTCATCGTGCGCGACCAGGGCACGATCTTCCTGGGCGGCCCGCCCCTCGTGAAGGCCGCCACCGGCGAGGTGGTGAGTGCGGAAGACCTGGGCGGAGGCGACGTGCACACGCGCCTGTCCGGCGTGGCCGATCATCTGGCCGCAGACGATCCACACGCCCTGCAGCTCGCGCGCGACATCGTCGCGCGGCTGAACCGCACCAAGCCGGCGCAGCTCGCGCGCCGCGAGCCGCTGCCGCCGCGCCACGATCCGGCCGAGCTCTACGGCATCATTCCCGCCGACACGCGCAAGCCCTTCAACGTGCGCGACGTGATCGCCCGCATCGTCGACGATTCCGTGCTGGAGGAATTCAAGCCGCGCTTTGGCACGACGCTCGTCACCGGCTTCGCGCACCTGCACGGCATGCCCGTGGGCGTCATCGCCAACAACGGCATTCTCTTCTCGGAGTCGGCCCAGAAGGGCGCGCACTTCATCGAGCTCTGCTGCCAGCGCGGCATCCCCCTGCTCTTTCTGCAGAACATCACCGGCTTCATGGTGGGCCGCAAGTACGAGAACGAAGGCATTGCCCGCCACGGCGCCAAGCTCGTCACTGCCGTGGCCACGGCCGCCGTGCCCAAGCTCACGGTCATCATCGGCGGCTCGTTCGGCGCGGGCAACTACGGCATGTGCGGCCGGGCCTATTCGCCCCGCTTCCTGTATCTCTGGCCGAACGCGCGCATCAGCGTGATGGGCGGCGAGCAGGCGGCCAACGTGCTCGCCACCGTCAAGCGCGACGGCATGGCCACGCGCGGCGAGGCGTGGAGCGCCGAGGCGGAGGAGGCCTTCAAGGCGCCGATCCGCGCCCAGTACGAGCGCGAGGGGCATCCCTACTACGCCACCGCACGCCTCTGGGACGACGGCATCATCGATCCGGCCGATACGCGCCGCGTGCTGGCGCTGTCGTTGTCCGCCTGCCTGAACGCCCCCATCGCCCCGACGCGCTTCGGCGTGTTCCGCATGTAGGCCCGGCACACGCCATCCCCGACGAGGAAGATCCTGTGTTCCAGACCCTGCTGATCGCCAACCGCGGCGAAATCGCCTGCCGTGTCGCCGCCACCGCCCGCCGCCTGGGCGTGCGTACCGTGGCCGTATATTCCGATGCCGACGCTGGCGCACGCCATGTGCATGCCTGCGACGAGGCCGTGCACCTGGGGCCCGCGCCGGCCCGCGAGAGCTACCTGCGCGCCGATGCCATCATTGCCGCGGCGCGGCGCACCGGCGCCCAGGCCGTGCACCCCGGCTACGGGTTCCTCTCGGAGAACGCCGGTTTCGCGCAGGCCTGCGCCGACGCCGGCCTCGTCTTCGTCGGCCCGCCGCCCTCGGCCATTGCGGCGATGGGCAGCAAATCCGCCGCCAAGACGCTGATGGCCAAGGCCGGCGTGCCGCTCGTGCCGGGCTATCACGGCGACGACCAGGATCCCGCCCGGCTGCGAGCCGAGGCCGATGCCATCGGCTACCCCGTGCTCATCAAGGCGAGCGCGGGCGGCGGCGGCAAAGGCATGCGCATCGTCACGGCAGCGGGTGAATTCGCGGCCGCGCTGGCGTCGTGCCAGCGGGAAGCCAGCGCGAGCTTCGGCGACGATCACGTGCTCATCGAACGCTACGTGCAGAAGCCGCGCCACATCGAAGTCCAGGTGTTCGCAGACACCCACGGCAACGCGGTCTATCTCTTCGAACGTGACTGCTCCGTGCAGCGGCGCCACCAGAAGGTGATCGAAGAGGCTCCCGCCCCCGGCATGACGGCCGAGCGCCGCCGCGCCATGGGTGAAGCCGCCGTGGCCGCCGCCCGCGCCGTGGGCTACGTCGGTGCGGGCACCGTCGAATTCATCGTCGAGCCGGGCGGACAGTTCTATTTCATGGAGATGAACACCCGCCTGCAGGTCGAGCACCCCGTCACCGAGATGATCTGCGGCCAGGACCTGGTCGAATGGCAATTGCGCGTCGCCGCCGGTGCCCCGCTGCCGCTGGGCCAGGAGGACTTGGTCATCCAGGGCCACGCGATCGAGGCACGGCTCTATGCGGAGAATCCGGACACGGGCTTCCTGCCCTCGGTCGGCACCCTCACGCACCTGCGCCTGCCGCCCCACGTCACCTTCCAGGTCGGTGCCGATGCGCGGGGCGAGCCTGCAGCGGTGCGCGTGGACAGCGGGGTGGGCGCAGGCGACACCATCACGCCCCACTACGACCCGATGATCGCCAAGCTGATCGTCTGGGGCGCGGACCGCGACCAGGCCCGCACACGCCTGCACGATGCGCTGGCTGCAACAGAAGTGGCGGGCGTGCATACGAACGTCACCTTTCTCACCCGCCTGATGACGGACGAGGCTTTCGCCGCCGCCGATCTCGACACCGGCCTCATCGAGCGCCGCCGCGAGACGCTGCTGCCCCCCGTGGCACCCGCCTCCCCGGCGGTGCTGGCATTGGCGGCGGCCGCACGGCTCGCGCGACGACCCGCCACTGGCACCGACCCTTGGGACGTCGCCGACCGCTGGCGCGTGGGCGGCCCGGCTGCCGAGAGCCTGGCGTTCCTGGACGGCGGCGCAGTGCGCACGGTCACCGTGCATTCGGGTCATGCCGCGCAGATCGCCGTGGGCGACACCCCGGTCGACTGGCGATGGTCCCTGCGGGAACCGGTCGACGGCGCCCGCCTGGCACTGGCCGTGCGGCTCGCCGACCATGAAACCACCGGCATCGTGCTCGAGACGCCGGACGGCCTCGTCGTGTGGCACGACGGCCGGCGCCATGTGCTCGAGCTGCCTCGCGCCGACGGCGCCGTCGCCGAGGGCCATGCGGGCAGCCTCACCGCCCCCATGCCAGGGCGAATCCTGGCCGTGCACGTGGCCGCGGGCGACACTGTCGCGGCCGGGCAGGCCCTGATGGTCATGGAGGCCATGAAGATGGAGCACACCATCACCGCGGCGGCGGACGGCGAGATCGCCGAGGTGTGCTTTGCACCGGGCGACCCGGTGTCGGAGGGGGCGGAGCTGTTGCGCATGACCGACGCAGCGGCCTGACGCGACGCCTGGCTCGACGGTTGCATCCGCGGGCCGCGCAAATCCGTTTCTGGTACAGTAGTTCCATACTCCTGTGCGCGCTCATGTTCGATATTCTGGTCTATCTCTTCGATAACTATCACGCGCCCGAAGCCTGTCCCGATGCAGACGTTCTGGCTCGGCGCCTTGCGGCCGCCGGGTTCGAGCACGAGGACATCGACGACGCCCTGTCATGGCTGTCCGGGCTGGCGGAGTCCACCGAGCACTGCATCGACATGGCTCGGACGGTAGGCTCGGGCCACCGTGTGTACGCCGAAACCGAATACCGCCTCCTGGGTACCGAAGCCATCGGCTTCATCGCGTTCCTCGAGAGCGCGGGCATTCTGTCGGCCGCGTTGCGCGAAATCGTCATCGACCGGGCACTTGCCCTGGGCGACGGTCCCGTGCCGCTCGAAAAGCTGCGCATCACGGTGCTGATGGTGCTGTGGAGCCAGGAAGCCGACATCGACAATCTGGTGCTCGAAGAGCTCCTGGAAGACGGCGCCACGCGCCGCCTGCACTGACGCCATCCGGCGTCGATCTGCGCCTGCCGCAATCGGTCGAACCCATCGGGGTTTGCCGGGTCTGACGAGGGCGCACAGAGCCCGGTTCCGGGCCCGTCATTTGCGACTGCCGCGCGCCACGACTTGCACGATGCGAAAAGAGGCCCGTATCATCCCGGGCAACCAACCGCGCCCGCCAGGGCCCGGCGCCGTATTGACTTTGGAAATCGATGGGAAAGACACTCATAATCGCCGAGAAGCCCTCCGTGGCGCTCGACATCTCGCGGGCCTTGGGAGGTTTCAAGCGCGAGGGTGAATACTTCGAGAGCGATGACTACGTGCTGTCCTCCAGCGTGGGCCATCTGCTCGGACTGGTCGCACCCAACGATCCCGTCAAGGGCAAGTGGAGCTTCACGCACCTGCCCGTGATTCCGCCGGAGTTCACGCTCGGGCCGGCCGACAAGCGCTCCGAAGAGCGCCTGCGCCTCCTGGTACGCCTCATCAAGCGCAAGGACGTCGACGCCATCATCAACGCCTGTGACGCGGGCCGCGAAGGCGAACTGATCTTCCGCTACATCCTTCAGTACTCGGGCGCGAAGAAGCCCGTGCAGCGCCTGTGGTTGCAGTCGATGACGCAGCAGGCGATTCGCGAGGCGTTCGCCAACCTGCGCAGCGACGACATCATGAAGCCGCTGGAAGCCGCTGCGCGCTCGCGCGCCGAAGCGGACTGGCTGGTGGGCATCAACGGCACGCGTGCCATGACCGCCTTCAACAGCAAGGATGGCGGCTTCTTCAAGACGCCGGTGGGCCGGGTGCAGACCCCGACGCTCGCCATCGTGGCCGAACGCGAGGAACGCATCCGCCGCTTCGTGCCGCGTGATTACTGGGAAGTGCGCGCGCAGTTCGTGGCGGCCGCTGGCCTCTACGAAGGCCGCTGGTTCGACCCCAACCACAAGAAAGACGAGAAGGATCCCGAGAAGCGCGATTCGCGCCTTTGGGTGAAGGCCGCTGCGGATTCGGTGGTCGCGGCGTGCCGCGAGCAGCCCGGTACCGTGCGCGAGGAATCCAAGCCCACCACACAGCTCTCGCCGCAGCTCTTCGATCTGACGAGCCTGCAGCGCGAGGCCAACGGACGCTTCGGCTTCTCCGCCAAGACCACGTTGTCGCTGGCCCAGGCCCTGTACGAACGCCACAAGGCCTTGACCTACCCACGGACGGACTCGCGCTACCTGCCCGAGGATTACCTCGGCACGGTCAAGGACACGATGGGCATGCTGGCGAGCGGCGAGGCAAGCAGCACGTCCGCCTTCACGGCCTTCGCCCGCCAGGTCCGCGAGAACGGCTGGGTCAAGCCCAACCGCCGCATCTTCGACAACAAGAAGGTGTCGGATCACTTTGCGATCATCCCCACCCTGCAGGCACCGCGCGAGCTGAGCGACGCCGAAGGCAAGATCTACGACCTGGTCGTGCGCCGCTTCCTGGCGGTGTTCTTCCCGGCGGCCGAGTTCCGCGTCACCACGCGCATCACGGAAGTCGCCGGCCATCAGTTCCGCACGGACGGCAAGGTGCTGGTCAGCCCGGGCTGGCTGGCGATCTACGGCCGCGCCAGTCAGGGCGAGGATGCCACGCTGGTGCCGGTGGCCGAAGGCGAGCGTGTGCGCACGGAAGACGTCGAGGCCGTGGGTCTCGTCACCAAGCCGCCGGCACGCTACTCGGAAGCCACGCTGCTGTCGGCCATGGAAGGCGCGGGCAAGCTCGTCGAGGACGGCGAACTGCGCGAAGCCATGTCCGCCCGTGGCCTGGGCACGCCAGCCACGCGGGCCGGCATCATCGAAGGCCTCATCAACGAGGTCTACCTGCGCCGCGAAGGCCGCGAGCTCGTGCCGACCGCCAAGGCGCGTCAGCTGATGACGCTGCTCTCCGGCCTGGACGTGGACGAACTCACCTCGCCCGAGCTCACCGGCGAATGGGAGTACAAGCTCTCGCAGATCGAACAAGGCCAGCTCGCGCGTGAAGCCTTCATGCGCGAGATCGCCCAGATGACGCAAGTCATCGTCAAGCGCGCCAAGGAATACGATCGCGACACGGTGCCGGGCGACTACGTCACCCTGCACACACCCTGCCCGCGCTGTGGCTCGGTGGTGAAGGAGAACTATCGCCGCTACGCCTGCACGAAGTGCGACTTCTCGATCAGCAAGCACCCGGGCGGCCGCACGTTCGAGCCCGCGGAAGTCGAAGAGCTGCTCGAGAAGCGCACCATCGGCCCGTTGAACGGCTTCATCAGCAAGATGGGCCGCCCCTTCGCGGCGATCCTGCGCATCACCGACGAGTTCAAGCTGGAGTTCGATTTCGGCCAGGCCGATGAGGACGACAACGAACCCGTGGACTTCAGCGGCCACACCGCGCTGGGCCCCTGCCCCAAGTGCACCGGCCGGGTGTACGAACACGGCATGAGCTACGTGTGCGAGAAGTCCGTGGGCCCGGAGAAGACGTGCGACTTCCGCTCGGGCAAGGTCATCCTGCAGCAGGAGATCACGGCCGAGCAGATGAGCAAGCTGCTGAACGAGGGCAAGACGGATCTCCTGGACGGCTTCGTCTCCAGCCGCACGCGCCGCAAGTTCAAGGCGTTCCTCACGCGCGGCGCGGACGGCAAGATCGGCTTCGAGTTCGAGCCGCGTCCGGAAAAGCCGGGGCGCAAGACGCCGGCCAAGACAGCGGCAGCCGGTGCCGACGCTGCTGCGGCACCCGCCAAGAAGGCGGCCAAGAAGGCGGTCAAGACAGCCGCGAAGAAGGCTCCGGCCAAGAAGGCGGCTGCGAAGAAGGCTGCGGCCAAGAAAACCGTGGCCCGCAAGGCGGCGGCAAAGGCGGCAGCGGCCTGAGCGTCAGGGTGATGGGCCCTCGCGCCCCTTGCCTTGCAGACAGCGCCCGGCATTGACCGGGCGCTGTTGCATTGGCGGGCCGGACGCCATCTCCTGGCGGCGGTCCAGCGCATGCGCATCGGCGTGCGCCCCGGTGCAAGCACCGCGGCGCATCTCAGGCGAGCCGCTCTACGGCATCGGACACTGCGCGTGATAGGCGTCTTGGTACGTGGCCAGCGGTGTGGCCACGGTCTTCAGGGACGAGCGCCCCTGCGCGTCCTTGGCCACTTCCATCACATGCATGGACTGGATCGGGAAATGATTGTTGCCGAAGGCAAAATCGCCCCGCACCGAGGCGAAGTCCGCCGCCTTCAACGCGGCCATGAACGCCGGCTTGTCGCTCACGTTTCCCTTCACCTTGGCAAGCGCCGAATCCAGCAGGCGCGCGGCGTCGTAGCTTTGCGCTGCGTAGTTCGAAGGAATTCGGCCGTACTTCTGTTCGAAGGCCTGCACGAACTCGCGACTCGCCGCGTTATCGAAGTCCGGTGCCCAGAAGCCGCCGCTGATCACACCGGCAGCGTCCTGGCCCAAGGCCGGCAGTGACACGGCATCGACGATGAAGGTCGAGAGCAGCGGCGTGCTCGTGCGCAGACCCGCCTGGGCGAACTGCTTGACGAAAGCGATCCCGAGACCGCCCGGATAGAACGCGAACACGGCGTCCGGCTTGGCGGCGGCCACCTGGGCCAGCTCGGCCGAGTAGTCCATCTGCGTGAGCGGGGTATAGACCTCGTCCACCAGCTCGCCTTCGTAGTAGCGCTTGAAGCCCGCCACGGTGTCCTTGCCGGCCTGATAATTGGGCGCCAGCACGAACACGCGCTTGTAGCCTTTCTCCCGGGCGTACTTGCCCACGGCTTCCGAGGCCTGATCGCCCTGCCATGATGTGATGAACTGGTAGGGCGAACACTGCTTGCCCGCGATCTGCGAGGGCCCGGCATTCGAGCCGATCAGGAAGACCTCGTTGTCCGTCACGTACTTGTGAATGGCCATCATCACGTTGGAGAACGACACCCCCGTGATGATCGGCACCTTCTCGCGCTCGACGAGACGCCGCGCGGCCTGATTGGCGACGTCGGGCTTGAGCTGAGAATCCTCGCGCACGATCTGCACGGGCACACCGCCCAGCTTGCCGCCATTGCGTTCGACGAGCAGATTGAAGCCGTCGAGCTGGTCCTGGCCAACAGCGGCCGTGGGACCGGACAGTTCGCCGATGAAGCCGATCTTCAGCGGTTCGGTCGCGGCCAGCACGCCGCTACAGGTGAGCGCGGCCGTCACGGCCGACACCTTGCGAACGAATGTCATGATGTCTCCTGGATCTTCTTGTGAGGAACGGCGCTGCGTCTCGCCGTGCCGGGGATGGCCGCCTCAGGCCGTCTGCGTGACCTGCGGTGCCGGCGCTCGCGTCGCGTCAGCCGGGGCTGCCGCGGCCGTGCGCTTCGCCACTTCGGCCTGGCGCAGCTTCTCCAGGCTTCGGCGCATGCGAATCGGGCCCGCATCCACCGTCAGCAACACCGGCTTGAGCGACCAGAAGTCCGCCTCGCCGATCGCCGCCTGCTGCGCGTCGATGATGGGCTTGTCCTGCTCCTCGAAGGCGTAGCGGCGCATCTGGGCGAACGTTGCGGCATCCTCCGGGGCGAGCCGGGTGCCTGCGGGCAGTGCTGCCGCAAAGTGATAGTGCGTGGTCCGCTCGGTCTCGGGCGTGAGGATGTGCACCCCGTAGTACCAGCCCTGCTGTTCGCGTTCGGCCAGGCCGGCTTGCTGCACGCCCGTGTCCAGCAGAAAGCAGCTGGGCGGCATCCACGTCATGTGCGTCCACATGTCCACCGGCTTGCCGTCGCGGCGATACAGCATGTCGAAGATGCCGGGCACGGAGATGTTCGGCATCCAGCGATTGCAGTGCAGTCGCCCGCCCTCCTCCTTGACCGTCTGGTCCGCGCCCACCTGC
The DNA here is from genome assembly GCF_018904615.1 of Verticiella alkaliphila. Classification (GTDB taxonomy): domain Bacteria; phylum Pseudomonadota; class Gammaproteobacteria; order Burkholderiales; family Burkholderiaceae_B; genus Verticiella; species Verticiella alkaliphila. The sequence goes on along the minus strand of NZ_JADCNH010000022.1, from coordinate 25,905 downwards.
TCCGGGCTGCCGAGGTAGCCGTCGTGCAGATAGGTGATGTGGCTCAGGTCGAGCAGGTTCTCGCCCATCAGCTCGTAATTGGCTGCGATGTGGATGCAGCCACGGGTGACCTGATAGCCCGCGGCTGCATCGAGCACGCTGTAGTCGGGAATCAAGGCGGGATCGGCGGCCTCCTCGCCCATCCAGATCCAGAGCATGCCGTGGCGATCCTCGACGGGATAGCTGCGCACCTGGGCCGCGGCGGGGATCTTGCCATCGCCATGCGGGTTCTTCGTGCAGCGCCCCGAGCAGTCGAACTGCAAGCCATGGTAGGCACATTCAATGACGTCGCCCGAGAGCTTGCCCATGCTCAAGGGAATGAAGCGGTGCGGACAGCGATCCTGCAGCGCGGCGGCCTGGCCATCGGCCTTGCGGTAGAAGACGACGCGCTGGTTCAACAGCGTGCGGCTGAACAGGGCGCCCGGCTTCACGTCGTCGCTCCAACAGGCGACATACCAGGCATTGTGGATGAATGACATGAGACTCCTCCGTGATGGTCGGCATCTGGCGTGCCTGATGGAAAAAATCCTATCACATATAGAGTGTACGGTTTGTTTTTTTACATGCTGCGGCGCGGTAGCCTCGCGCCTATAATCCTCGCTTCACCGAGCCCTTCCCTGCTGATGACCGAGCCCACCGACGCGCCCCGCCGCCCCGTCCGCCGCACGCAGGAAGAGCGCCGCCGCGAGACCCGCGAGAAACTGCTGGCCGCCGCGATCGACGTGCTCATGCGCAGCGGGTACAACCGGCTCACGCTGAAGGAAGTGGCGAGCGCGGCCGGGTTGTCCAATGGTGCGCTGATGCACCACTTCACCACCAAGGCCGAGTTGGTCGTGGCCGCCACGGCCGTGGTCTACGACGAAGCCATCCTGCGGGGCAAACACCTGGCGAGTCAGCCGGATGCCGTGAAAAAGCCCATCGAGGGCTTCATCGGCGACTGCCTGAGCGTGTACTTCGACTGGCCGTTCATTGCCGCGCTGGAGGCGATCGTGGTGGCGCGCACCGATCCGGAACTGCTCGAGCGCATCCTGCCAGTGATGCAGCATTACCGGCAATCCACCAACGACGTGTGGCTGGCCGTGTTCCGCCAGGCCGGGCTCAGCGCGCGCGACGCGCGCCACCTGCTCAACCTCACGCTGAACCTGGTGCGCGGCATGGCGGTGAACCGGATGTGGCAGGCGGACGACGCCACCTACCGGGGCCTCATCAAGGAATGGGTGGCCATGGCGACCGAGCGCTATCTGCGCAAGGACGCCGCCAAGGCCTGACCGGGGCGCACGGACGTACGCGCCCGTTCCGGACTAGACGCCCAGGTACTGGCTGACCACCCGGGTATCATCGCGCAGCGCGGCTGAGTCGCCGCTCCAGACGACGCGTCCTTTCTCCAGCACGAAGTGGCGATCGGCAAAACGCATGACCGCCCCGACGTTCTTGTCGATGACGATCTGCGCCAACCCCTCGGCCTTGAGCGCGGCGAGCGCCTCCCAGATCTCGGCGCGCACCAGCGGTGCCAGTCCCTCGGTGGCTTCGTCCAGCACGAGCAGCCGCGGGTTGGTCATCAGCGCGCGACCGATGGCGAGCATCTGCTGCTCGCCACCCGAGAGCTGCGAGCCGAGGTTGCCGCGCCGCTCGCGCAGGCGCGGGAACATGCCGTAGACCCGCTCCAGCGTCCATGGCCGCGCGCGGCCGTGCGCGGTAGCCCGAGCGGTGGCTACGAGGTTCTCTTCCACGGACAGGTTGGCGAACACCTGCCGACCCTCCGGGACCAGGCCGAGTCCCAGCCGGGCTACCCGGTGGGACGGCATGCCCGTGGTGGACGTGCCGGCGAACTGCATCTCGCCACTGGTGGCGGGCAGCAGGCCGAAGAGGCACTTGACCGTGGTCGAGCGGCCCATGCCATTGCGGCCCAGCAGCGTCACGACCTCGCCCTCAGCCACGTCGAACGACACGCCGAAGAGCGCCTGCGCCGGGCCGTAGGCCGCGCACAGATTGCGCACGGAAAGCAGCTGACCAGGGGTGGGGGTATGCGGCGTCATGCGATCTCCTCATCGCCCAGGTAGGCGCGGCGCACTTCAGGATCCTGGCGAATCTCGTCGGGCGTGCCCGAGGCCACGACGCGGCCATACACGAGGACGGAAATGCGATCGGCCAGGGCGAACACCGCCTGCATGTCGTGCTCGATCAGCACGATGGCGTAATCGCGCTTGAGCCGCTGCAGGAGCGCCACCACGGCGACGGATTCCTGCACGCTCATGCCGGCCATGGGCTCGTCCAGCAGCAACACCTTGGGGCTGGCGGCCAGGGCCATGGCCAGCTCCAGCTGGCGGCGTTCGCCATAGCCGAGGGCGCTGGCGGCGTCGTCCGCACGGGCGGCCAGACCGGTGTCCACCAAGGCCTTCTGCGCGACGCCGTGCAGTTCGCCATCGGCCAGCATCGGCCGCCAGAAGCGCAGACCCTTGCCGCGCGCACCCATGGCGGCGAAGGTCGCGTTCTCGAGCACCGTGAAATCCTCGAAGATCGAGGTGATCTGGTAGGACCGCAGCAAGCCCTGGCGCGCGCGGGCCGACACCGGCAGGCTCGTGACATCTCGCCCTTCGAACCAGACCGTGCCCTCGTTGGAGCCGATCTCACCGGAGAGCTGGTTGATGAGTGTGGTCTTGCCGGCACCATTGGGCCCGATGATGGCATGCACCTGGTTGGGCAGAACCTCCATCGACACCGCATCGGTCACGAGCAGGCCACCGTAGCGTTTGACCAGGCCCTGGGTGCGCAACAGCGGCGCGGGAGAAGCAACGGCGCTCATGCGGCCTCCTGCGGGGGCGTTTCGCGGCGGGCGGCACGACGCGCGCCCAGACCGGCCAGAAAACCGGACAAGCCCATGCGTGTGGCCAGGCCGACGATGACGATGAGTGCACCGAACACGGCCAGCCAGTACTCGGTGTAGCCCTTGAGCAATTCCTCGGCGCCCAAGAACACCAGGGCGCCCAGCAACGGCCCGAACACGGTGCCTAAGCCGCCCAGCACCACCATGACGATGAGCTCGCCCGAGATGATCCAGGACAACGTGCTGGGCGAAGCGAAGGCGTTCAGATTGGCCAGCAGCAGGCCGGCGACGCCGCAGATCACTGCCGAGATCACGTAGGCGATGAGTTGGTAGCGCGCGGTGGGCAGGCCCACGGCGGCCACGCGACGCGGGTTCAGGCGGCCGCCCCGCAGGACCATGCCGAACGGCGCCACGCGCAAGCGCGCAGTCCACACCAGCAACCCCACCAGCAGCAGATAGGCCGTCACGTACACCGAGGTGGCCCCGCCCAGGTCCAGCCCGAAGAAGTGACTGGTCATGGTGATGGGCGTGCCGTCGTCGCCGCCGTACTGCTTCAGGCTCACGAAGAGGTAGTAGCCCATCTGGGCAAAGGCCAGCGTGATCATGATGAAGCCGATGCCGGTGGTGCGCAGGCTGATCGCGCCCGTCACCAGCCCGACGCCCGCGCAGGCCACGATGGTCACGATCAGGTGCACCCAGCCACTGTCGATGCCGTGGAACGCCGGGATCGCCACGCTGTAGGCCCCAATGCCGAAGAAAAGCGCGTGGCCCAGGCTCACCATACCGCCGAAGCCCAGCACCAGGTTCAGGGCCGAGGCGGCGATGGCGTAGATGAGGATGCGGGCGAAGAAGACACGAAGAACGGCTCACCCGCCCAGCTCGCGTACACCGGCACGAGAGCCAGCAACACCAGCAGCACCACGGGCACGGCCAGGGCCGCAGGCCCTGGCACGCGCGGGGTATCGGAAATCATTTGGCCCCCTTCACGGGAAAGAGTCCTTGCGGACGAACGGCGAGCACCACCGCCATCAGGACATAGATGAGCATGGAGGCGAGCGCCGGGCCCGCCGCATTGGCGATGTCGCGCGCCATGACCTCGCGCATCATGAGCGGCAGGAACACCCGGCCGAGCGTGTCGACCACGCCGACGATGAGCGCGGCATAGAACGCGCCGCTCACCGACCCGATGCCGCCGATCACGATCACCACCAGCGTGGTGATGAGCACCGAATCGCCCATGCCGGACTGCACCGACAGGATCGGACCGGCCATGACGCCGGCCAGCCCGGCCAGGGCCGCGCCCAGCGCGAACAGCGAGGCGTTGAGCAGTTTGATGTTCACGCCCAGCGCGCCGACCATCTGCGGGTTCAACGAGCCTGCGCGGATGAGCATGCCCATGCGGGTGCGATGCATCAGCCAGTGCGCGCCCACGGCCACCAGGAGGCCGGTGACGATGATCGCGCCCCGGTAGGCCGGGTAGGTCACGCCGAAGAGCTCGACCGTGCCCTGCAACCATTGTGGCACCGGCAGGTACAGGGGCTGTGAGCCCCAGACCATGCGCACGATCTCATTGAAGAACAGCACGAGGCCAAAGGTGACCAGGACGTGATCCAGGTGGTCGCGCCGGTACAGCCGCGACACGGCGATGCGCTCGAGCAGCATGCCCACCGCAGCCGCGCCCGCAAGCGCGGCCACGACGGCCAGGAAGAACGACTCGGTCAGGTTCCAGGCCGCGGCGGCAAAGTAAGCCCCCAGCATGTACAGCGACCCGTGCGCCAGGTTCACGAAGCTCATGATGCCGAAGACCAGCGTGAGCCCGGCGGCCATCAGGAAGAGCAGAACGCCGTATTGCAGACCGTTCAGCAGCTGCGTGAGGAGGAGGCTGAGCGTCATGACGGCTCCTTAGCTCGCCTTGCACTGACCGTGGTACGCGTCCTTGTGCTCGGACAGCGCCACGCCGGTCTCCACGACCACGGGCTTGCCGCCTTCGTTCTTGACTTCGAAGGTGTAGTAGTTCTGGATCGGCATGTGGTTGTTGTTGAACGCGAAGGGGCCGCGCACGGACTCGATCGTGCTGCCGGCTTCGCGCACGGCCTGCGCGAAGGCCTTCTTGTCCGCCACGTTGCCGCCGAGCTTGCCGACCGCCGCGTCGAGGATGAGCGCGGCGTCGTACGCGGTGGCGGCATACTCGCTCGGCACGCGCTGATAGCGCTGCTCGAACGCTTTCACGAAGGCCTGGTTGCGCGGGGTCTGCAGGCCGGCATCCCACATGGCCGAATAGACGCTGCCCACGGCGGCTTCCCGCAGCGCCGGCATCGTCGTGCCATCCACCGTGAAGACCGAGAACACCGGCGTGCGCGCGAGCAGACCGGCCTGGCTCACCTGCTTGATGTAGTTCACGCCCATGCCGCCGGGATAGAACACGAACACCGCGTCGGGGCCCGCCGCCTGCAACTGGGCGATCTCGGCCGAGTAATCCGTCTGGCCGACCTGCGTGTACACCTCGTCCACGACTTCGCCCTTGTAGAAGCGCTTGAAGCCCGCGATCATGTCCTTGCCGGCCTGGTAGTTCGGCGCCATCAGGTAGACACGCTTGAAGCCCTTGTCCTGGACGTACTTGCCCATGCCTTCGGCCGCACCGTCGTTCTGCCACGCCGCGGAGAACACGTTGGGCGCGCACCCGGCGCCGGCCACCAGGGACGGTCCGGCGTTGGTGGCGATGGCCACGGTGCCCGAATCGACGATCGTCTTCAGGCCGGCCATCAGCACGTTGGAAAAGCCCAGGCCCACGATGGCGTCCACGCGGTCGCGCTCGACGAACTTGCGCACGATCTGGCTGCCCACGTCGGGCTTCAGTTGATCGTCCTCGCGGATGACCGTGGCGGCAACGCCGCCCAGCTTGCCATCGCGCTCCTGCAAGGCGAGCTGAAAGCCGTCGAGCTGATCCTGACCGACCGCAGCCTGTCCGCCGGACAAGGGGGCGGAAAAGCCGATCTTGATGTCCGCGATCGCGGTCTGACAGGCGAGCGCGCTCGCCAGGGCGCCGCGGCCGCCAGGGTGGTTTTCTTCACAACAGTCTCCTCAACGAACTCTTTTGGTGATGGGGGATGCGTCAGCAGGGATCAGGCGTCAGCCAGCCCCACCAGCACGCGATCGCCCTCGCGCTTGACCGGATACGTCCTCACGTCCTCGGCCAGCGGGGCGCACATGGCCTTGCCGTTGCGCACATCGAACCGGCCCTGGTGCAGCGGGCATTCGATCTCGAAGTCCTCCAGGAAGCCATCGCACAGCCGTGCGTGGCCATGGGTACAGAGGTTGTCGGTGGCGTAGAGCTCGCCCTGCACGCTGTAGAGGGCGACGTCGCGCCCGCCCGCGTCCACGCCGATCACGTCGTCTTCGGGCACGTCGTCGTGGGCGGCCACGTCGATCCAGATGATGTTGCTCATGGGTTCCTCAGATCGGATAGATGATGGAATTCGGGATCATCTCGGTGTCGTAGACGCACAGTCGCGCCGCAAAGCGCAGTCCATCGGGCGTGCGTACGATGCGGTCGCGATAGCGGCCCACGTTGAAGACGGTGCTCACGCCGTCGCGCTTGGTACGAAACACGGCGTAGTTGGCCTCGGCCAGGATCGTGTCGCCATCGGCCCCGGTGATCTGCGGCGTATCCACGACGTGCCGCTGGTAGTAGGGATCGTGGAACAGGGTCTCCTGGATGCCGTAGGCGCGATCGCGCAGCATCCCCTGGCTCAGGAACCACAGCGTGCACAGCGGCAGGCCACGCTCGAAGTTCTCGCGCGGCTGCACTTTGTACTCACATTCCTCGGTGAAAAGATCGACCCAGGCGCCCCAGTTGGCCGAATCCACGGCCGCGGTGTAATCCTGATAGAGCCGCTGCACGGCGAACCAGGTCTGCAGATCGTCGCTCATCTCACACTCCCATCACATCGCGCCAGTAGCGGTACATGCCGCGGATCAAGGTCTCGGTCACCATGTGCTCGGTGTCCTCCACCTCGGTGCCGCCCAGTTCGGCCAGGGCACGGTGGTACGGCTTCTGCGCGAAGCCGTTCTGCGAGAACTCGATCACCTCGCCGTCGTCGGCCGACACGAAGCCGCCGGGGCCGAAGAGGTTGGCCTGGATGAGGCGCCGGCGCGTCATCTCCTCGGTGTCGTCGGCAAAGCCGAAGTGCGTCCAGACGAAGTCGAACGAGCCGTTGCCGTTGGGCTGGATGTGTCGCGTGGACACGCTGTTGACCTGCTGCTGGAAGATCACGCTCGGGAACACAGTCATCATCACGGCCGTCGGGCCGCCCCACCAATCTTCCGGGACGATGTCGAGCAGGCGCTTGTCGTTGATCTCCATGCTTTCCTTGAACGAGGTCACGCCCTGGGTGACTTCGTTCTTCGCGCCGCTATTGCCGCGCGTGGAGATCATCGCGGCATGCCGGTGCTTCGCATCCATGCGCAGCTCGGACTTGTTGTCCGCGCGCCAGAGGCCGTAGGTGATGAACCACGTGTGCAGGAGGCCGGGGTGATACGGGTCCTTGATGTTCTCCTGCATCAGCTTCCAGTTGCCCGGAATGCGCTGGCGGTTGTAGCCCAGGAGCGTGAGCTCGCGACCATTGAAGAGTCGATCGAAGTAACTCAGGATCACCGGGCCGAGGAAGTCTTCCAGGCTTTCGACGTCATGATCGAAGGAGGCGAACACCACCCCACCCCGCGTGGCCACCTTGAGCTTGTTCAGGCCGTTCTCGTCGGGCTTGAATTCCTTGGGCATGCCACCCATGACCTTGCCGTCCTGCTTCACGCCGCGCCGGAACGGCACGCCCTGCAGATCGCCCTGCAGCGAGTAGTTCCACTGGTGGTACGGACAGACGAGCGACTTCACGTTGCCTGAGCGCTCGCGGCAGAATTGCATGCCGCGGTGCGCACAGACGTTCTCGATGACGTTGATCGCGCCCGTCTCGTCACGGTTCATGATGACCGAGCGCTCACCGATGGTGGTGCGCTTGAAGTCACCCGCCTTGGGGATCTCGGCCTCCAGGCCCACGTAGCACCAGTGCCCGTGATAGAAGAAGCGTTCGAGCTCGCGCCGATACAGGGCAGGATCGGTGTAGGCCCAGAACGGGATGCGGCTCGAGCCGCTGTCGGCCCAGACCGGCGCCTCGGGAAAGACGCGTTGTTCGGGTTGCATGAAAGGTTCTCCTCCTCAGTGCCGCCCTCAGGCGGCATCGTAGAAAGCGTCGGCGTGGATGTGATTGGGCAGGACGCCAAGACGCGTGGCCACCAGGGCAGCCGCATCGACCATCGGGGGCGAGCCGCACAGATAGCTGCGCCAGCCGGACAGGTCGGTCCAGTCCGCCGTGACGGCATCGGTGACGAGTCCGGGACGGGCATCCACACTCGCCCCGCTCGCCACGATGCTGTGCACGTGCAGGTTGGGATATTCGTCGGCCAGCGTGCGCAGCACCTCCAGACCGTAGACGTCCTGCGGCGAGCGGGCGCCCGCATACACGTGGATGTCGTTAGTCATGCCGGCAGCCAGGCTGCCACGCACGATGGACATCACTGGTGCCAGACCCGTACCACCTGCCACGCAAAGCATCGGGCCCTCGTGCCGGCTGCGCAGATAGGCCGTACCCAGAGGACCGCTGACGCGCACTGCGTCGCCCGGGCGCAAGGTGTCGCGCACGTAGCCACTCACCCGGCCACCCGGCACGAGCCGCACGTGGAACTCGAGGAGCTCGTCGCCCGCGATGCCGGCCATGGAGTACGGGCGGATGTGCTCCGGCGTGAACTGCAGCGTGGCGTATTGACCCGGCGAGAAATCCAGCGGCTTGGGGCTGCGCAGGCGCACGCGCAGGATGTCGTGCGTCAGGGCATCGAGGGATTCGACCTTGGCCTTCAACACGCGCGCCGGATGCGTGACGATCTCGTCGGGCTCGGGCACCTCGATCACACAGGGCCCCGTGAGCGCGCTCATGCAGGCCAGCACGTAGTGGCCGTCCGCATCGGCGTGCGGGCTCGTGCGCTTGATCTCGCGCCCGGATTCCAGCACCTCGCCCGCCACCACACGGCAGCGACAGGTGCCGCAACGCCCGCTCATGCAGCTGTGCGAGATGGGCACGCCCTCGGCGCGCAGCGTCTCCAGCAGATTGGCGCCCGGCTGCGCCGAGATGACGCGTCCGCCGGGTTGAATCACCAGCTCCATGACTTGTCTCCGCCATGCTTGTTATGGATTGCGGCCATTCTAGGCATGCGTGGAAAACAAAACGATAGAATCTCGCGAATCATCTACATCACTCCTGTGAATATTGCAGCGAGGCCGCCATGGACATCAACGCGCTCGACCTGAACCTGCTCCGGGTGTTCCATCACCTGATGCGCACGGGCCGCGTGGCCGCGACGGCGCGCGAACTGGGCATCAGCCAGCCGGGAGTGAGCAACGCCCTGCGGCGTCTGCGCGACCTGCTCGGGGATGAACTGTTCGTGCGCACGGCGCGCGGCATGCAGCCCACGGCCTTCGCCGCGCAGCTGGACGAACCGGTGGCGTATGCATTGAACACGCTGCAGGCCGCGCTGCAACGTCGTGAAGGGTTCGATGCGCGCAGCAGCACGCGCAACTTCACCATCGGCATGTCGGATCTGGGGGAGATCGCCCTGTTGCCGGCGCTCATGGATGCGCTGGCCAGGCACGCGCCGGGCATCACACTGCAAACGGTGCGCAACGCCACCGAGGAGCTCGATCCCGCGCTCGAATCCGGCCGCGTCGATCTGGCGATCGGCCTGATCCCGCAGCTGAAGACGGGCTACTTCCAGCGGCGGCTATTCCTGCAGCGCTATGTGTGCGTCATGCGACGCGATCATCCGTTGGCCAAGGTCACGCTCACGAAGAAGCGCTACTTCGCGGCCGATCACGTGCTCGTCACCTCGCAGGGCAGCGGGCATGCCAAGGTGGACGAGATCATCGATGGAGAAGGCACACCCAGGCGCATCCGCCTGCGCGTGCCGCACTTCGTGAGCCTGGGGCACCTGCTCGCGGCCACGGACATGCTGGCGACCGTGCCGGAGCGCTATGCGCAGCAGTGCGTGGCGCCCTTCGGCCTCACGTATGTGACGCATCCGGTGCCGCTGCCGGTGGTGGGCATCAATGCCTTCTGGCATGCCCGCTTTCACAAGGACCCCGCGAGCCAGTGGCTGCGCGGGTTCGTGGCGGACTGCCTGGGCGATTCGGCCTGACGCACGGGGAGGCGTTGTGCCCCCCCCGGCATGTCGAATTCATCTGCCGGCCGACGCGAAGCGCGGCCCGGCGGCCCGGCTTACTCGGGCTTGAAGCCGGTGTCCTTCACGATCTGCTGCCAGCGGGTGGTGTCGCTCTGGATCACGCGGCCGAGGTCCTCAGGTGACGAGCCGATGAGGACCAGCCCCATGTCACCCAGCTTGCGGTCGATGCCCGGGGCCTTGAGCGCCTTGACGACACTTTCCTGCAGCGCGGCGATGGCGGCCGGCGGCGTGCCCGTGGGGGCGACGATGGCCATCCAGGCGCTGAAGGCCACGTCCGGGAAGCCCGCTTCGGTGAACGTGGGCAGGTCCGGGAAGATCGCCGCACGCTCCTTGCCGGTACTGGCGAGCGCGCGCATCTTGCCGCCTGCCACCTGCTGCGATGCCATCGCGGTAGTGATGAACCCGGCGCTCACCGTGCCGGAGGCCAATGCGGAGACGGCGTCGCCCGTCGAGCGGTAGTGCACCGGCTCGATCTTGAAGCCCGCCGACTTGGCAAAGAGCTCGGCCCCGAAGTGACCCGGCGTGGCTGCGCCGAAGGTGGCGAAGTTCAGCCGGTCACTGCTCGCCTTGGCGCCCTTCACGAACTCTTCGACCGTCTTGTAGGGCGAGTTGGCGGGCACGACCAGCACGAAGTCAGCGCTGGCCACTTCGGACACCGGCGTGAAATCCTTGCCCACGTTGTACGGCAGCGACGGGAATGCCGCCGGCGCGATGCTGAGGGAGCCGACTTCGCCCAAGAGGAGCGTGTAGCCGTCCGGTTCCGCGCGGGCCACCGCCTGCGCAGCGATCTGCCCACCGGCGCCTGCCCGGTTCTCCACCACCACCGACTGCCCCAGGCCTGCCCCATCTCATGACCGACGATGCGCGCGACGATGTCCGGTGCCGTGCCTGGCGGGAAGCCGACGTTCAGCCGGATGTTCTGGTTCGGGAACTGGGCGGCGTGAGCGGCCAGGGGCATGGCGAGCAGCAGCGTGCTGCGGGCAATCCAGGATGCGAGCGACATGAGAGTCTCCTTCGATGAACGATGACCGAGCCAAACGCCCGGCGTCGAATTTTGTTAAGCAACATAACAAAATCATCGTCGGGCAGCCTACGGTGTTTTCCCTGAGACGGCGGGCTGGCCTCGCGAAGGACGGATGCGGTAGTCTTTCGAGCCATTCGTTCCTGAGCCGCCATGACTGATCGCCAAGACCCTGGGGCTCCCGCCCTGCCCGCACAGGGCGCCCTCGACGAGCTCGTCGGTTACGCGCTGCGCCGCGCCCAGCTGCGGCTCTATGAAGACCTGCATGCCACCCTGGCGCGGTGGCAGATGACGCCTGCCCGCTTCTCGGCGCTCACGGTCATCGGCGCCAATCCCGGCATGAAGGCCACGACCTTGGCCGACGTGCTTGGCATTGCACGCTCCGGTGTGGTGGTCCTGCTCAACGGCCTGCAAGGCATGGGCTATGTGACGCGCAGCGCGCCGGACAGCGACCGTCGCACGGTGGCGCTGGATCTCACGCCCGCCGGAAGGGCCGCGCTGGCCGAAATGACCGAGGCCATGCACGCGCATGACCGGCATGTCACGCGCAGGCTCGATCCGCTCGAGCGACAGACCTTGCTGAGCCTGTTGGCACGCGTGGGTTGAAGGCTGCCCGCAGCGTGCTGCTGCATGCGACAATTCGCCTTTCTCCTGCCGTCCCTCCCCCCCCCCATGACCACGACTCCCGCCAAGGCCTGGCATCGCCTGCGCCGTTCGCCGATCCATGGCACCGGCGTCTATGCCGCGCGCAAGATTCCCGCAGGCACGCGTGTCTTCGAGTACACGGGGGAGATCATCTCCTCGGACGAAGCGGATCGCCGCCATCCGGTGAATCCGGATGATCCCTTCCACACGTTCTTCTTCGCGCTGGGCAATGGCACCGTGATCGACGGTCATGTCGGAGGCAATGAGGCCAAGTGGGTCAACCACTCGTGCGAGCCCAACTGCGAGACCGAGGAGACGGACGACTTTCGCGTCTTTATCGTGTCGCTGCGCGACATCGACCGCGGCGAGGAGCTCAACTTCGACTATGGCCTGGTGCTGGACGAGCGGCTGACCAAGACGGTTCGTGAGCAGTACAAGTGCCTGTGTGGCACCCCGGGCTGTCGTGGCACGATGCTGGCGCTCAAGCGCAAGCCGGCCGCCAAGGCGGCCAAGACCGCGAAGACGACGAAGGTGGCGAAGACGAAGGGCGCCAAGCCCGCCGACGACGCGAAACCGGTCAAGACGGTCAAGGCCACGAAGAAAACCGGCGGATCCAGAAAGGCCAAGGCCGCCTAGCGGGCAACCTCGGCCCGCGCGGCGCCGCCGCGCGTCGGGCCGTCAGGCGCTCGCCGCGTGCTGCGGCGAGGCAAAGCGATACACCGCCAGCGTGCTGCGCCATTGCGGCAGCACCTTCACCTCACCGCGGGTGTCGAAGGTGGCGCGCTCGAGCACGTCGAGCGAGAGTTCTTGCGCCAGGCGCTCGAAATCCTGCAGCGTGCACAAATGGATGTTGGGGGTGTCGTACCAGGCGTAGGGCAATTGTCCCGACACCGGCATGCGGCCTGCCAGGATCGACAGGCCGTGCTTCCAGTAGCCGAAGTTGGGGAAGGACACGATGCCTTCGCGCGCCACGCGTGCCATCTCGCGCAGAATATGCTGGGTGTGATGCATGGCCTGCAGCGTCTGCGAGAGCACTACCGTGTCGAACTCGCCATCGCCAAAGAGGGCCAGACCGGCCTCCAGGTTCTGCTGGATGACGTTGACACCGCGCCCCACGCAGGCAATCACGCGCGCGTCGTCGATCTCCACGCCCACGCCCGACACCTGCCGGTGCGTGGCCAGGTGCGCCAGCAAGGCACCGTCGCCGCAGCCCAGATCCAGCACCCGGCTGCCCGGGGCGATCCAGCTGGCGATGCGCGCCAGGTCTGGCCGTACGGTCGGGATCTCGGTCATAGGGCAAGCTCGTTGGCGATGCGTTCGTAATAGGCGCGCACCACGGCGTGATAGCGCGCATCCTCCAGCAGGAAGGCGTCGTGGCCGTGCGGGGCGTCGATCTCGGCGTAGGTGACCGGGACGTGATTGGCCAGCAGCGCGCGCACGATCTCGCGCGAGTTCTCTGGCGGAAAGCGCCAGTCCGTCGTGAACGAGGCAAGCAGGAACTTCGCCTTGACGGCTGCCAGCGCACGCGTCAGATCGCCGTTGTGCGCCTTGGCCGGATCGAAGTAGTCCAGGGCCCGCGTGAGCAGCAGATACGTATTGGCGTCGAAGTAGCCGGAGAACTTCTCACCCTGATAGCGCAGGTAGGACTCCACTTCGAACTCGATGTCGAACCCGTAGCGGTAGCCGCCGCCCTCCTGGGGCGCGCGCTGCGTGCGGCCGAACTTCTCGGCCATGCTGTCGCCGGACAGATAGGTGATGTGGCCCACCATGCGCGCCACCGCCAGGCCGCGCCGCGGCACCGTCTGATGAGCGTAGTAATCGCCCCCATGGAAATCCGGGTCGGTGATGATGGCGCGGCGCGCCACTTCGTTGAACGCGATGTTCTGGGCCGACAGCCGCGGCGTGCTCGCGATGACCACGCAGTGCGCCAGACGCTCGGGATACGTGATGGCCCAGCTCAGCGCCTGCATGCCGCCGAGCGAGCCGCCCATCACCGCGGCGAAGCGTTCGATGCCCAGGCGATCGGCCACGCGCGCCTGCGCGTGGACCCAGTCTTCGACGGTGAGCACGGGGAATTGCGCACCCAGCGGCTTGCCGGTGGCAGGGTCCACGCTCGCCGGACCCGTGGACCCGAAGCACGAACCCAGGTTGTTGATCCCGATGACGAAGAACCGGTTGGTGTCCAGCGGCTTGCCGGGGCCGACCATGTTGTCCCACCAGCCGACGCTCGCCGGCTGATCGGCATAGACACCGGCCACGTGATGCGACGCGTTCAGGGCGTGACACACGAGCACGGCATTGCTGCGCTCGGCGTTCAGCGTGCCGTAGGTTTCGACGGCGAGCGTGTACGGGCCGAGCTGCTTGCCGCTGGCGAGTTCGAGGGGTTCGGAGAAATCGAGGAACTGCGGAGCAACGATGCCGACCGACGCGGGCGCGGCAGGGGAATGGGGCGAGAGCACAACAAGACCTCTTTAGCGGGATTTATGAGGCGCCCGCAAGCGGATCACGCAAATCGGCGCCATGTCAGTCGATGCCATGAGGACATCGGCTGACATTCTATCACTGTGTCATACGGGCACCGGTGGGACGCCCGCACCGCCACGCGTCAGAAGTAATACGCCACGCCCACGTAGGCCTGCGGCAGCACCTTGAGCTTGTCCACGTCGCTCTGAAACTCGTCACGCTGGCGATCGATCTGGTCCTGGGCGCGGCCCCCCGTGATGACATCAAGCTTGGCGCGCACCGAGTCGCTCACCCAGAAGTCGACCTTCGGCTTGCCCAACGACACGCCCACGTCGGCGATGAAGCCAAAGCCGGGCTTGCTCGCGCGTTGGACCGTGTTGTGCCCCCAGCCCAGCCCGACGTACGGCGCCACCGTGGGCAGCTTGGCACGCGCGTCCGCCCTGTCCTCTGACCCGAATCCCACGGTCGTGCCGCCGATGGTGATCGTCCCGCTGGCGCGGGGGCGCGCGTCGGCATCGAGGCGCGCGTCGCGTGCCTGCAGACCGACAGACAGGCGAAAGCCATTGTCGAAGGGGAACCAGTCGACATAGCCGCCTGCTTGGCGCACGCGCAGCTTGCCACGGTAATCGAAGTCGCTCGTGCTGCCGCTGCGCGAGAGCGAGCCTGCCGTGGTCACATCCGCACGCAGCGTGACAGCCGGAGACAGGCCATACGAGGCACCGATACCGGCCCCCAGAAAACCCGCCTTGGCGTAAACGGATTGGGCTTGGACAGTGCCGCAAGCAGCAGCGCAAAGGCTGAGCGCAGCGGCGAGGCGAACGGCAGGGGAGAACATCACGGAGGATTCCAGGCGAAGAGAGCACATCACGCGGCCGACGTGGCGACCGTGTGAAACCGGCTGGAATCTTATGCTTGGGCACCCCGGGTGCAAACGCGAGAACAGCGGGATCTTTGGACCTCAGCCGCGTGCGCCGCGAATGGGCTGGCGTTGCCCGAGCCGCACCCCATCCTGCCGCTCAGGCCGAGAGCAGACCGCGAACGTCCGAGACGAGCTCGTCCACCGGCTGCCCATAGCGCGCGTAGAGCTGCACCGTGGCGTCGGGGGCGAAGAGGTAGAGCCCTGCGGAGTGGTCCATGGTGTAGCTCTGGCCGTCGGAGGTGGGCACCTTGGCGTAGAACACCTTGAACGCGCGAGCCGCGGCAGCGAGCTGCTCCGGATTGCCGCGCAGGCCGACGAAGCTCTTGTCGAACTGCTCGACGTAGGTGCGCACGATCTCGGGCGTGTCGCGGTCCGGATCCACCGTCACGAAGAGCACCTGGAAACGGTCGGCGTCCTCGCCGAGCTTGGCCCGCACCTGCGTGAGCTCGGCAAGCGTCGTGGGGCACACGTCAGGGCACTGGATGAAGCCGAAGAAGAGCGCGGTCACCTTGCCCTGGAAATCCTGGGCCGTGCGGTCGGTGCCCGCAGTGTCCGGCAGCGTCCAGTTGCGACCGATGTCCGAGCCGGAGATGTCGGTAGCGTGGAACTTCCGGGAGGCCGGGGAGCAGCCGACGAGCGCGGTGCCGCCCACCAGGCCGGCGGCGCCGGCCAGCATCAGGCGGCGACGCGAGGCATTGGGCTGGGTCATGATCAGAAGACGAGGACCCAGTGATCGAGCAGCAGCGCACCGAACAGCAGGGCCAGATAGAGTATGGAGAACTTGAAGGTCTTGCGCGCGAGCGCTTCGCTGTATTCGCGGTAGAGCTTCCAGGCATAGCCCACGAAGACGGCGCCCAGCGCCACGGCGGACACGAGGTACAGCAGCCCGCTCATGCGGATCACGTAGGGCAGCAGCGTGGTGCCGAAGAGCGCGAAGGAGTACAGCAGGATGTGCAGGCGCGTGAAGCGGTCGCCATGCGTGACCGGCAGCATCGGCAGCCCGGCATTGGCGTAGTCGTCGCTGCGGTAGAGCGCAAGCGCCCAGAAGTGCGGCGGCGTCCAGATGAAGATGATGAGCACCAGCAGCCAGGCCTGCGCAGGCACGGCATCCGCCACGGCCGCCCAGCCGAGTGCCGGCGGCATCGCACCCGAGAGCCCGCCGATCACGATGTTCTGGGGCGTGCGCGGCTTGAGGATGACGGTGTAGATGATGGCATAGCCCACGAAGGTGGCGAAGGTGAGCCACATCGTGAGCGGGTTGACCCAGTGGTACAGCACGAACATGCCGAGACCGCCCAGCACGCCCGAGGTGGCCAGCGTCTGGGCCGCGGTGATCTCCCCGCTCGCGGTGGCGCGATGCCGGGTGCGCGCCATGCGCGCGTCCACCTGCTGCTCGATGAGGCAGTTGACCGCGAACGCGGCCGCGGCCAGCAGCCAGATGCCCAGCGTGGCGAAGATCACCGTATCGAGCCTGGGCAGCCCGGGCGCGGCGAGGAACATGCCGATCACCGCGCAGAACACGGCGAGCTGGGTGACCCGCGGCTTGGTGAGCACCAGGTACTGGCGTGCGCGCAGCCGCACCTGGGAAACGGACAAGGTACTCATGACGTGATTTTATCGTCTGCGGCAGGCGGCTGCTTTCCCGCCCGCGCGGTACGCACCACCAGGGTGGTGCAGGCCATGGTGAGCACGGCGGCTCCGCCGTTGTGGATGACGGCAAGCAACAAGGGCCATTGCAGGAAGATCGTGGCGATGCCGGTCAAGACCTGCAATACCAGGAACGCCGCCAAGAGGCGGGCCGGGCCGCGCAACCCCGGGAACCTGCTCAGACGGTGCGCGAGCCAGCCCAGATAGACAAACACGATGAACGCAAAGTTCCGGTGCACCCAGTGGATGGCCGTGAGGGCGTTCTGCGAAATGATCTCGCCTGAGGGAAGCTCGCCCAATGCCCGCACCAGCGAGAAGCCGCCATGGAAATCCATGTCCGGCACCCATTCACCGTGGCAGGTGGGGAAATCCAGGCAGGCGAGCGCCGCGTAGTTCGTGCTCACCCAGCCGCCCAGTGCGATCTGCACCCCCAGCAGCCCGAGACCGACGCCTGCCGCCACCCGCCAGCGCCAGGCCTCGGCGGGCACGGGATCATGGGCTTTCTGCCGGGCCCCAAGCCAGGTCAGCAGCGCGAGCAGCGCCATGCCGCCCAGCAGATGGGTGGTTACCACCACCGGCATCAGCTTGTGCGTCACCGTCCAGGCGCCGAAGGCGCCCTGGATGCACACGGCCACCAGGCTCACGACGGCCAGCGTGGGCGATTGTCGCAACGCCTCGCGATGCCGCCACGCCATCCACGCGATGGCGATGAGCAGCATGCCGAGGATCGCGCCCACGTAGCGGTGGACCATCTCGATCCAGGCCTTGGCGTGCGTCACCGGCCCGTAGGGCTGCGCGTCCACCGCGGCACCGATGTGATCGCGCGCGCCGAACGGGCTGAAGCTGCCGTAGCAGCCCGGCCAGTCCGGACAGCCCAGGCCCGAGTCCGACAGCCGCACGAAGGCGCCGAACATGATGAGATCGAGCGTGAGGAACAGCGTCAGGAAGACGATGCGACGGTAGCGGGCACGGAGGCGCGCGGGATCGGCAGCAGGACGGGACATCTCAACGGGCTCCGGCCCGGGTGACGAAAGACATGGGGATCAGCCCACCTGGGAGGCGAAGAGCAACCGGCCCAGATCGCTGCGCATGCGGATCGGATCGGGATCCTCCGGGAAGCGCAGCATCAGGTTGTTCAGCGGATCGATGATCCAGATGTGCTTCTCGGGATGGTCCGTCCCAAAGAAGGCCCGGACCTGGCTCGGATCGGCGCGCAGCATCTTGGTTCCCTGGTAGGCCGTCTGTACGGCCTCCGGCACCGGGGCGTCATCCGTGATGAGCCAGACGCGATCGATGCGCACGACGTTCTTGCCCGTGCTCGCGTGGTTCTGCCGCATCATGAAGAGCTTGCGGGCGCAGGCCTCGGCGCATTCGGCGCCATCGACGGTGAGAAGGAGCCATTGACCCCGCTCGCTCTGCAGATCGAAGGCCTGGCCCTGAAGATCCGTGAGCGCGAGCTCCTGGGGAGGCGGCACCGGGCGTTGGGGGTCGAGCAACGTGCCGTAGCTGCCACCGCCACCCGGGACCCAGGCCGGGTTGACGTAGAAGAGCACGGCGGCGAGCACGGGCGCAAGGCACACCACGAGCACCAGGACGAGCGGCACCAGCGAACGCTGGCGGACCGGGGCGCGCTCAGTGGCGGCGGCGGCGGAAGGCTTTGACAAGGATGACTCCCAAGGCAATCAAGGCAATGGCGGCAAAGGAGAACCATTGCAGGGCATAGCCCGTGTGTTTGTCGGTTTCCAGCGCGGGGCCGGCCCAATTGCGGGCAAGACCATCGCCCGTGTCGCTGCGCTGCTCCAGGACGACAGGCAGCAGTGGCAACCCCGTGGCCGCCGCCATGGCGGGCACGGTCAGGTTCTGCACCGTCGGCGTGCCGGCAGCCCAGGACAACGGCGCTTGCGCGTCCGGTTCGCCCGGACGCAACGCGGCAAGATCGAAGAGGCGCGGCACATGCGATAGCAGGATGCCCTGCACCGGCGCGCCTGCGACTGGTGCGGGCACGCCGGGCGGCGGGGCACCAGGCGTCCCCCGCGAGAGCCAACCCCGCAACACCAGGACCGCGGTGTCGCAGTCGATGGCTTCGCCGGGAGCTGGTTCCGGCGCGTCCGGACTGGCCAGACACAAGGGCGTGGCCACCCAGTATCCCGGCCTGCCGTCGTGGTTGCGGTTGTCGAGCAGCACCGTATGGCCGGGCTGCCAGGTGCCGCTGGCCACGGCCTCGCGCCAGGGCACCAGGGCCGATTCGGCCACGGCGGGCGCGAGCGTCAGAGGCCCCGCCTGCCGGGCAGCTTCGATGCGCGCGGCGATGTCAGCCTTCTCGTCGGCGCGCGAGAGCTGCCAGCGGCCCGCCATCAGGGTCACCGCCGCGATGGCGAGCAGCCCGATGATGCCGATCCACAGGCGCCAACCGCGCAGGGGCGCGACGGCATCCGGCGCGGGCGGGGCGCAGGGCCCCGCTCAGCCATGGGCTTCGTCACCCCCGTCGAACGAGGTTCGGCGGTTACGGTTGCTGCGATAATGAGTCATTCGCGGGAGCACTCTCATGCGCATCATTGTGGCATTGGCCTTCGCCGGCATTCTCTTCAGCCTGGGCTCGGCCCTCTTCTACCTCATGCGCGACCAGGGACGTTCGCGCCGCACCGTGCACGCCCTCACGGTGCGCATCGGGCTATCGGTGGCGTTGTTCCTCTTCGTGCTGCTCGCGCACTCGCTCGGCTGGATCCAGGCCACCGGCCTGCGCTGAGACACGAACGCCGGCGTGGCCGGCATGCCAACGGCCGCACGCGGCGGCCGTGGTGGCAAGCGGCACCCCTTCGGGTGCCCAATGACCCCGCCAAGGCGGGGCCAAGCATACCTCAGGTCCAGTAGACCAGCAGATACAGGCCCAGCCAGACCACGTCCACGAAGTGCCAATACCAGGCAGCGCCTTCGAAGCCGAAGTGGTGCGTCGGCGTGAAGTGGCCGCGGATCAGGCGCACCAGGATCACGCTGAGCATCAGCGCCCCGATGAACACGTGGAATCCGTGGAAGCCGGTCAGCATGTAGAACGTCGAACCGAACATCCCCGAGGAGAGCTTCAGGTTCAGATCGTTGTACGCGTGGATGTACTCGTAAGCCTGAACGCCCAGGAAGATCGCACCCAGCAACACCGTGAGAAAGAGCCACACGATGGCCTTGCTGCGGTGGTTGGCGATGACCGCGTGGTGGGCGATGGTGAGCGTGACGCCAGAGGTGAGCAGCAGCGCCGTGTTGATGGTGGGCAGCCAGAACGGGCCCACGGTGGCGAAGGGCTCGATGATCCCTGCCGGCCCGGTGTTCGGCCACACGGAGGAGAAATCCGGCCACAGGATGAGGCGGTGATCGAGGTTGCCGAGTTCCGGCGTGGCGTGCAGTCGGGCATAGAACAACGCACCGAAGAAGGCCGCGAAGAACATCACTTCCGAGAAGATGAACCAGCCCATCCCCCAGCGGTAGGAGATGTCGATGCGCCGGCCATACAGACCGCCCTCGGATTCGCGGATGGCGTCGCCGAACCAGAAGTAGAGCACGACCAGGAACGAGAGCACGCCCACGAGCGTGACCCACTTGCCGGCGGCCATGCCGTTGACCAGCATGACCATGCCCAGGCCGAACAGCAGCAGCGCGACGCTGCCGCGTACCGGGTGGCCGGATAGCCCAGGCACGAAGTAATACGGGGCTTCCTGGCCCGGTGCCGGATGGCTTGCGCTCATGTCGTTTCTCCCACGAATCCTGTCTTGATTGTTCTACGACTGCTAGGTTGCTCGGTCGTTACGAGACGACCATCCTGACCACGAGAATGAGAATAGCGACAAACAGACCTGCGGCCACCAGACCGGCAAGAATGACGTAGACCGGGTTGAGCCGGGCGGCATCCTCTTCGTATCCGCGGCTGCGCCGGATGCCCAGGAAGGACCACAGCACGGCGCGGATCGTCTGGAAGAAATTCAGCTTGCGCTGGCTGGCTTCCCGCAGATCGTCGCTCATGCCCTGCCCTCCCTCAGGCGCCCAGCGTCATGCGGCGCACCACGTAGCCGCCCACGAACACGAGGGCGATCGTGAAGAGAATCCATCCGGTGCGCCGATTGCGCCGACGCTGCTCATCGCTCAACACGTCACTTCACCAGCGGCGGGGTTTCGAAGGTGTGGTGCGGCGCCGGCGACGGCACCGTCCACTCCAGGCCTTCGGCCCCCCACGGGTTGGCCACGGCTTTCTCGCCACGGCCGCGGTAGGCCTTCACCACCACCCAGATCAGGATGAGCTGCGAGAGCCCGAACCAGAACGAACCGATCGTGGCGATGCGGTGGAAATCCGTGAACTGGGTGGCGTAGTCCGCATAGCGACGCGGCATGCCCGCCAGACCCAGGAAGTGCATCGGGAAGAAGGTCACGTTGAAGGAGATCAGCGAGGACCAGAAGTGGAACTTGCCCAGGCGCTCGTCATACATGACGCCCGTCCACTTAGGCAGCCAGAAGTAGGCCCCCGCGAAGAGCGCGAAGAGCGAACCGGCCACCAGCACATAGTGGAAGTGGGCCACCACGTAGTAGGTATCGTGGACCTGGATGTCGATCGGGGCCACGGCCAGGATGAGGCCGGTGAAGCCGCCGATCGTGAACACGAAGATGAAGCCGATCGAGAACAGCATGGGCGTCTCGAAGGTCATCGCGCCGCGCCACATGGTGGCGAGCCAGTTGAAGATCTTCACGCCCGTGGGCACGGCGATCAGCATCGTGGCGTACATGAAGAAGAGCTGGCCGGTGACCGGCAGGCCCGTCGTGAACATGTGGTGCGCCCACACCATGAACGACAGCACGGCGATGGCCGCGGTGGCGTACACCATCGAGGCGTAGCCGAAGAGCGGCTTGCGTGCGAAGGTGGGAACGATGGCCGACACGATCCCGAACGCGGGCAGGATCATGATGTAGACCTCGGGATGACCGAAGAACCAGAAGATGTGCTGGTACAGGACCGGATCACCGCCGGCGGCGGCGTTGAAGAAGGTGGTGCCGAAGTGGCGATCCGTCAGCACCATGGTGATGGCGCCGGCCAGCACGGGCATGACGGCGATCAGCAGGTAGGCCGTGATGAGCCAGGTCCAGCAGAACAGCGGCATCTTCATCAGCGTGAGCCCGGGGGCGCGCATGTTGAGGATGGTGACGATGATGTTGATCGCGCCCATGATGGACGAGGCGCCCATGATGTGCAGCGCGAAGATGGCGAAGTCCATCCCCGGGCCCATCTGCACCGACAGCGGTGCATAGAGCGTCCAGCCGGCCGCCGTGGCGCCGCCCGGCACGAAGAACGAGATCACCAGCAGCGAGCCGGCCGCGGGCAGCAGCCAGAAGCTGAAGTTGTTCATCCGCGCAAAGGCCATGTCCGAGGCGCCGATCTGCAGCGGGATCATCCAGTTCGCGAAACCCACGAACGCCGGCATGATCGCGCCGAACACCATGATCACGCCGTGCATGGTCGTGAACTGGTTGAAGAGCTCAGGACGGAAGAACTGGATGCCGGGGGAGAAGAGCTCCGTGCGCAGCAGCAGGGCAAGCACCCCACCCACCATCAACATGACCAGGGAGAAGATCATGTACATCGTGCCGATGTCTTTGTGATTGGTGGCGAATGCCCATCGCCGCCAGCCGTGGGGGACGTCGTGCGCATGATCGTGCTCGTGCCCGTGAGCGTGTCCGGGCGGCACGTGGTCGATCGCAGTGCTACTCATGATGGTGGCTCCTTCCTGCTTCGGTGTCCCGTCGACCGTGATGCGCACGCGACAGGATTATCAATATTCTTGAGGCACGGCGCGGGCGAGCCCGCGCCGGCGGTATCGGCTCAGCGGGCGGCGGTGATGGCCGCCGGTTGCACGGTAGGCTCCTCACCCTTGCCAGCGTTGCTCCAGGCGTGGCGGGTGTAGGTGATCACGGACGCGATCTCGACGTCGTTCAGCTGAGCGAACGAGGCCATGGCCGTGCCGGGCTTGCCGTGCAGCAGGACGTCGATCTGTCCGGCCGCGGGGCCGAGCACGATCTTGTCGCCATCGAGGGGCGGGAAGGCGCCGGGCACGCCCTTGCCGGTGGCCTGGTGACAGGCCACGCAGTTGGCGGCGTAGACGCGCTCGCCACGGGCGATGAGCTCTTCGGCTTCCCACTCGCGGGTCGGATCGTCGGCATTGGCGGCGAGGAGTTCCTGTTGCTCCTTGACCCAGGCTTCGTACTCGGCCTGCTCCACCACCTTCACCACGATGGGCATGTAGGCGTGGTCCTTGCCACAGAGCTCGGCGCACTGACCGCGGAATTCACCCGTGCGCTCGGCGCGGAACCAGGTGTCGCGCAGCAGGCCGGGAAAGGCATCCTGCTTGACGCCCAGCGAGGGCACCATCCAGGAGTGGATCACGTCCGCGGCGGTGGTGACGATGCGCACCTTGGCGTCGACCGGGACCACGAGCGGGTTGTCGACCTCCATGAGGTAGTTCACGCCCTTGGTTTCCAGGCCGTCCATCTGCGCGCGCGGCGTCGACAGATTGGACAGGAAGCTGATGCCGGTGGCCGGGCCGTCGAGGTATTCGTAGCCCCACTTCCATTGATAGCCGGTGGCCTTGATGGTGACGTCCGGGTTGGACGTGTCCTTCATGGCAACCACCGTCTTGGTGGCGGGCAGCGCCATCGCGATCACGATGACGAAGGGGACGATCGTCCAGGCGATTTCAACGCCCAGGCTTTCGTGGAAGGTGGCAGGCGTGACGCCGCGGGACTTCCGGTGTGCCCAGATGGAGTAGAACATCACCCCGAACACACAGATGAAGATGAACAGACAGATGCCCAGCATCATCCAGTGCAGCCAGCCGATCTCCGCCGCGATCTGGGTGATGGGCTCGTGCATGTTCAACTGATTGACCGCAGGGCCGCCCGGACTGTCGCCTCTCTCCCATGCCTGGGCCGCACCGCCGACGAGCGCGCCGATTCCACCCAGGGTTCCACCCAACCACTTCTTCATGTTGACCTCGAAGCACACCGTTTTTTTATGTAGAACCGCCTGCACGACGCCCTGTCTCCAGGCGCCCCGGCTCGCTCCGCCCGCGAAGTCCGACCCTGTCACGGCGTGCTGCCGTCGGGTGTTTCCTCTCTGACGGTAACCAGCGCCGGCCATGCGCAGGCATCCCGCCATACACAGCTTGATACACAGACTCGGCAACGTCAAACCCTGGAATTATAGGGGCTTGTCTAAAATCGTGCCAAAAGTCGGGCTTGCCCGCCCCTCAGGATTTCGATGATTGCATCTTTTGATCCCGCCATTTTGTTACAAGCGCTGCGCGCGCGGACCGCGGTGGCGCCCCCTGCCGATGCCGTTCCCGTCCTCGTGAACGGCCGCTCGTGCGGCTGGGCCAGCCCCGCCGCCGCCCGGGCACTCGCGGGCCATCCTGCCGTGCGGGGGGGCCCCGGTGCCCTGACCCTGTCCGCCGCGCCCGAGGCCATGGCTGACGTGGCGCGCACGCTACACGAGGCGGGCGTACTCAATGGCTGGCGCGGCGAATGCCTGGACGTCACGGACGACCAAGGCCAGGTGCTGTCCCACATCGAGCGCGCCGCGATGCGCCCGCTCGGGCTGCGCACGCGCGCCGTGCATCTGAACGCGTTCTCGCACGACGGCCACGTCTGGATTGCGCGTCGCGCATCGCACAAGACGACAGACCCGGGCCTCTGGGACACCCTGGTCGGCGGCCTGGTCGCCACGGGCGAATCCCCTGCCGTGGCCCTGGTGCGCGAGAGCGCGGAGGAAGCCGGGTTGGCCCCGTCGGACCTGTCGGGTGGGCGCATCGTCGGCGAGTTCGTCGTGTCCCGCCATGTGCCCGAGGGCTATCAGGTCGAAGCCGTCTCCGTGACCGACTGTGTGCTGCCTGCGGGCTGCACCCCGGCCAACCAGGACGGCGAAGTCGATCTGATCCGTTGCGTGCCACTGGCCGACGTGTGGCCAATGATCGCCCAAGGGCAATTCACGACCGAAGCCGCCTTGTCGCTGCTGATCTCGTGGGAGGCGTCGGGCCGCCGGGACGTGGCGGGCTGACGTCGCGCCGCGGGGCGAACGGCTAGCCCTTGTGGTGCTCGGACCGCCACGCTGCGAAGGCCGCCTGCGCGGCCTGCGCCACCGTGGCGGGGTCGAATTCGGCCTGGCGCTGAAAGATCAGCACCGCATAGACCTCGGCCAGGGCCGAGGCCTCGGCGCAGAGCCGGCGCTCCTCGCCCTGGGCGGGCGAGCGCGCCCGCCAGTAATTGATAGCGTCTTCGAGATCGGTGATGGGGGTTGCCATTCCCGGATTGTCGCAGATCGGACTAGGCCTGCCCTCATGCATCCGGCGGAGATGCCGCAGCCGCCCGCATCGGAGATAATCGGCCCATTGCGCCAACCGGAGACGCTGCATGACCACCACCCCCGGCAATCCCTTCGCATTTCCCGGCATGGGCCTGGGCACGCCCGACGGCTCGGGCGGAAACCCCGTGCTGCAAAGCCTGGAAATGATGCGCCAGGCCTGGACCCAGATGGGCGGCACCAATCCCTTCGCCAGCGCCATCCCCACCACGCCCATCCTCAATCTGGAGGAGCTCGACAAGCGCATCCAGGAATTGCAGGCGGTGGCCAACTGGCTGCGTCTGAACATGACGATGCTGCAGGGCTCCATCCAGGCGCTCGAAGTGCAGCGCGCCACCATCGCCACGCTGCGCTCCTTCGCGCAGACGGCGAGCGGCGCTGCGGCAGGCAGCACCGGCGGCGCGGGCGAACCGTCTCCGCTGGAAGTCGCCCTGGGCATCAAGCCGCACACCCGGACCTCGCAGGAGCCACCCGCCGAGCCGGCGGCCGCGCCCAAGGCGTCGTCACCCGAAGCACCTGCCGCCGCCCCGAGCGGCCAGGCCGAAGACACCGCGCAGCCGCAACAGGCGTGGTGGAATCTCCTGCAGAACCAGTTCAACCAGATCGCCCAGGCCGCCGCCGCCACGATGCCCACGGCCACGCCGCGCCCGGCCGCGCCGTCCGCGCCCACCAAGAAG
>NZ_JADCNH010000021.1 GCF_018904615.1 Verticiella alkaliphila | reverse complement strand
CCGATCGCCATGGAAGAAGGTCTGCGTTTCGCCATCCGTGAAGGCGGCCGTACCGTCGGCGCCGGCGTGGTTGCGACCATCATCAAGTAAAGTTCGCATGCTTTGCCGGGCGGCGGTACAATGCCGCCGCCCGGCGCGCTGCGCGCCACTCATCGTTCTTTAGGAATCTCCATGAAAAAGCAGAAGATCCGCATCCGCCTGAAAGCGTTCGACTACAAGCTCATCGACCAGTCGGCTACGGAAATCGTCGATACCGCCAAGCGCACCGGCGCTGTGGTCCGTGGCCCCGTGCCGCTGCCCACGCGTATCCGTCGCTACGACGTCCTGCGTTCGCCCCACGTCAACAAGACGTCGCGCGATCAGTTCGAGATCCGCACCCATCAACGCCTGATGGACATCGTCGACCCCACCGACAAGACCGTTGACGCCCTGATGCGTCTGGACCTGCCGGCTGGCGTGGACGTCGAGATCGCCCTGCAGTAATTCGCGCCGGGGGCCGACGGCCCCAGACGCGCAACGGCGGAACGAGCCTGGCTCGTTCCGCCGTTGTCATTTGCAGCGCCATCGTTTGCTTAACGGCCCCGCTTCCATGTCTTCCTCTCCGCCTCCCATGCCGCCGCGCTGGCGTACGGCATTGCGCGCCAGCCTGCCCGTGGGCCTCGGCTATCTGCCTGTCGGTATCGCCTTCGGGGTGCTCGCGGTCGAGGCGGGGCTCCCGGTGTGGGTCGCCCTGCTCATGAGTGTCCTGGTGTACGCCGGTGCACTGCAGTTCGCCGCGATTCCCCTGCTGGCCGCTGGCGCAGGTCTGCCCGCGGTCGGGTTGACCGCCTTGCTCATCAACCTGCGACATCTCTTGTACGCGTTGCCCCTGTTGCGCGATCTTCCCCGACAACGCGCCGCGCGGCTCTACACGCTCGCCGCGCTCACGGACGAGACGTACTCACTCGCCACCGCGATGCCGCCTGCTCAGCGCGCGCGACTGCTGCTGCCCGTGGCCGCGGTCAATCAGGCGTGGTGGGTGCTCGGCACGCTCGTGGGCGCGCTGCTCGGACCGGCGATCGGCTCGCGCGTGCCCAATCTGGATTTCGCGTTGCCGTGTCTCTTTCTGATCCTGGCGATCGAGCAGTACCGCGCAAGTCGTCAGGCTTTCCCGCTGGTGGCAGGCGTGGTGGTGACGGCGGTGGCGCGCGCGGTGCTGCCCGATGCGCACGGTCTTCTCGGCGCGCTGCTGCTGGCCCTGCTGTGGCTGGGTTGGCAGGCGCGGCGTGATGCCCGGCACGCGGGGCATGCCGAGGAGGGCGACGCATGACGCCCACGGTTTCCTGGTTGCTCGCCATCGCGGTCATGGCTGCCGTCACCTTCAGCCTGCGCGCCTTGCCGCTGGCGGCCTATCGCTGGTTGACGGCGAGCCGCTTCGTGGATGCGCTCAACCGCCGACTGCCCCTGTGCGTGATGGTGGTGCTGCTGCTCTTTTCGCTGCGCGGCGGGGCGCGCGAGCCCGTCATGTTGGTCTCGGAATTGCTGGGTCTGGCGGCGGTTGCCGTGACCTACGTGCGCTGGCGCAACCCCCTGGCGAGCGTCGTCGCCGGGCTCGCGATCCTCAATGGCGTGCAGTGGCTGGTGGCCCGACTGGTCTGAGCGGCGGGTGGGGCCCGTGGCGCCGCGCCGTCTCTGGAGAACCCCATGAAGCTCGAAGGCTCCTGTCATTGCCAGGCCGTGCGATTCCAGGTGGAGTCGCACGAACCGTATCCTTTCATGCGCTGCTACTGCTCGATCTGCCGAAAGACAGCAGGAGCTGGCGGCTTTGCCATCAACCTCGGCGCAGACTTTCGCACGCTGCAGGTCGAGGGGCGCGAGCATCTCGCGGTGTATCGTGCCCGCATGCCGCAGCCCGACGGCAGCGTTCAGACGAGCAGCGGCGAGCGCCACTTCTGCCGCACGTGCGGCAGCGCCCTCTGGCTCTGGGATCCGCAGTGGCCGGAACTCGTGCATCCGCATGCCTCGGCCATCGACACGCCGTTGCCCGTGCCGCCCGAGCACACGCATCTGATGCTTGGCTCTCGCGCCTCTTGGGCCGAGCCTTGTGTGGGCGAGGGCGACAAGACCTTCGACGCCTACCCGGATGAGTCCTTGGCCGACTGGCACGAGCGGCTGGGCCTGCACGGGCGCTAGCCGCCGCTGTCGCAACGCCACAACGTCCGGCGCGCTGGTGGCGGCGGGCTGGACACCATTCGCCCGCGCGTGCTAGCATGCAAAGCTTGCCATTTCTGGCAAGAATCCCATTTGTTGTGCGTCGGTGGTATGTGCTTGTCCCCTTGCCTTTACCAGGGGTGGTGTCGCAAGACACCAGGTGCATGCCAGGCAGGGGCTGCGAAAGCAGTCCTCGAGCGGCGCCAAACATGAATGCCCGGGTCCTCCCGGGCCCTGCTAGCCCCGGCCAATCGTAGCCGGGAATGGAGAAAACAATGTCGAATCCGACATCCACGCCCGCCGCATTCCGGCTGGGTCTGGTAGGTCGCAAGGTCGGCATGACCCGCATTTTCACCGAGGATGGCGAATCCATTCCGGTGACCGTGCTGGACGTGTCGAACAACCGTGTGGCTCAGGTCAAAACCCTGGAGACCGACGGCTATGCCGCCGTGCAGGTCGCCTACGGTGAGCGCCGCGCCTCGCGCGTGGCCAAGGCTCAGGTTGGCCACTACGCCGCCGCTGGCGTCGAAGCCGGCAGCCAGCTGAAGGAATTCCGTCTCGCCCCCGAGAAGGCCGCTGAATTCGCCGCCGGCGCCGTTCTGGCCGTCGATAGCGTGTTCGCTGAAGGCCAGAAGGTCGACGTCACGGGCACCACCATCGGTAAGGGTTTCGCCGGTACGATCAAGCGCCACAACTTCGGTTCGCAGCGCGCCTCGCACGGTAACTCGCGTTCGCACCGCGTGCCCGGCTCGATCGGTCAGGCTCAGGATCCCGGTCGCATCTTCCCCGGCAAGCGCATGGCTGGCCACATGGGTCACGTGCAGCGTACCGTCCAGAATCTCGACGTGGTTCGCGTCGACGTCGAACGTGGCCTGCTGCTCGTTCGTGGTGCTGTCCCCGGTCACGCCGGTGCGGACATCATCGTGCGTCCTGCGATCAAGTCTGCCGCGAAGGGGGCCTAAATGGATCTCAAGCTCCTGAATGACAAGGGCGAGTCCCAGTCGACCGTCAACGCACCGGACACCGTGTTCGCGCGTGATTTCAACGAAGCCCTGGTGCACCAGGTCGTGGTGGCCTATCAGGCCAACGCCCGTGCCGGCAACCGTGCGCAGAAAGACCGCACGGACGTCAAGCACTCGACCAAGAAGCCCTGGCGCCAGAAGGGTACGGGCCGCGCTCGTGCCGGTATGACGTCCTCGCCGCTGTGGCGTGGGGGTGGTCGCGCGTTCCCGAACTCGCCGGAAGAGAACTTCAGCCAGAAGGTCAACAAGAAGATGTACCGTGCCGGGATCCGTTCGATCCTGTCGCAGCTCGCTCGCGAAGAGCGCATCTCCGTCGTTGAGAACTTCACGCTGGACACGCCGAAGACCAAGCAGGCCGCTGACAAGCTCAAGGCCTACGGCCTGGGTGTCGCCGGTTCGTCGGTGCTCATCATCACCGACGCCTTCGACGAAAACCTTTACCTCGCCACGCGCAATCTGCCGCACGTGGCGGTGATCGAGCCGCGCTACGCCGATCCGCTGTCGCTGATCCACTACAAGCAAGTGCTGATCACGCGCCCGGCCATCGCGCAACTCGAGGAGATGCTGGGATGAACGGCCAAGTCAAAGCCAATCTGTCCACCGAACGCCTGCTGCAGGTGCTGCTCGCCCCGATCGTGACCGAAAAGGCCACCTTCGTCGCCGACAAGAACCAGCAGATCGTGTTCCGTGTTGTGCCCGATGCCACCAAGCCCGAGATCAAGGCCGCCGTCGAGCTGCTGTTCAAGGCGGAAGTCGAGTCGGTTCAAGTCCTGAACACCAAGGGCAAGCAAAAGCGCTTCGGCCGCTTCATGGGCAAGCGCCGCAATGAGCGCAAGGCGTACGTCAGCCTGAAGGAAGGTCAGGAGATCGACTTCGCGCAGGAGGTGAAGTAAATGCCTATCGTCAAGCTCAAGCCGACGTCGCCTGGTCGCCGCGGCATGGTCAAGGTGGTTCACCCCCACCTGCACAAGGGTGAGCCCTTCGCGCCGCTGCTCGAAAAGCAGATCCAGAACGCTGGCCGCAACAACAACGGTCACATCACCACGCGTCACCGCGGCGGTGGTCACAAGCAGCACTACCGTGTCGTCGATTTCCGCCGCAACAAGGACGGAATCGCTGCCAAGGTCGAGCGCCTGGAATACGATCCGAACCGCACGGCGCACATCGCGCTGGTGTGCTACGCCGATGGCGAGCGCCGCTACATCATCGCTCCGCGCGGCCTGCAGGTCGGCGCCACGCTGATGTCGGGTAGCGAAGCCCCCATCCGCGCCGGCAACACCCTGCCGATCCGCAACATCCCGGTCGGTTCCACGATCCACTGCGTGGAAATGCTGCCTGGCAAGGGTGCGCAAATGGCCCGCTCGGCCGGCGCTTCCGCCGTGCTGCTCGCCCGTGAAGGCACCTACGCTCAGGTTCGCCTGCGCTCCGGTGAAGTGCGTCGCGTGCACATCGAGTGCCGCGCCACGATCGGCGAAGTCAGCAACGAAGAACACAGCCTGCGCCAAATCGGCAAGGCCGGCGCAGTGCGCTGGCGCGGCGTGCGTCCGACGGTTCGTGGTGTTGCCATGAACCCGGTCGATCACCCGCACGGTGGTGGCGAAGGCCGCACCGGCGAAGCCCGTGAACCGGTCAGCCCGTGGGGTACCCCCACCAAGGGCTTCAAGACCCGTCGAAACAAGCGGACGAACAGCATGATCGTCCAACGGCGCAAGCGCAAGTAAGAGGCGAACCATGTCACGTTCGATCAAGAAGGGCCCCTTTGTCGACTCCTACCTCCTCAAGAAGGTGGAGTCGGCCACGGGTGGCCGCGAGAAGAAGCCGATCAAGGTCTGGTCGCGCCGTTCCACCATCCTGCCCGAGTTCATTGGGCTGACCTTCGCCGTGCACAACGGCCGTCAACACGTTCCCGTGTACATCAACGAGAACATGGTCGGTCACAAGCTCGGTGAGTTCGCGCTGACCCGTACGTTCAAGGGTCACGCCGCCGACAAGAAGTCCAAGAGGTAATGGCCATGCAAAAGGGTAACGAAACCGCCGCCGTCATCAAGGGCGTGCGCGTGTCCGCGCAGAAGGCTCGCCTCGTGGCCGACATGGTCCGCGGCAAGCCGGTGGCCCAGGCGCTCAACATCCTTGCTTTCACGCCGAAGAAGTCGGCTGGAATCATCCGCAAGGCTGTGGAGTCCGCCATCGCCAACGCCGAGCACAATGACGGCGCCGATATCGACGAACTGAAGGTCAAGACCATCTACGTCGACAAGGGCGCTTCGATGAAACGCTTCGATGCACGCGCGAAGGGTCGCGGCGTGAAGATCGAAAAGCAGACTTGCCACATCGTGGTCAAGGTCGGAGCCTAAGGAGCCACGATGGGACAGAAAATTCATCCGACCGGGTTCCGGCTGGCTGTCAGCCGCAACTGGTCCTCGCGTTGGTACGCTGACGACAAGGCCTACGCCGGCATGCTGATTCAGGACGCGAAGGTTCGCGAATACCTGAAGAAGAAGCTGAAGAACGCCTCCGTTGGCCGCGTGGTCATCGAGCGTCCGGCCAAGAATGCCCGCATCACCGTCTACTCGGCCCGTCCGGGTGTGGTGATCGGCAAGAAGGGCGAGGACATCGAAGTCCTGAAGGCCGACCTGCAGCGCCTGATGGGCGTGCCGGTGCACGTGAACATCGAAGAAATCCGCAAGCCGGAAGTCGATGCTCAACTGATCGCCGACTCCATCTCGCAGCAGCTGGAAAAGCGGATCATGTTCCGCCGTGCCATGAAGCGCGCCATGCAGAACGCCATGCGTCTGGGTGCCCAGGGCATCAAGATCATGAGCTCGGGCCGCCTGAACGGCATCGAAATCGCGCGTACCGAATGGTACCGCGAGGGCCGTGTGCCGCTGCACACGCTGCGCGCCAACATCGACTACGGCACGTCCGAAGCACACACCACCTACGGCCTCATCGGCATCAAGGTGTGGGTGTACAAGGGCGACACGCTGGGCAGCGCCGAGCTGACCGCCGCCGCGGAAACGCCGCGTGAGGACGAACGCCGTCCCCGCCGCCCGCGCAGCGATCGTCCTGGTGGCCGTCCGCCCGCGGGCAACCGCGGCCGTGGTCCGCGCAAACCCGAAGGCAGGCCGGCTGGTGACGCTGCGCCCGCGAAAGACGGAGAATAAGCATGCTGCAGCCAGCACGCAGGAAATACCGCAAAGAGCAGAAGGGCCGTAACACCGGCCTGGCCACGCGCGGCACGAACGTCTCGTTCGGCGAGTTCGGTCTGAAGGCCACCGGCCGTGGCCGTCTGACCGCTCGCCAGATCGAAGCCGCTCGTCGTGCGATCAACCGTCACATCAAGCGTGGCGGCCGTATCTGGATCCGTATCTTCCCCGATAAGCCGATCTCGCAGAAGCCCGCCGAAGTCCGGATGGGTAACGGTAAGGGCAACCCCGAGTACTGGGTCGCCGAGATCCAGCCGGGCAAGGTGCTGTACGAGATGGAAGGTGTCAACGAAGAGACCGCTCGCGAAGCGTTCCGCCTGGCTGCGGCCAAGCTGCCGATCGCGACGACCTTCGTGTCCCGCCACATCGGCGCCTGATCGCGAGAGGAAAGAACATGAAAGCCAGCGAACTCCGCAACAAGGACAAGGCCGCGCTCAAGCAGGAGCTCGAAAGCCTGCTGAAGGCCCATTTCAGCCTGCGCATGCAGGTGGCCACGCAGCAATTGTCCAACACCAGCCAACTCGGCAAGGTTCGCCGCGACATCGCTCGCGTGCGCACCGTGCTGGGCCAGAAGGCAGGGGAACAGTAAATGAGCACTGCAACCGAACAGGCTCAGACCGGCTCCCGCCAGCGCAAGCTGGTTGGCCGCGTCGTGAGCAACAAGATGGACAAGACTGTGGTCGTTCTGGTCGAGCGTCGGGTCAAGCACCCGCTGCTGGGCAAGGTGATCATGCGCTCGGCCAAGTACAAGGCGCACGACGAGACCAATCAGTACAACGAAGGCGATATGGTCGAAATCGCTGAAGGTCGTCCGATTTCGCGCTCCAAGGCGTGGACGGTGACCAAGCTGCTCGAGGCCGCCCGGATCATCTGATCCCGGTAGCCAAGGACAGCGGCGGACTGCTTCACGGCGGTCCGCCGTTTGTTTTTGCCGCCGGGCCGCCCCAAGGCAAAAACGCGGCCCCCTCGGGGGGCAGCGAGCCGAAGGCGAGCGTGGGGGTAATTTTGTGCACGCGCTGCTCTTCGGGGCAGTTTCCATGGCTTTTGCACCACAGCCATGCTTGCATGCGATCCTTGGGCGGGCTAGAATAGCCGACTTGCCATCTCTATCTTGCCCTTCAGGCATTCGGCGTTTTCGGACGCGGAGCCAGGTCGACAGGCCGCTTGAAGGGGGAGGAGGCAGAAGTGTCCTGACCTGTGTTGTTCGCGGGGCAGGGCATTCGCAGGGAAATGACAGCGGTCATTCATGCTGCGGCAGGTACGATGTGCCGCAGGATTCTTCCCAAGGCGGGCGCAAGCCAGCTGGACGGGGCCAAAACTGATCACGGTACACGTCGCGCTCGCGGCGGGTTCTTGTGAATCAAGTTGGATACAGGTAAATCATGATTCAAATGCAGACCACGCTGGACGTGGCCGACAACACGGGTGCGCGCGCAGTCATGTGCATCAAGGTGTTGGGCGGGTCCAAGCGTCGCTACGCCGCCATCGGCGACATCATCAAGGTGAGCGTCAAGGACGC
This sequence comes from Verticiella alkaliphila, assembly GCF_018904615.1. Lineage (GTDB taxonomy): Bacteria > Pseudomonadota > Gammaproteobacteria > Burkholderiales > Burkholderiaceae_B > Verticiella > Verticiella alkaliphila. Next base: position 69,788 of record NZ_JADCNH010000021.1, on the reverse strand, counting down.
CGCCCCGCGCGGGCGCGTCAAGAAGGGCGAGATCTACAACGCCGTGGTGGTTCGCACCGCCAAGGGCGTGCGCCGCAAGGACGGCTCGCTCATCCGCTTCGGCGGCAACGCTGCCGTGTTGCTCAACGCCAAGCTCGAACCCATCGGCACCCGCATCTTCGGGCCGGTCACGCGTGAACTCCGTACGGAAAAGTTCATGAAGATCGTCTCGCTGGCGCCGGAAGTGCTGTAAGGAGCCGCCATGAACAATATCCGTAAGGGTGATGAAGTCATCGTCATCGCCGGCAAGAACCGCAAGGCCCGTGGCGTGGTGCTCGAACGCGTGAACGCGGACTACGTCCTCGTCGAAGGCGTGAACGTCGCCAAGAAGCACGTCAAGCCGAACCCGATGCGCAACGAGACCGGTGGCATCGTGGAACGCGCTATGCCGATCCACATCTCCAACGTCGCTCTCTTCAATCCCGCTACCGGCAAGGCCGATCGCGTGGGCGTCAAGATCGAAGACGGCAAGAAAGTGCGCATTTTCCGCTCCAACGGCAATGTCGTTGGCGCGAAGGCGTAATGGGGATCACTATGTCGCGTTTGCAAGAGTTCTACCGCAGCAAGGTCGTCGGTCAAATGACCGAGAAGTTCGGCTACAAGAGTGTGATGCAAGTGCCGCGCATCACGAAGATCACCCTGAACATGGGTGTGTCCGAAGCCGTGGCCGACAAGAAGGTCATCGAGCACGCTGTTGGCGATCTGACGAAGATCTCCGGCCAGAAGCCCGTCATCACCAAGACCCGCAAGGCAATCGCCGGCTTCAAGATCCGGGAAGACTACCCGATCGGTTGCATGGTGACCCTGCGTGGCCAACGCATGTACGAATTCCTGGACCGCCTGGTCAACGTCGCGCTGCCGCGCGTGCGTGACTTCCGTGGTATCTCCGGTCGTGCGTTCGACGGTCGTGGCAACTACAACATCGGGGTGAAAGAGCAGATCATTTTCCCCGAAATCGAGTACGACAAGATCGACGCGCTGCGTGGGATGAACATCAGCATCACCACGACCGCCCAGACCGACGACGAAGCCCGCGCGCTGCTTACCGCGTTCAGCTTCCCGTTCCGTAACTAAGGGGTAGATGACGTGGCCAAACTTTCACTCATCAATCGTGAAGTCAAGCGCGAGAAGCTCGCGAACAAGTTCGCCGCCAAGCGCGCTGCGCTCAAGGCGACGATCGACGACCAGTCCAAGTCCGACGAAGAGCGCTATCAGGCTCGCCTGAAGCTGCAACAACTGCCGCGTAACGCCAACCCGACCCGCCAGCGCAATCGCTGCGCGATCACGGGCCGCCCGCGTGGTGTGTTCAGCAAATTCGGTCTCGCACGCACGAAGCTGCGCGAGATGGCGATGCGCGGGGAGATCCCGGGCATGACCAAGGCAAGCTGGTAGGAGAATAAAACATGAGCATGAGCGATCCCATCGCCGATATGCTGACCCGCATCCGCAACGCGCAGCAAGTGGATAAGGTTTCGGTCAGCATGCCCTCCTCCAAGCTCAAGGTGGCCATCGCCGCCGTGCTGAAGGACGAAGGCTATGTCGAGGATTTCCGCGTGGATGCCAATGATGGCAAGCCCGTCCTGGAAATCGCCTTGAAGTACTACGCCGGTCGCCCGGTCATCGAGCGGATCGAGCGCGTGTCGCGCCCCGGTCTGCGCATCTACAAGGGCCGCAGCGCCATTCCTCAGGTCCTCGATGGCCTGGGCGTGGCGATCGTGTCCACCTCCCGCGGCGTGATGACGGACCGTCGCGCCCGTGCCAATGGCGTGGGTGGCGAAGTCCTGTGCTACGTGGCGTAAGGAGAATCACATGTCACGTATTGCAAAGTACCCCGTCGCTCTGCCCAAGGGCGTGGAAGCGAACATCGGCGCCGAGCAGATCACTGTCAAGGGCCCCCTGGGCACCCTGACGCAGCCGTTGACGGGCGACGTCACCGTGACGGAAGAGGACGGCAAGCTCTCTTTCGTCGTGGCGAACGACTCGCGTCAGGCCAAGGCGATGTCCGGCACCCTGCGCGCCCTCGTGGCCAACATGGTCACCGGCGTGAGCAAGGGCTTCGAGCGCAAGCTCCAGCTCGTGGGCGTGGGCTACCGTGCCCAGGCTCAAGGCGATTCCATCAAGCTGCAGCTGGGCTTCTCGCACGACGTCGTGCACAAGATGCCCGCCGGCGTGAAGGTGGCATGCCCCACGCAGACGGAAATCATTCTCTCTGGCTCCGACAAGCAAGTCGTTGGTCAGGTGGCCGCTGAAATCCGCGCGTACCGCGAACCCGAACCCTACAAGGGCAAGGGCGTGCGCTACTCGGATGAGCGGGTCATCATCAAAGAGACCAAGAAGAAGTAAGGGGCGTAAGGACTCATCATGGACAAAAAACAATCCCGTTTGCGCCGTGCCGTGCCTACGCGTCGCAAAATCTCGGAGCTCGGCGTTCACCGTCTTTCGGTGCACCGCTCGAACCTCCACATCTACGCGAGCATCATCTCGCCCGAAGGCAATCAGGTGCTGGTCAGCGCCTCGACCGTCGAGCCGGAAGTGCGCAAGCAGCTTGAAGGTCAGGCTGGTGCCGGTGGCAATGCCGCCGCCGCCACCCTGATCGGCAAGCGTGTGGCCGAAAAGGCTCGCGCCGCCGGTATCGAAACGGTCGCCTTCGACCGTTCCGGTTTCCGCTACCACGGTCGTGTGAAGGCGTTGGCTGAAGCCGCGCGCGAAGCCGGCCTGAAGTTCTAAGCGAGGATCAAATGGCCAAGATGCAAGGCAAGAACCAGGTCGCCGAAGAGCGCGACGACGGTTTCCGCGAGAAGATGATCGCGGTCAACCGCGTCAGCAAGGTGGTCAAGGGTGGTCGTACCATGAGCTTCGCCGCGCTGAGCGTGGTGGGCGACGGTGACGGTCGTATCGGTATGGGCAAGGGCAAGGCCCGTGAAGTGCCCGTCGCTGTTCAAAAGGCGATGGAACAGGCACGTCGCGAGCTGGTGAAGGTGTCGCTGAAGAACGGCACGCTGCATCACGCTGTTGTCGGCAAGCACGGCGCCTCCAAGGTGCTGATCTCGCCCGCAGCCGAAGGTACCGGCGTCATCGCCGGCGGCCCGATGCGCGCCATTTTCGACGTGATGGGCGTGCGTAACGTCGTCGCGAAGAGCCTGGGCTCGACCAATCCCTACAACCTGGTGCGTGCGACCCTGAACGGTCTGCGCAACTCGTCCACTCCGTCGGAAATTGCTGCCAAGCGCGGCAAGACCGTCGAAGAGATCCTGGGGTAAGACATGACGACGCAGAAGCAAGTCAAAGTCACGCTCGTGCGTTCGCCGATCGGCACGCGCGAGTCGCACCGCGCCACCGTGCGCGGCCTGGGCCTCGGCAAGGTGAACAGCAGCCGCGTGCTGGTCGACACCCCCGAAGTCCGTGGCATGATCCGCAAGGTGTCCTATCTGGTCGCCGTGTCGGAAGCCTGAAGGAACAGACATGCAAGACACCATTCGTCTCAACACCCTGGAGCCCGCTGAGGGTTCCAAGCATGCCAAGCGCCGTGTCGGCCGTGGTATCGGTTCCGGCCTGGGCAAGACCGCCGGCCGTGGCCACAAGGGTCAGAAGTCGCGTTCGGGCGGCTTCCACAAGGTCGGCTTCGAAGGCGGTCAGATGCCGCTGCAGCGCCGTCTGCCCAAGCGTGGCTTCAAGCCGCTGAACGATCACCTGTTTGCCGAAGTCCGCCTGTCGGATCTCGAGAAGCTGCCCGTCGACGACATCGACGTCCAGGTTCTGAAGCAAGCCGGCGTGGTCGGCCAGCAAGTGCGTTACGCCAAGGTCATTCTGTCCGGCGAGCTGACCCGCAAGGTCACGCTCAACGGCCTGAAGGCCACGGCTGGCGCCAAGGCTGCCATTGAAGCTGCCGGCGGCGTGCTGAACGCGGCCGCCTGATACTAGGCAAGGCAAGAGGTCTACGTTGGCTACTGCGAATAGGTTGGGCAAAACCGGGGGGCGCTTCAGCGACCTGAAACGCCGTCTGGTGTTTCTGGTCCTCGCGCTGATCGTGTATCGGCTGGGCACCCATATTCCGGTGCCGGGCATCAACCCGGATCAACTGGCGCTGCTGTTCCAGCAGAACCAGGGTGGGATCCTGGGCTTGTTCAACATGTTCTCGGGCGGCGCGCTCTCGCGTTTCTCGATCTTCGCGCTCGGCATCATGCCGTACATCTCTGCATCGATCATCATGCAGCTGATGACGGTCATCGTGCCGTCGCTCGAAGCCATCAAGAAAGAGGGCGAGGCCGGCCGCCGCAAGATCACGCAGTACACGCGGTATGGCACGCTCGGCCTGGCGATCGTCCAGGCCATCGGCATCTCGGTCGCGCTGGAGTCCCAGCAAGGCCTGGTGATCGATCCGGGCATGCTGTTCCGCGTCACCACCGTGATCTCGCTGGTCACCGGCACCATGTTCCTCATGTGGCTGGGCGAGCAAATCACTGAGCGTGGCCTGGGCAACGGGATCTCGATCATCATCTTCGCGGGTATCGTGGCCGGCCTGCCGTCCGCACTCGCCGGATTGTTCGAGCTCGTGAGCACGGGTGCCATGGCGGTGCTGTCGGCCCTGTTCATCGTCTTTCTCGTGGTGCTGGTCACGGCATTCGTGGTGTTCGTCGAGCGCGGCCAACGCCGCATCACGGTGAACTACGCGAAGCGCCAGGTCGGCAACAAGCTGTACGGTGGTCAGAGCTCGCATCTCCCGCTCAAGCTCAACATGGCTGGCGTGATCCCGCCGATCTTCGCGTCGTCGATCATCTTGTTCCCCGCCACGCTGACCCAATGGTTCGCGACGGGCGACAGCCTGATCTGGCTGCGTGACATCGCTGCGGCGCTCTCGCCTGGACAGCCGTTCTACATCGCGCTGTATGCGTTGGCGATCATCTTCTTCGCCTTCTTCTACACGGCGCTGGTGTTCAACAGCCGCGAGACGGCCGACAACCTGAAGAAGAGTGGGGCGTTCATTCCGGGCATTCGTCCGGGCGAACAGACCTCGCGTTACATCGACAAGATCCTGACCCGGCTCACGCTGGCGGGCGCCATCTACATCACCCTGGTGTGCTTGCTGCCTGAGTTCCTGGTCCTGCGCTGGAACGTGCCCTTCTACTTCGGCGGCACGTCGCTGTTGATCATCGTGGTCGTCACCATGGACTTCATGGCCCAGGTGCAGGCCTACATCATGTCGCACCAGTACGACAGTCTGCTCAAGAAGGCTTCCTTCAAGGGCATGAATCTGCCGGTGCGCTGACATCGGGGGCCGAAAAGAAGGACAGCACCGGGCGATCGGTGTTATCCTTCGGCCCCTGTAATTCATGCCGAGGCAGGCATCGCCGGGAAACCGGCGGTTGCCCCGGCGCATCATCACCGGAATCGATTCCGGGCGACAAGGCAGGGCAGGGCATGAGCCCTTTTCGCCTTTCTCGCGCACGAACCATGGCGTATCGCTACGTCATGCGTGCGGAACCTCAGGAGTGACACATGAAAGTCATGGCATCTGTAAAGCGCATTTGCCGCAACTGCAAGGTCATCAAGCGCCACGGTGTGGTGCGGGTGATTTGTACCGACCCGCGCCATAAGCAGCGCCAGGGTTGAGTCGAGCCACGTATAGGAATCAATAGTCATGGCCCGTATTGCTGGCATCAACATCCCCCCGCACAAGCACACCTCGATCGGCCTGACGGCCATCTTCGGTGTCGGCCGCACCCGCGCTCGCCAAATCTGCGAAGCCGCCGGCGTGCCGCTGGACAAGAAGGTCAAGGAGCTGAACGACGCTGAGCTCGAGCGCATCCGCGAACAGATCGGCGCCATCACCGTCGAAGGCGACCTGCGCCGCGAAGTGCAGCTCTCGATCAAGCGTCTGATCGACCTCGGAACCTACCGCGGCCTGCGCCACAAGCGCGGCCTGCCGCTCCGTGGTCAGCGTACCCGCACGAACGCCCGTACCCGCAAGGGCCCGCGTCGCGCCGGTGTCGCGCTGAAGAAATAATCAGGATCCCACATCATGGCAAAAGCTCAAGGTAGCGGCGCGCAGCGTGTGCGCAAAAAGGTCAAGAAGAACGTCTCGGACGGCATCGCGCACGTCCACGCGTCCTTCAACAACACCATCATCACCATCACGGACCGCCAGGGCAACGCCCTGTCGTGGGCCACGTCGGGTGGCGCAGGCTTCAAAGGCTCGCGCAAGTCGACCCCCTTCGCCGCTCAGGTCGCCGCTGAAAGCGCCGGCCGCGTCGCGTTGGAATATGGCATCAAGACGCTCGAAGTCCGTATCAAGGGTCCCGGCCCCGGCCGTGAATCCTCGGTCCGTGCGCTCAACGCGCTCGGTATCCGGATCACCAGCATCTCCGATGTCACCCCGGTGCCGCACAACGGCTGCCGGCCGCCCAAGCGTCGTCGCATCTAAAGGGGATTCCACGTGGCACGTTATATTGGTCCCAAGTGCAAGCTCTCGCGTCGCGAGGGCACTGATCTGTTCCTGAAGAGCGCCCGTCGCTCGCTGGATTCCAAGTGCAAGCTGGACAGCAAGCCCGGCCAGCACGGTCGCACGTCCGGTGCTCGTACGTCTGACTACGGTCAGCAGCTGCGCGAGAAGCAGAAGCTCAAGCGCATGTACGGCCTGATGGAAAAGCAGTTCCGCAAGTACTTCGTTGAAGCCGAGCGCCGTCGTGGCAACACCGGCGAAACGCTGATCCAGCTGCTCGAATCGCGCCTGGACAACGTCGTCTACCGCATGGGTTTCGGTTCGACCCGCGCCGAGGCTCGCCAGCTGGTGAACCACCGCGCCATCGAGCTGAACGGTCACACGGCCGACATCCCGTCGATCATCCTGAAGGCTGGCGACATCGTCTCCATCCGCGAGAAGGCCAAGAAGCAAGGCCGTATCCAGGAAGCGCTGCAACTGGCCGCCAGCCAGGGCATGCCGCAGTGGGTCGACGTCGACGCCAACAAGCTGACCGGTACGTTCAAGCAGGCTCCGGACCGCGCTGATGTCGCCCGCGACGTCAACGAGTCCATGGTCGTCGAACTGTACTCGCGCTAATTGCAGTCCCCTGCGGGCGGTCTGCCTTCCCATCGGGAGGCGGTCCGCCCGTTGTTCATTCCATCAGCCTTATCGGTGTAACGAGCCGAGGGTATTGAGAAGGAAGCAGTCACATGGCAAACGCCGCATTCTTGAAGCCGCGCAGCATCGACGTCGAAGCGATCGGGCAGAACCACGCCCGTGTCGTCATGGAACCGTTCGAGCGCGGTTATGGCCACACGCTGGGCAACGCCCTGCGTCGCATCCTGCTCTCGTCGATGGCGGGCTACGCCCCCACCGAAGTGCAGATCACCGGCGTGCTGCACGAGTACTCCACCGTGGAAGGCGTGCGTGAAGACGTCGTCGACATGCTGCTGAACTTGAAGGGCGTGGTCTTCAAGCTGCACAACCGCGAGGAAGTGACGCTGACCCTGCGCAAGACGGGCGCCGGCGTGGTCACCGCGGCCGACATCGAGCTGCCCCACGACGTCGAGATCATCAATCCGCAACACGTGCTCGCCAATCTCACCGAAGGTGGCAAGCTCGAGATGCAGATCAAGGTCGAGAAGGGCCGTGGCTACGTGCCCGGCAACGTGCGCGGCTTTGCCGACGACCACTCCCGCACCATCGGCCGCATCGTTCTGGATGCGTCCTACAGCCCCGTGCTGCGCGTGAGCTACGCCGTCGAGAACGCCCGCGTCGAGCAGCGTACCGATCTGGACAAGCTGGTGCTGGACATCGAAACCAACGGCGTGATCTCGCCCGAGGAAGCGGTGCGTCAGTCGGCTCGCATCCTGATGGATCAGCTGTCGATCTTTGCAGCCCTGGAAGGCTCGGCCGAATCGGCCGACATGCCCTCGCGCGGCGCCCCGCAGATCGACCCGATCCTGTTGCGCCCGGTCGATGACCTGGAGCTGACGGTGCGCTCGGCCAACTGCCTGAAGGCCGAGAACATCTACTACATCGGCGACCTGATCCAGCGTACCGAGAACGAGCTGCTGAAGACCCCGAACCTGGGTCGCAAGTCGCTCAACGAGATCAAGGAAGTCCTGGCCGCCCGCGGCCTGACCTTGGGCATGAAGCTCGAGAACTGGCCCCCGCTGGGCCTCGAGCGTCCCTGAACCTGAGGTGCCCAGGCCAGGCGGCTTCGCCGCCCCGGCCGGGCACCCGGTGACGTGATCTTGCCGTTCGAAGGCCGCAGCATGTCATGTGCTGCGGCCTTTTCAATATCCCGAAAGCGTAGTAGAATCGCGCGTTTTACCGGCCCGCGGCATAGACCGATAGAAGAGCTGGACATCATAGCGACAGGGTCAAGACAACCCCATCGCTTCAACCCTAGATTCAATCAAGGAAACAACCATGCGCCATCGTCACGGCCTTCGCAAGCTCAACCGTACCAGCAGCCACCGTCTTGCCATGTTCCGCAACATGGCCGTCGCGCTGATCACGCACGAAGCCATCAAGACCACGCTGCCCAAGGCCAAGGAACTGCGCCGCGTGATCGAGCCCCTCATCACGATCGGCAAGACCGACTCCGTCGCCAACCGCCGTCTGGCCTTCGCCCGCCTGCGTGATCGTGACGCCGTCACCAAGCTCTTCAACGAGATCGCCCCGCGCTTTGCCGAGCGCAACGGCGGCTACACCCGTGTTCTGAAGATGGGCTTCCGCCAGGGCGACAACGCCCCGATGGCCTTCATGGAACTCGTGGACCGTCCCGAGCCCGTCGAAGCGGAAGAAGCCGAAGCCGCTTAAGTCACGTGCGTCCTCGAGACGCCCGGGCAATCTGAAAAGCCCTCCCGCGCGAGGTTTTTTCGTTTGTTGGCTCGCCCGACCCTTGCCGTACCCCTCCCTTCCTTCATCGCCTCCCATGACTTTCTCCTTCTCTCGCCGCGCGGCGATGTTCGCCTGCGCCGCTGCCCTGCTCGTGTCCGCCCAGCCTGCGCTGGCCCAGGCGGCTGCCCGCACCGTCGTCGTCGGCTCCAGCGCCACCTACGCGCCGTTCGCGTTCGAAGACAACACGCGGCAGGTCGTCGGTTTCGACATCGACGTCATCAACGCCATCGCGCAGAAGCAAGGCATGACGCTGCGCATCGTGAACACGCCCTTCAGCAGCATCTTCGCCGCCTTGAACAACGGCGATGTGGACGCGGTGATCTCGGGTGTCACCATCAACGATCGTCGCAAGCAGAGCTTCGACTTCACGCAGCCGTACTTCGACGCGCGCCAGCTCATCGCGGTGCCCGAGAGCAGCGCCGTGAAGTCCCTGGACGACATCAAGGGCAAGAAGGTGTCCGTGGTGAGCGGCTCGACGGCCGACGACGTGGTGAGCCGCCTGCTGGGCAAGGCGAGCCAGGACATTCGCCGCTTCGAGAGTACGCCGCTCATCATCTCCGAGCTCGCGTCGGGCGGCGTGGATGCCGCGATCGGTGACAACGGCGTGATCGCCTACCGCGTCGCGCAGACGCCCGGCCTGAAGGTGGTCGAGGATCCCGACTTCCCGAAGGAGCACTTCGGCATCGTCGTGCGCAAGGGCGATGATGCCCTGCGCGAGCAACTGGACGCGGGCCTCGCCGCGATCCGCGCTGACGGCACCTACAACACGCTCTACCAGAAGTGGTTCAAGCAGGAATACCGCGCGCAGTGATGCGATGCTGACGGGCGCATCTGCGGCCCGTGCTCTTTCCTGTCGCAGCGTGGGGCTACGCGCACCGTTTGCAACGTGCGCAGCCCGCGCCGCGGCCATCTCCTGATCTCCCAATGCCATGAACGATACCCTTCCCGTGGAATGGTTCGGGTGGTTTCGCCCCGACATTCTGGTCGAATACAAGAGCCTCTTCTGGCAAGGCGCGATGGTCACGGTCGGCATGACCATCACCTGCGTCGTGCTCGGGTTCAGCCTCGGGCTGCTGGTAGCGTTGGCGCGCCTGGCGGATGCGTCGCACCAGCCGCTCAAGAGCCTGTGCAAGTATGTGCTGCGTTGGCCTTCGACCGTCTATGTGAGCTTTCTGCGCGGCACGCCACTCTTCGTGCAGATCCTCCTGATGCACTTCGCCGTGGTGCCGCTATTCATCCACCCCACGGAGGGCTGGCTGATCTCCGGCGATCTGGCGCGAACGCTCAAGCAGAATCACGGCGCCCTCATTTCCGGGGTTGCAGCCTTGACGCTCAATGCCTCGGCCTATACGTCCGAGGTCTTCCGGGCCGGCATCCAGTCCATTTCGCGGGGCCAGCGGTTCGCCGGCATGTCGCTGGGCATGTCGCCGCTTCAGGTGATGCGCTTTATCGTCCTGCCCCAGGCGTTCCGTCGCATGTTGCCGCCGCTGGGTAACAACATGATCTCGCTGCTGAAGGACACCTCGCTCGTGTCGGCGATCGGGCTGGCCGAGATGGCCTACGCCGCCCGTACCGTGGCCGGCGCCTACGGACGCTACTGGGAGCCGTATCTCGCGATCGCGTTTGCGTACTGGCTCATGACGTTCCTGCTCACCATCGGCTTGCGCCGACTGGAGAACCACCTGGCGCGCGCGGATCGCGTCTGAGCGGACTTAGACGTCGGCCTGCCAGCACAGGCCGGCAATCGCGCTGGCCGTGCCTTCCAGCGAGAGGGCGTGGCCGCGTGGCGACAGCGCCTCTGTCTGTAGCCAGCGCAAGGCGCTGAGAATGTCGGGAAAGTCCTGAAGCGGCCACTCGAGTGCCGGACGCAAGGCCGGGATGACGGCCTGCCAATCGAGAACGACGCGGGCAACGGCCCAGGGCTGGACGCTGCCTGTCGGTTGCGCGGCCAGCCAGGTGGCCACGTCATCCATGCTGCCGATCTGCTGCGCGGCATCCTGATCCACGTAGACTTGCAGCGCCGCGAAGGGCGTTCCCGCCTGCAGCAAGGCGCGCCAGACCGCCTGAGCGGCTTCGGTGGATTCCGCATCCGCCGGGCCGATCGTCACGGCGAGAAGCACAGGGAGACGCGAGACGTCGGTGACGACCATGGCGGCGGACAGGTGAGGAGGGAAAGCGCTCACAGTACTCGAATTCCGGGGCTGGCGATGCGCCGCCCCGGGGGTTCGATCCGCGTCGCCGCCAACCGCCTTACATCGCCTTGATGCCGCGCTCGGCGACGATCGTCTTCCACTGCGCCGTCTCCTCGGCGAGGTGATCACGCAAGGCGTCGGGCGTGCTGCCGATGCGCTCGGCGCCGATGGACGCGAGCGTCTCCTGCACGCGCGGCTCCTCGAGCGCCTTCATCATGGCGGCGTGCAGCGTGTCCAGCACAGGTTGCGGCGTGCCTGCGGGGGCAAAGACGCCGAACCAGGGCGAGAGGTTGTAGCCGGGCAGGCCGCTCTCGGCCACGGTGGGCAGATTCGGCATCGCGCTGGAGCGCTTCTCAGTGGTCACCGCGATCGCGTTGAGGCGGCCGGCATCCACGTGCGGCTTGGCCGACGTGATGCTGTCGAACATGTAGTCCACCTGGCCGCCCAGCAGATCTGCCACCGCGGGGCCGCTGCCCTTGTAGGGCACGTGCAGCATGTCCACGCCGCTCATAGAGACGAAGAGTTCGCCCGCGAGGTGGATGGACGTGCCCACGCCGGCCGAGGCGTAGGTGTAGTGACCGGGCTTCTGCTTGGCGAGGTCGATGACTTCCTGCACGGTCTTGGCCGGCGAGCGTTGCGGATTGGCGACCAGGATGTTGGGCACGATCGCCAGCAGCGAGATCGGAGCGAACGACTGGATCGGGTCGTAGGTGAGGTTGCTGTAGAGCGCCGGATTCACCGCCATGCCGTTGGCCGCGATCATGATGGTGTGGCCATCGGCCGGCGCGCCGGCCGCGTAGGCCGCGCCGATGTTGCCACCCGCGCCGGAACGGTTCTCCACCACCACCGGCTGGCCCAGGGTGCGCGAGACCGACTCGCTCATGGTGCGCGCGATCACGTCCATCGCGCCACCGGGCGGGAAGGGCACGACCCAGCGCAGCGGCTGGCTCGGGAAATCCGCTGCCAGCACGGGTGCGGCCGCGCTGAGGCCGGCGGCGAGGGCAAGGAGGGCAAAGGAACGGCGGGTCATCATGGTGTCTCTCGTATCGTTATCGGGAAGGGCGTTTGTGGCTCAGGCAATGGCCGAGGGGTGACGCGCGAGCGGGGTCACATGGATCTTCATGTACGGAAAGAGCGGCAGCCCGGAGAGCAGCGTGTGCAGCTCGTCGTTGGACGCCACATCGAAGACGCTGTAGTTGGCGTATTCACCCACCACGCGATAAATGTGCGGCCATTTGCCCGAGCGCTGCAGGGCTTGGGAGTAATCCTTCTCGGCAGCCTTGATGGCGTCGGCTTCGGCCTTGGGCAGGGTGGTGGGGATGTTCACATCCATGCGAACCAGGAACAGCATGTCGATCTCCTCGGTCAGCGCGCGGCGGGCGCGGTGCCCTTGTCGCGGCGGTAGTGGGCGAGCTTGTCTTCGTCCAGCGTGAGCCCCAGGCCCGGGCCTTGCGGCAACTCCAGGCAGAACTCGCGATACACCGGGCGTTCGGTGACGATGTCTTCCGTGAGCAGCAGCGGGCCGAAGAGCTCCGTGCCCCAGGCCAGCCGGGGCAGGGTGCTGAAGGCGTGGGCCGCGGCGATGCTGCCCACGCTGCCTTCGAGCAGCGTGCCGCCATACAAGGCCATGCCGGCGGCGTCGGCCACGAAGGCGGTGCGCAAGACGGCGTACGGCCCGCCGGATTTGGCGATCTTCAAGGCCGCGACATCGGCGGCGCCGCGGCAGCCAAGGTCGAAGGCGTCCTGCGGCGTGCACAGCGCCTCGTCGGCCATGATCGGCACCACGAATCGGGCGGCCAGGCGAGCGAGGCCCGCGCGATCGTCGCGGGGCAGGGGCTGCTCGATGAGGTCCACGCCGGCGGCTTCGAGATTGGCGATGGCGCGGGCCGCGTCGGCTTCGTTCCAGGCCTGGTTCACGTCCACCGTCACGCGGGCGCGATCGCCCAGCGCCGTCTTGATGCGGGTGACGTGGCGCACGTCGTCGGCAATCGCGCGCCGGCCGATCTTGAGCTTGAAGGTGTCGTGCCGGCGCTCGGCGAGAAGCTGCTCGGCTTCCGCGATGTCGCGCTCGGTGTCGCCGCTCGCGAGCGTCCACAGCGTGGGCAGGCGCGTGCGCACGGCACCGCCCAGCAAGGTGGCGAGGGAGACGTCCAGTCGGCGCGCCTGCGCATCGAGCAGCGCGGTCTCGAGGGCCGACTTGGCGCAACGATTGCCCCTCGCGCCCGCCTCCAGGCGCTGCATGGCGGCGTGCACGTTGCTCGCATCCTGGCCGATCAGCAAGGGCGCAAGATAGGTGTCGATGGCGAGCTTCATGCCCTCGGGGCTTTCGTCGCCGTAGGCCAGCCCGCCGATGGTCGTGGCTTCGCCAATGCCCTCGATGCCGTCATCGGCCAGCAGACGCACAATGACCAGCGTCTGCCGGTGCATGACCGTCATGGCCAACTGGTGGGCCCGGATGGTGGGCAGGTCCACCAGGATGGCCTCGATGGCAGTGATGCGAACAGGCGTCATACTCGGCTCGAAGGTAAACGTCAGATACGCGCAGTATGTCGTTGTCCCAACCTAGGGTCCAAGACTATATTCGCAGGGTTTCATACCTGGAGGGTATGGTGGAACTCCGTCATCTGCGCTACTTCCAGGCCGTCGCCCAGGAGCTCAACATCACGCGCGCGGCCGAGCGTCTGCACATGGCGCAGCCGCCGCTGAGCCGGCAGATGCGACAACTCGAAGACGAGCTGGGGGTGACGCTTTTCGACCGCTCCCAGCGCGCGCTGCGCCTGACCGAGGCCGGCCGGTTCTTTCTCGAGCACTCACTGCAGCTCACGGCGCGGCTCGACGAGCTCGTGGCGGGCACGCGCCGGCTGGGCGAGAGTGGGCAGCGCTGGTTCGGCGTGGGCTTTGTGCCATCCACGCTGTATGGCTTCGTGCCGGACCTCATCCGGGAACTGCGCCAGGGCCAGGATGACGTGCAGGTCGGCCTTGCCGAGATGACCACCATGCAGCAGGTGCAGGCGCTCAAGGACGGGCGTATCGACATCGGTGTCGGGCGGATCGTGATCCAGGATGCGGCGGTGGCGCAGCGCATCGTCATGACCGAGCCCCTGGTGGTGGCGGTGCCGGTGGGCTCGCCCCTGGCGGCGCAGCCGCATCTCACCGCCGTCCAGGTGGCTGCCGAGCCCTTCATCCTGTATCCCGCCCGGCCTCGCCCCAGCTATGCGGATCACGTGGCCGGCCTGTTCCGCGCTGCCGGGCACGGGCTGGACGTGGTGCATGAGGCGAACGAGTTGCAGACGGCGCTCGGGCTGGTGGCGGCGGGATTGGGGCTCACCCTCGTGCCTGCATCGGCGCAGCGACTGCATCGGGCCGATGTCGCCTACGTGCCACTCGATGCCCCGGGCTTCGTGTCTCCAGTGATCCTGAGCCATCGGCGTGACGACGGCTCGTCGTTCCTCGCCCAGACCATCGAGATTGCCATGGCGCTGGCCGCGGCGCGCGAGCGCGAGTGAGGGCCGGCCCGGTAGAATGCTCCGATGAGCGCATCCCTGGCCCCCGCCCCCGCTGGCTCGCCGTCGGCCCTGACCGTCGAGCGTCTGTACAAGCGTTATGGCGAGAAGGTCATCGTCGATGGCCTGTCCTTCGTGATTCGGCCGGGCGAGTGCTATGGGCTGCTCGGGCCCAACGGGGCAGGCAAGACGACGACGCTGCGCGCGCTGCTCGGCCTCACCCCCTTCGATGGTGGCCGTATCGACGTATTGGGCCACGCCATCCCCGTGCAGGCCCAGGCCGCGCGCGCCCGGGTGGGCGTGGTGCCCCAGCTCGACAGCCTGGATCCGGATTTCACCGTCGAGGAGAATCTTCTCGTCTTCGGGCGCTACTTCGGAATGTCCAGCGCCCAGGTGCGCGCACGCATCCCTGAGCTGCTCGATTTCGCCGCCCTGTCGGCCAAGCGGCATGCGCGCATCAACGAACTCTCCGGCGGCATGAAGCGCCGATTGACGCTGGCGCGCGCCATGGTCAACGATCCGGATCTGATCGTGCTCGACGAGCCCACCACCGGCCTGGATCCGCAGGCGCGCCACCTGGTGTGGGAACGCCTGCGGGCGCTGCTGGCCCGCGGCAAGACGATTCTGCTGACCACGCACTTCATGGACGAGGCCGAGCGCCTGTGCAACCGTCTGGGCGTGATCGATCACGGCCGCATGATGGTCGAGGGCCCACCGCGCGCGCTGATCGCGCAGCACCTCGAGCCCATGGTGGTGGAAGTCTATGGCGACGGCATGCAGGCGTGGCTGGATGCCCATCGCGCCGCCTTGCCCGGCCGCATCGAGGTCAGCGGCGAGACGGCCTTCTGTTATGTCGAGCACGCCGAGCCCGTGGTGCGTACGCTGGCGGGCCGCGATGACGTGCACTATCTACAGCGCCCGGCCAATCTGGAGGACTTGTTCCTTCGCCTGACCGGTCGTGGCATGCGGGAGGAAGGATGAACGCGCCCACGGATCGCAAGGCTCTGGCTGCCGAGGACGGCGCCGAGCGCCATGACCCGCAGGCAGCGTCGACGCTGTCGACCTCGCCGCAGGACAGGATCGCCGCTGCAGGCGCCTCGGTGCCGCCATCGGACGTCGCGGGCGCGCCTTCTCCGTCGCCGCGTCGCGGCGACTGGCGCTGGCCCGCGCCCAGCTGGCTCGTTGTCGCCGTCTTCCGGCGCAACTTCCTGGTCTGGCGCAAGACGGCCGGCACCACGGTGCTGGGCGACGTCCTCGATCCGATGATCGTGCTTCTGGCGCTGGGCT
The DNA here is from genome assembly GCF_018904615.1 of Verticiella alkaliphila. Classification (GTDB taxonomy): domain Bacteria; phylum Pseudomonadota; class Gammaproteobacteria; order Burkholderiales; family Burkholderiaceae_B; genus Verticiella; species Verticiella alkaliphila. Next base: position 53,898 of record NZ_JADCNH010000021.1, on the reverse strand, counting down.
ACGGCCTGGGCCGGCTCTTGCCCGCCATCGACGGCGTGCCGTACATCACGTTTCTCGCGGCAGGCTCGATCTGCATGGGCGCGCTGTATGGCGCCACCTTCGAGGCCACGTACAGCGCGTTCTCGCGATTGCAGGTGCAGCGCACCTGGGAGGGCATGCTCAACACGCCCCTCTCGCTGGACGACGTGCTCTGGGCCGAGGTGCTGTGGGCCGCGGCCAAGGCTTTCAAGAGTGGCGTGGCGATACTGATCGTGGTGGCGCTCTTCGACATCTCGCGCGCGCCCACGCTGCTCGCGATTCCGCTCGTGCTGGCCGTGGCAGGCATCACCTTCGCCGCCCTGGCGATGGTCGTCACCACGGTGGCGCGTGGGTACGATTTCTTCATGTATTACTTCACGCTGGGCGTGACGCCCATGGTGTTCCTCTCTGGCGTGTTCTTTCCGGTAGCCGAGCTGCCGGCTGCCGTGACGGCGGTGATGCAGTGGCTGCCGCTGTCGCCGGCCATCCAGCTGATCCGGCCCCTGGTGCTGGGCGAGATCCCGGCAGGTGCCGGCTGGCTCGTGCTGCAGCTGCTGGTGACGGCGGCGCTCGCCATCTGGCTGGCCGGCGGATTGATCCGCCGGCGCCTGCTGCGCTGAGGCCGCGAAGAATGGATGCGAGGATGAGCATGCAGAATGACGTGATTCTGGTCGTGAGCAACGCGCCGGACCTGCTGGTGGCCAAGCGGATTGCCCACGAGCTGCTGGAAGCAGGCCTCGCGGCCTGCGTGAACCTTGGCCCGCCCATGCTGTCCATGTACCGCTGGCAGGGCGTCATCGAAGGCGCCGAGGAAGTCCCGCTGCTGATCAAGACCACGCGCGCCCAGGAAGCCGCCTTGCTCGAGATGCTCGTCACCTTGCATCCCTACGAGGTTCCGGAGGCGGTGGTCGTTCCGGTCGAGGGCGGGCTGCCGGCCTATCTTGAATGGGTGCGCGCCGAGACGGGCACCCCTTTGCACTGAGTGTCCATGGTGTTCGTGTCGCCTGCCCGCCGCTTGCCGCGGGGTTCCTCCTTCACGTCCTGGTTGGCCCTGGCCTGGCTGGGGCTCGTGCTGTGCCTGGCCGCCTCGCGTGCCTGGGCCCTGTCCGAAGACGATTTCCTGCCGCCGGACGAGGCCTTTCGGATCAGCGCCCAGATGGTCGCACCCGATGTGGTGGAGGTGTCCTGGCGCATCGCACCGGCGTATTACCTCTATCACGACCAGATCGGCTTCTCGACCGATCCGCCGCAGGCGGGTGTGCTGGGCGAGCCCCAGATCCCGCGCGGACGGTGATCTACGACCAAGTCTTTGAAAAGGACCTGGAGACACACCGCGACGCGGTTGCCGTGCGCGTGCCGCTGCAAGGGCAGCCCCAGGCGATCACCTTGCTCGCGACAAGCCAGGGCTGCGCCGACGCCGGCCTGTGCTACCCGCCGCAGACCCAGCGCGTGGCCTTGTCGGTGGAGGACGGGGCCTGGGCGGCGCAGGCTGATGCGCCGCCGGCGTCCGGCGGCTGGCTGGCCTTGCTGGGCGCAAACGACGTGGGTCTCGCCGATGCGCTTGCCACGTCCAGCCTGTGGCAGACGGCTGGGGTGTTCTTCCTCCTCGGTGTGCTGCTCTCGCTCACGCCGTGCGTGCTGCCGATGCTGCCGATTCTGTCGTCGATTCTGGTGGGCGATGCCCAGCGCCAGGGCCAGCGTGAGCCACGCCGGCTGCGCGGGCTGGGGCTCGCGGCAACTTATGTGTTGGGCATGTCGCTGGTCTACACGGCGGCCGGCGTCGCCGCCGGGCTCACCGGTGCCAGCCTGGCGGCCGCCCTGCAGACGCCATGGGTGTTGAGCGTGTTCGCGCTCTTGCTGGTGGTGCTGGCGCTGGGCATGTTCGGCGCTTTCACGTTCCAGGTGCCGGCGAGCTGGCAGGCGCGGGCCTCGGGTTGGGCCAACCGCATGCCGGGCGGACGCTTCACGGGCGCCTTCGGCATGGGGGCGGTGTCGGCCCTCATCGTCGGGCCTTGCGTGGCAGCACCGCTGGCCGGCGCACTCCTGTACATCTCGCAGACGAGCGATGTCGTGCTGGGGGCGGTGGCGTTGTTCGCGCTCGCCTGGGGCATGGGCGTGACGCTGCTCATCGCCGGGCTGTCCGCCGGCACGCTACTGCCGCGTGCCGGCCCCTGGATGGAGGGCGTCAATCGCCTCTTCGGCATGCTGCTGCTGGCCGTGGCCTGGTGGATGTTGCTGCCCGTGCTGCCGATGTGGCTGCAGATGGCGGGTTGGGCAGTGCTCGCGTTGTTCGCCGCGAGCCTGCTGCGCGCATTCGACGCCTTGCCACGCGAGGCGGGCACGGCAGCCAGGCTGGGCAAGGGGCTGGGCTGGGTCTTCGCCGTGATCGGCGTGGTGCAGGCCGTGGGTGTGGCCAGCGGTGGCCGCGATCCGTTGCAGCCGCTCGCGCATCTGGCCGCGTCGCGCACCGCACCCGTGGCAGCACCGATTGCCGCGCCGTCTGCCGTGCCGGGCACGCGGGGGCCGGCCGTGTCGGATTGGCTCGCGCCAGGCGGCGCAGTCGGTGCGTCAGCGTCGGCGGCGGGCGGCGCGGTGCAGGGCGCCGCTGCGCACCCGACCTTCCAACGAGTGAATTCGGTCGCCGAGCTCGACGCCGTGATCGCGGCCAATCGCGGCCGGCCCGTCATGCTGGATTTCTACGCCGACTGGTGCGTGTCCTGCAAGGAGATGGAGCGCTTCACCTTCACCGACCCCGGCGTGGCCGCGCGGATGGGCCAGCTAGTGCTGGTGCAGGCAGACGTCACCGCCAACAATGGCGATCATCGTGCGCTTCTCAAGCGCTTCCGGCTCTTCGGCCCGCCCGGCATCATCTTCTTCGATGCGCAGGGCCGCGAGCAACGCCACACGCGGGTGATCGGTTTTCAGAACGCGCGCCGCTTCACGACGGTGCTGGATCAGGTGCTCGCCACCGGGCTGCGCTGAATCCTGCCGCCGTGGCAAGCGGCCCCCTGGGCGGCGCGGGAGAAGACGTGCCGCCCGCCCGGATTCCCCGCTACAATGCTCAGGTTTTCCGAGGAGCGTTGCGACGGGGTTCCCCCGCCAGGCTCGGATCCCCCGGCAGTGACGGCGTCTTCGCGGCGCGCACGCACCGGGCTGTGGCAACCGCGCTCGTTCATCTATGCATTCGCGAGGTGGGCGGGCCATGGGGCATGCCTGCGCGTGGATGCAGGTTCAAGGAGCCCCCATGAACGCTGTTACCGACACCGGCACGCAAGCCGATTACCGCATCACCGACATTTCCCTGGCCGAGTGGGGCCGCCGCGAGATCGCCATCGCGGAAACCGAAATGCCCGGCCTCATGGCCATCCGCGAAGAGTACGCTGCCGCCCAGCCGCTGAAGGGCGCGCGCATCGCGGGCAGCCTGCACATGACCATCCAGACCGCCGTGCTGATCGAGACGCTGAAGGCGCTTGGCGCGGACGTGCGCTGGGCCTCGTGCAACATCTTCTCGACGCAGGATCACGCTGCTGCGGCCATCGCCGCCAGCGGCACGCCGGTGTTCGCCGTCAAGGGCGAAACGCTGGAAGACTACTGGAACTACACGCACCAGATCTTCGAATGGCCGGGTGAGCAGGCCAACATGATCCTGGACGACGGCGGCGACGCCACGCTGCTGCTGCACCTGGGCGCGCGTGCCGAATCCGACGCCAGCCTGCTGGAGAATCCGGGCAGCGAAGAAGAGACCTTCCTCTTCGCCTCGATCAAGGCCACGCTCGCCCGTGACCCGAAGTGGTATTCCACCCGTCTGGCCCAGATCCAGGGCGTGACCGAAGAGACCACCACGGGCGTGCATCGCCTGTACCAGATGTCGCAAAAGGGCGAGCTCGCGTTTGCCGCCATCAACGTCAACGACTCGGTCACCAAGTCCAAGTTCGACAACCTCTACGGCTGCCGTGAGTCGCTGGTCGACGGCATCAAGCGCGCCACCGACGTCATGGTCGCGGGCAAGGTCGCCGTGGTCGTGGGCTATGGCGACGTGGGCAAGGGCTGCGCCCAGGCCCTCGGCGCGCTGCGTGCCCAGGTGTGGGTCACCGAAGTCGATCCCATCTGCGCGCTGCAGGCCGCGATGGAAGGCTACAAGGTCGTGACGATGGAATACGCCGCCGACAAGGCCGACATCTTCGTCACCGCCACCGGCAACTACCACGTCATCACGCACGATCACATGAAGGCCATGAAGGACGAGGCCATCGTGTGCAACATCGGTCACTTCGACAACGAGATCGACGTCGCCTCGCTGAACGACTACACCTGGGAAGAGATCAAGCCCCAGGTCGACCACATCATCTTCCCCGATGGCAAGCGCATCATCCTGCTCGCGCAAGGCCGTCTGGTGAACCTGGGCTGCGCCACCGGCCACCCGTCGTTCGTGATGTCCTCGTCGTTCGCCAATCAGACGATCGCCCAGATCGAGCTCTTCACGCGCAACGAGGCCTACACGAAGGGTCAGGTATATGTCTTGCCTAAGCGCCTGGACGAGAAGGTAGCGAGGCTGCATCTGAAGAAGCTGGGTGTGCAGCTCACGACGTTGAGCGACGCGCAGGCCAGCTACATCGGGGTGCCGCAGGAAGGGCCGTTCAAGCCCGACCACTATCGCTACTAAGGTTTGTTGTTCACGGCCCCACCGGGGCCTTTACCTTGGGGAATCACCATGTTGTCGCTGCTTCTGGTCTGGTTGTTGAATTCGGTGGCGTTGCTCGTCGTGGCCTACATCCTGCCCGGCGTTGCCGTGGCCAGCTTCGGCTCGGCGATGATCGCGGCGTTGGTGATCGGCTTGCTCAACATGTTGGTCAAGCCGATCCTGGTATTCCTGACGCTGCCCATCACCATTCTTACCCTCGGCCTGTTCCTGCTGGTGCTCAATGCCCTGCTGTTCTGGTTGGCGGGTTCGGTGCTCTCAGGCTTCAAGGTGAACGGCTTCTGGTGGGCCGTGATCGGCGCCTTGCTCTATAGCCTCATCTCCGGCCTGCTGACTTCGTTGATCGGCTGAGGCCGTCGCCGCGCACGGTGCTCTGGAGCTACCGTGCGCCGTGGCCGCGCCCGGCATGCCGGGCGCGTGCAGACTCCGGGGCGGGGCGGCTTCATGCCGTCCCGCCCCGTCTTTCATCGATTGCCGCCATGACTTCCTCCTCCACCGCCCTGAGCCTGGAGTTCTTCCCGCCGCGTGATACGGCCGCCCAGGAGCGCCTCGTGCGCGCGGCCGAGCAGTGCGCGAGCCTCTCCCCGACCTACGTGAGCGTCACCTTCGGTGCCGGCGGCTCCACGCGTGAAGGCACGCTGCAGGCCGTGCGTCTGCTGCAGGGCCTGGGCTTCGATGCGGCGCCGCATTTGTCCTGCGTGGGCGCCACGCGCGAGCACCTGCGCGATCTGCTTACGGTGTATCGCGAACAAGGCGTTCGCCGGCTCGTCGCGCTGCGTGGCGATCTGCCCTCCGGCATGGGCGGCGTGGCCGGCGAGCTGCGCTACGCCCGCGATCTGGTGGCCTTCGTGCGCCAGGAAACGGGCGACTGGTTCCACATCGAAGTGGCTGCCTATCCCGAGACGCATCCGCAGGCCACGAACCCCGAGGCCGATCTCGGCCACTTCGTCGAGAAGATGCAGGCGGGGGCCAACGCGGCGATCACGCAGTACTTCTTCAATCCCGACGCGTACTTCGATTTCGTCGAGCGCGCCCGGGCCAGGGGCGTGACCGCGCCTATCGTGCCGGGCGTCATGCCCATCACCAACTACAGCCAGCTGCAGCGCTTCTCCGACATGTGCGGCGCCGAGATCCCGCGCTGGATCCGGCTGCGTCTGGCGGGCTTTGGCGACGACCGCGCGAGCATTCGCGACTTCGGCGCCGAGGTCGTGACGTCCCTGTGCGAGAAGCTCATCGCCGGCGGGGCGCCCGGGCTGCACTTCTACACGTTGAACAGCGCCGATGCCGTGCGCACGGTGTGCGATCGCCTGGGCGTGGCGAAGTAAAACCCGTCTGCCGGCCCGGGCGATCCCGGGTCCGCGCGGCCGCTCCCCGCGGCCGCCGTCTGTCAGCGGGCCGGATGCCAGCCCGTCTCGTCCACCACGGCATCCATGGCCATGTCGTGCGCGGCGAACGGGTACTCGCCCGGCGCGAGGCGGCTTGCTCTCCAGGCAATCCCGATGGTTCGCACGGCATGGCCGGCCTCGCGCCAGGCCGCCAGCGTGCGGTCGTAGTAGCCGCCACCGTAGCCCACGCGTTCGCCTTGCAAGGTATAGCCCAGCATGGGGACGAGCACGATATCCGGCAGACAGGCCGGCCCGGGCGCGGGCTCGGCGATGCCATAGGCACCGGTGCGCATCGGTGCCTCCGGGGTCCAGGCCAGGAACTGCAGGGGCGCCGCACGCTCGGCCACGGTGGGCAAGGTCACGATCACGCCGCTTTGCGCCCAGTGCGTGAGGAGTGGGCGCAGGTCCGGCTCGCCGCCTAATGGCCAGAAGCCGGCCACGGCGCGCCCGGCCAAGGGGCCTGCGAGACCATGGGCAAGATGACCGCGAATCGCCGCACTTGCCGCGACGATCTGTTCAGCAGGCATCGCCCGGCGTGCCTCACGCAAGCGTTGCCGCACCGCTGCTGCGGTATCCTGTAGCGCCTGGCGGCTCGCGCTCGAATCCTTTCCGTCCATTGCCAATGCCATTGTTCCGCACCCGAATTCCGCATCGTATCCTGGGCGCCGTCATGGCGGCATCGGCACTCGCTGCCGCCGCCCCGGTGCAGGCCCAGACCTCCACGACCTCGATCGACGCGCAGACCAGCGCCGTCGTCGCCGCGCGCCGGCTGGCCGACGCACGCCAGTGGGACAAGCTCGAGGCGGCGTTGCCCGCGGCGAGCAAGGGCGTGCTGGGCGCCTATCCCGAGTACTGGTGGCTGCGCCAGCAGATCGCGGCCTCGCGCACGCTGCCCATGCCGGCGATCACGCGCTTTCTCACTCAGCACCAGGGCACCTACCTGGAGCAGCGTGTGCGCGCCGATGGCATCCTCGCCGCGGCCCGCACGGGCGACTTCCCCAGCGTGCGGCGCCTCGCTGACGGCATCATCGTGACCAACGCGCAGACGGACTGTGCCATTCTGCACGCCCGTCATGCAGGGGGTGCCAAGGTGTCGGCTGCGGACGCCGTGGCAGTGTTCGCGCCAGGCTCGGCCTGCTGGAATCTGTACGATACGCTGGTCACCGAGAACATCATCCAGTTCGATGACCTGTCGCGCCAGTTGCGTGAGGCCGTGGACGTCGACAACCTCGATGTGTCGCGCCGCTTCGTGCGCTACATGATGGATGGCGAGCAGCAGAAGGCCTTCGGCGCCCTGTGGAACGATCCCATGCCGTGGCTGCGTCGCCAGGAGCAGGGCAACCTCTCCCAGCGCGATCGCGAGCTGGCCGTGACGGCGCTGGCGCGTCTGGCGCGCAAGGACATGCTGCCCGGCTACCGGTACTTCCGGGACACCTGGGTGAAGCGCCTGCCACCGCAGGACGCCGCCTGGGTGCAGTCGCACTTCGCGTTGCTGGCCTCGCTGCGGCAGAACGACATTGCGCAGGACTGGTACCGCGAGACAGACGGCACTCGTCTGGGTGAGTACAGCGGTGAGTGGCGGGTGCGCTCGGCGCTGCGCCACGACCCGGTCGACTGGCGCTGGGTGCTGCGCACCATCGAGCAACTGCCACCGGGGCTGCCGGACGATACCGTCTGGGTGTATTGGCGGGCCCGGGCGCACGAAGCGCTGGGGCGCGGCGACGAGGCCCGGGCGCTCTATCGCAGCATCGCGCGCGAGCACAATTATTATGGGCAGCTTGCCGCCGAAGAGCTGGGCACGCTCACGAGCATCCCGCCCAAGGCCACGCCCACGCAGAAGGACATGGCCGAGGCGCGTGCCAACCCGGGATTGCAGCGCGCCCTGACGCTCTTCGCGCTGAACTGGCGCTCGGAGGCGGTGCCCGAGTGGAACTATGCGCTGCGGGGCATGAGCGACCGTCAACTGATTGCGGCGGCGGCGCTGGCCGAGGAGGCGCACCTCTACGATCGCGTGGTCAACACGGCCGAACGCACGCGCGAAGAGCACAACTTCGCCCAACGCTTTCTCGCGCCGTTCCAGGGGCAGGTCACGGCCAAGGCCCGCGCCATCGGCCTGGACCCGGCCTGGGTGTATGGCCTCATCCGCCAGGAGTCGCGCTTCGTCCTCGTGGCGCGTTCGGGCGTTGGCGCTTCCGGGCTCATGCAATTGATGCCGGCCACGGCGCGCTGGGTGGCCAACCGGATCGGCATGACGGATTTTCAGCCGTCGCGCGTGAACGATTTCGACGTCAACACGACGCTGGGCACCAATTACCTGAACATCGTGCTGCAGGATCTGCAGGGCTCGCAGCTCCTCGCCTCGGCCGGCTACAACGCCGGTCCCGGGCGTCCTCACAACTGGCGCTCAACGTATCGGGGCCCGGTCGAAGGCGCGATCTTCGCCGAGACGATTCCGTTCGCCGAGACGCGCAAGTACGTCCAGGCCGTGCTCTCCAACGCCACTTACTACACGGCACTTTTCACGGGCGAGCCGCAATCGCTCAAGGCCCGGCTGGGCACCGTGGTGCCGCAGGCCAATGAAACCACCAGCATCCCCTGAGGCGGCCGTCGGCGCCGATCCGGCCGTCGCCGGTCTGCAGGTCTTCGTGGTGGGCGGTGCCGTGCGCGATCGCCTGCTCGGCCTGCCCGCGGGCGATCAGGACTGGGTCGTGGTGGGGGCGAGCCCCGAAGACATGACCGAGCGCGGCTTCACGCCCGTGGGCGGGGATTTCCCCGTCTTCCTGCACCCGCTCACGAAGGAGGAGTACGCCCTTGCCCGCACCGAGCGCAAGTCCGGCCGCGGCTATCGGGGCTTCGTCTTTCACGCGGGCCCGGACGTCACGCTCGAGGAAGACCTGCAGCGGCGGGATCTCACCGTCAACGCCATCGCTCAGCGCCCGGACGGCAGTCTTGTTGATCCCTGGGGCGGCCAGCGCGATCTTGCGCAGCGGGTGCTCCGCCATGTGAGCGAGGCCTTCGGCGAGGATCCCGTGCGTATCCTGCGGCTGGCCCGCTTTGCGGCGCGCTTCGACGACTTCCGGGTGGCTCCCGAGACGCTGGCGCTGTGCCGGCAGATGGTGGCCGAGGGCGAGGCAGACGCCCTGGTGCCCGAACGCGTCTGGCGGGAAGTGTCGCGCGGCCTGATGCAGGATCATCCGTCGCGGCTGGTGAGCGTGCTGGAAGAGAGTGGGGCGCTGGCGCGAGTGGCGCCAGCCTGGCATCCGCCGGGCGACATGGGCGTGCGGCTGGACGACGCGGCGCGACGCGCGTTGCCGCTCGCTTCGCGCTATGCGCTGGCGTGCGTGAATGCGACCGATGCGGCGGCGCTGCATGCGCGGTTGAAGGTGCCCACGGAATGTGCGGATGCTGCGCGCTTGCTGCCGCTATTGCGTGAAGGCTTGCAGGCGCAGACGCCGGATGCGGTGCTCACCGTGATCGAACGCTGCGATGGCTTGCGCAAGCCGGAGCGCTTCGAGGCCTTGCTTGCGGCGGCCGACGTGTGCGAGCCCGTGGACATCGTCGCATGGCAGCGCTGGCTGGGGCTGGCCCGGGACGTGGATGCCGGGGCGGCGGCGCGCACGGCGAACGGGCCTGCCGATATCCGCCGTGCCGTGCGCGAGGCGCGGCTGGCGGCGCTATCTCACAGCCAATAGGCCGTGGTGGTCATCACCTTGGACATGCCGCGCATGGCGACACGCACGGGCGCGGGCAGCGGCACGCCACCATGGGCTTCGGCGCGCTCGCGATGGCCGGCTTCGTCGGTGGCCATCTGTTCGACGATGCGACGCGAGCGCGTATCGGCTTCCGGCAGCTTGCGCAGGTGGCTCTCCAGGTGCTCGCCGACCTGCTTCTCCGTTTCGGCCATGAAGCCCAGGTTATAGGGCTGACCGGCGCGACCGGCGACCACGCCCAGGGCTAGCGAGCCCGCATACCACAGCGGATTGAGCAGGCTCGGGCGGCTGTCCAGCTCCCGAAGCCGGTCATTGAGCCAGGCGAGGTGATCGACTTCCTCGGCAGCGGCTTCATTCAGGATGGCGCGTGTGCCGGGATCCGGGCAGACGGCCGCCTGCCCGCGATACAAGGCCTGGGCGCAGATCTCGCCGACGTGATTGACACGCATGAGACCCGCCGCATGGCGCTTGTCGGCCACCGACAGGGGCGGTGCATCGGTCACGGTCTCGGCGGGGTTGCGCCGGGCGGCGGGTGCCACGCCGCTCAACACCTGCAGGGCGCGATTGGCTTCGGACAGCACGGCGTCGAGCAGGCTGGGGCGGCGCAGGCGGGCGGGCAGGGGCGTGGGCAACATGGCAGGGTTCCGACAGGCAGACAAGGGGCCGGTGAGACGCGCATTCCGGGTGGCGGCAGTGTAGCAGCGGCGTTCCTTCATCTAGGCGGGCGCTGGGCTGACGAAGGTGCGGATCGGAGCCGGCGATACGTGTAACCCCGAAGCGTCATGTTGCAGCTTTCCAACATCAGGGGCCCCTGATCGGGTTTCCCCCCGAATTTCTAGCGTTAACCCTCGAACTTTGATGAAATACAACTCAGCTTCCTTACGGGAAGTCCGGGGCCGGCCGGCGCGCAGTATCTGCAGTACTGGCACAGTGGCTTCTCTCAATCGACTGGAGATTTGAATGAAAAAGACTCTTTTGGCTGCGGCCCTGCTGGCGGGTTTCGCTGGCGTCGCGCAAGCGCAAAGCTCTGTCACCCTCTACGGTATCGTTGACGTCGGCGTCGGCGCGAAGAAGGTTGAAGGCCAAAGCACCGCCTACGGCATGCAGAGCGGCGTCCAGTCCGGCTCGCGCTGGGGTATGCGTGGTACGGAAGACCTGGGTAACGGCCTGCGCGCCAACTTCCAACTGGAAAGCGGCTTCAACGTCGGCAACGGCACCAGCCAGCAAGGCGGCCGTCTGTTCGGTCGCGCTGCCTGGGGTGGTCTGTCGGGCAACTGGGGTGAAGTTCGCCTTGGCCGCCAAGTGACGGCTTCGTCCGACTTCTTCGCCTTCACCGACCCCTTCGGCACCGGCTTCCAACAAGCTGGCGCTGGCTCGTCGTTCAACGGCAACAGCACGAACCGTGCTGACAACACGATCGCCTACCTGTCGCCCGACGTCGGTGGTTTCCGTGTCGCCGCTGGCTACAGCTTCAACTACGATGGCGGCGCTGCCACCACCGACAACAGCAACCGTCTGGTGAGCGCTGCCGTGAAGTGGGCCAACGGTCCGTTCGGCATCGCCGGTACGTACGAGCGTGCTTACCTGGGCGACGCTACCGCCTGGAACGCTGCCCAAGGTGGCAACGATCCGTACAACTTCCAAGTTGGCGGTACCTGGGACTTCAACGTGGTCAAGGCCTACGCTGCCTACTCGCGCATGAAGCACGGCTACACGAACATCGGCCAAGGCGACGCCTTCACCGGCACCGGCTTCATCGCCAACACCGGCACGATCCGCAACTTCCCGGATGGCAAGGTCAACGCCTACCTGGTCGGCCTGAGCGTTCCCCTGGGCCAAGCCTCGGTGTTCGGTTCCTGGCAGCGTACGGATCCGAAGGGTGGCACGTTTGACGCCATCGACGCCGCCAAGCAAAACATCTACAGCGTGGGCGCCACGTACGACCTGTCCAAGCGCACCAACCTGTACGCGTACTACTCGTACGCCGACAAGGCCTGGTACGACCGCAACTTCGACGCGCAACAATACGCCGTCGGCCTGCGTCACCGCTTCTAATCAACGCTGCGCGGCTCTGCCGCGCTTTGTTGAGCAGTCGAGAAAACAGCCCGGTTCGCCGGGCTGTTTTTTTGTGATCTATTGATGGCCAGTCACTGCCGCCAAACACGATTCAGGCGGCCGGATGCCGGCCGGTCATGTCCGCCTGTAATTGCCGCAAGCGTTCGCGCATCCTCTCTTCCTCTGCAGTCGGTCGCAAGAAGGCTCGCAGGTAGGCGGCTGCGACGACAGCCGCGCTCAGGCAGAGCAAGCCCATGAACCCACGGGTCAGCAAAGCAATCCAATAGCCACTCTCATTCGGCATCAATCGATGGCAATGGAGGGTGGAGAGTCTCGGGCAATCGAGGATGAACCCTTGTGTGATCGGGCCATAGACGAGGCTGGCAATCCATAGGGTCGTCGCTGTCGAGATCACGATCACGGTTATCAACATCCAGCGAATCGGTGCCCGTCGCTCTCGCGTTTGGCGAATACTCAGGTCGAGCGCCTGTTTCTGGGCTGCGTAGGCGAGTTGCAGTGATGTGGCGTCACGGTCGGTTGTCATGCGCTGAGGCGAGGCAGGTCGTTGAGCACGAGTATAGCCACCAGGACTACGCCGCACGCTGCGTGGACCTTCGTTGCGCCGTCCTGGGCTTGACAGCGTTCCCCGTGAAGCATGAAGGCCTCTTGGAGAGGTCTTCATGCTGTCCGCTATTGTCCGTGCCTGGCGGAAATCCGCTCAGCGGCGTTTGATCTGCAAGCGATTGTCCACCGAGCGCACGTCGGCAACGTCGCGGGCCAGGCGCTCGGCCGTGGCGCGTTGCTCCGGTGTGTCGACGGCGCCTTCCAGACGCACCACGCGGTCGCGCGTCGTGACGTTCATATCCAGAGCCTTGACGTCGCCATTGGCGACCATCGCTGCCTTGACCTTCGAAGTGATGAACGCATCGCTGCTGTAATTGCCGACCGCGTCTGCGCCGTCCTTCACGTTCTCACGAACTCGCGCCGTGCCTTCCTTTACATCTTGGCGCACGCGTTCCGTGAAGGTGGGCTTGGGCTCGGCAGAAGCGGCAGCCTGCGCAGGCACGTCCCACGCGGCAGCGCTTACCGCAAGGATCAACGCAATGAGGGGCGGTGCCACCCACCGTGCACCACCATCGGGAGACGTGGGCGTGGCGTGGGTGCGCCGTGAATCGATTGCCTTCGGCGAGGGATCGAGTTCGGCCTGAGCCGGGCGATGAGACGTGTCGCGCATGGTGAACTCCAGGATCTAGCGCCGGAAGATGCCGCTGATGAGCGACAGCACGGCCAATACGAGGAAGATGAAGAAAAGAATCTGGGCAATGCTCGCAGCGCCCGCGGCCAGACCGCCAAAGCCGAAGATGGCGGCAATGATGGCAATGACGAAGAAGATGACGGCATAACGCAGCATGGCGCGGCCCTCCGGGGTGGTGTGATGCGGGGGCAGAGCAATCTGCGTGCCGCTGCGGCTTGCTGGGCACTGCGCTTGCTTTGGCCCTGGCGCGCCAGCGCTGGCGCACTGGGAGCCAACATGAATCTCACCGGGACCGAGACGTTCTTCATCGTGATGAACGCAGGGTCGGGCAGGAATGCCGTCGAAGACAAACAGCAGGCCATCGATGCGGCCATGCGCGAAGCGGGGCGTCGCTACGAGATCACGGCCGTGCCAGGTGGTGAGCTCACGTCGGCGGTCGCCGATGTCGTCGCAAAGGCCCGAGAAGCCAAGGGCGTCGTGGTGGCGTGCGGCGGCGATGGCACGTTGAGCGCCGTGGCGGGGCAGGTCTGGGAGAGCGGTCTGCCGTTCGGCATCCTGCCTCAGGGCACGTTCAACTATGTCGGACGAACGTTCGGCATTCCCGCCGACATCCCGGCGGCCACACGCATCCTGCTGGGTGCGCACATCGAGCCGGTGCAGGTCGGCCAGCTCAACGATCACGTCTTTCTCGTCAACGCGAGCGTGGGCCTGTACCCCGAGTTGCTCGAAGATCGCGAGGCATACAAGAAGCGCTATGGGCGCAGCCGACTCGTGGCGCTCTGGTCAGGGCTCGTGACCCTGCTGCGCGATCACCGCGAGCTCACCTTGCGGCTCACGTTCGAGGGCAAGGAGCGCGTGATGCGCACGCACGCTGGTGGTGGGCAACAACGCCTTGCAGCTCGAGCAGATCGGCGTCGATGGCACGCCGCTCACGCAGGGCGAACTCGTGGCCATGATGGCGCGGCCGGTCGGTACGCTGGAAATGTACTGGCTGCTGCTGCGCGGCGCATTCAGTTCCCTGGGCGATGCGGATCAGGTTCGCACCTTCGGCTTTGACCGGCTGAACGTGCGGGTGGGCGAGCGCCGGTGGGAGCGGCGCCGGGTGAAGGTGGCCATGGATGGCGAGATCATGCATCTCACGACGCCGCTCACCTTCCAGGTGGCGCCCAAGCCGCTGCAGCTGCTGGTGCCGCCGGATTATGAGCGTGTGCGGGAGCGGGCATGACGCGGGTGCTGCAAATCTCCGATCCCCATTTCGGCACCGAAACCGCCGACGTGGTGGACGCCTTGCTGGCCTTTGCGCGGGATTGTGCGCCCCAGGCCATCGTGCTGTCGGGCGACGTCACGCAGCGGGCGCGCCGTGGACAGTTCGCGGCAGCCCAGGCCTTCCTGGAACGCCTGCCCGCGCCGGTGATTGCGGTGCCCGGCAACCACGATATCCCGCTCTTCAATCTCTGGGCACGCTGGCGTCATCCCTACCGAAATTACCGTCGGGTTTTCGGTGACTCGCTGGAGCCTGAGCTGGAGACACCGGAGCTGCTCGTGATCGGTGTGAATTCGACGCGGCCGGCGCGGCACAAGGATGGGCAGATCGACGAGGAGCAGGTGCAGCGGGTGGCCGAACGCCTGACCCGCGCGCACGCGCGACAGCTGCGCATCGTCATGCTGCACCATCCCGTACGGGCCTGGCTGGAGGACGACCGCGAGAACGTCGTGCACGGTCGGCAGGCCGCCGTGGCGGCCTGGTCGGCGGCAGGGGCCGACCTCGTGCTGGGCGGCCACATCCATCTGCCCTACATCCTGCCGATTGGCGTGGGAGACCCGCAGCGGACGTGGGCCGTCCAGGCGGGAACGGCGGTATCGCACCGCGTACGCGGGGATGTGCCGAACTCAGTCAATCTCATCACGTACGATGCCTCGACCCGGCACTGCGTGGTCGAGCGCTGGGATCATGGTGCCGAAGGCTTTGGCTGCTTTCAACGCACGGCGGTGGCGTTGATGGGGGCGCACGAGAGCTGATCGCCCAGATACGTTATACTGGATTTATATACAGTATTCGTGTCTGCCTGCCATGCCTGTCGCCCAGGTCCCATCCACCGCCGTGCTGCCGCATCCCGCCCTCTGGCGGGCGTCCCAATGGGGCAGCCCGGCCAGCGCGTGCGTGGACACGGGGCATGCGGCGTTATCGGCGGAATTGCCCGGCCGGGGTTGGCCACGCGGACAGCTGATCGAGCTTCTCGTGCCTCGCGATGGGGTGGGAGAAGTGCGTCTTCTGCAGCCCGCCCTGGCGCGGGTGGCGGGCCGCCGTCCGGTGGCGCTGGTGCAGCCACCGCATCCGCCGCAGGCCGCGAGCTGGGCCGGCTGGCAGCTTGATCCGGCACGGCTGCTGTGGGTGCAGCCGGCCACGTCAGCCGATGCCCTGTGGGCTGCAAGCCAGATCCTCAAGAACGGCAGCTGTGCGGCCTTGCTGTGCTGGCTCCCCCAGGTGCGCGATGCGGATCTGCGCCGGCTGCACGTCGCTGCCCAGGCGTCCGATGTCCTCTTCATCGGCATTCGTCCCGTGGCGGCGGCCCGTCAGGCATCGCCCGCGCCTTTGCGCATCACCGTCTGGCCTGCGCAAGGCGGGGTGTTGCTGCGCTTCGTCAAGCGCCGCGGGCCGGTGCGCGATCTTCCCCTCCATGTCGCCTGGCCGCACGCCGCGTCGGGCCTTTCTTCTTCTTCTTCTTCTGCCCATGTCCCTCTGGATCGGCATCTTCCTGCCGCGGCTGAGCCTGGACGTGTTGCCGGCCGCCAGCCTCTGCTCGCCGGATGAGCCTCCTGGCGCGCTGGCGCCGGTGATGGTCGTGCACGACGAGCGCGTGGTCGCCATCACGCCTGCCGCGGCGGCGTTGGGTGTCCGGGTGGGCATGCGGCGCAACGGCGCGCTGGCGATGGCGCCTCAGGTGCAGCCCGTGGACCAGGATCGGGCGGCCGAATCGGTGGCCCTGCGTGCCGCGGCCGAAGCGCTCCTGCAGTACTCCCCCCAGGTGGCGGTACTGCCCGCCAGCGTGATCGTGCTGGAGATCGGGGCGGGTCTGCGGCTCTTTGGCGGGATCCGCGCCGTGTGCCGGCGCATCCGGGATACCCTGGCCGGACAAGGCCTGGCCTGCCGGCTGGGCGTGGCGCCCACGGCGCACGCGGCGTGGGTCCTGGCCCGGGCGCGCACGTCCCGGCGCCGGCGGCTGCGGGTGCGCAGCCTGCAGCCCGTGCTCGATGGCCTGTCCTGGGCTCTGCTGCCCGAAACCGCACCGCACGCCGACTGGTTGCGCGATATCGGCTGCCGGACGCTGGGCGGGCTGAATCGTCTGCCCCGCGAAGGCCTGCAGCGGCGTACCAGCCCGGCGCTCGTCGCCCAGCTCGATCAAGTCTACGGCCGGGTGCCGGCCGCCTTTGCCTGGATTGAGGCGGCCCCGGTGTTCGATCAGCGGGTGTGGCTGCCCGAGCGCATCGAGGAGGCGCAAGCCGCCGAAGTCGTCGTCACGCGTCTGCTGGGCTGGCTGTGCGAGTGGCTTGCCGCGCGGCACCTGGCCGTGCGTGCCATCGAATGCCGGCTCGATCACGAGCGCGGACGGCATGCGCGTCCACCCACCCGCCTGGTCGTGCGCCTGGCCGAGCCCGCCAGCCATCCCGAGCACCTCACCCGGCTGCTGCATGAGCGGCTGGCCACGCTCACGCTGGAAGCCCCGGTCGTGGCGGTGCGCCTCTTGGCGAACGATGTTCTGGCGCAGCCTGCGCCGTCCGGTACCTTGTTCGCCGAGCCTGGCGCCACGGCCGTCGACCACCGCCGCCTCGTCGAACTGCTCACGGCGCGTCTGGGTCGCGAGCGGGTGCTGTGCGCACGGCCGCAGGCGGATCACCGGCCGGAAGTGGCCAACCAGTGGCGGCCGGCCGATTCCCCGCCTGCCGTGTCGGTACCGTTGCACCCGGCGCGACCCGAGCGTCCGTTCTGGCTGCTCGATGCGCCGCTGCCCCTCACCGAGTCACGCGAAGGTCTGATGCATGGTCGCCAGCGGCTGACCCGGATCCAGGGCCCGGAGCGTCTGGAGGCTGGCTGGTGGGACGGCATGCTGAGTGCGCGGGATTACTTCGTCTTCGAAGACGGCGACCACGCGCGTTTCTGGGTCTATCAGGAACGCGATACGCCCGCGGGGCGCTGGTTCCTGCATGGGCTCTTCGCATGAGCGGCTTTGCCCTGCCTGCCTATGCGGAGCTGCAATGCCGCAGCAATTTCTCGTTCCTGGAAGGCGCTTCGCATCCGGAGGCCCTGGTCGCTCGCGCGGCGGACCTGGGCTACACGGCACTGGCCTTGACGGACGAGTGCTCGGTGGCAGGGGTCGTGCGCGCGGCCGTCGAGGCGCGAGTGGCGCGTGAAGGCCGGCCCGAACCGCTGCACTTCATCGTGGGCAGCACCTTCCGGCTGGAGACGGGCGATGCGGGGCTCTTCGTGCCGCTGGGCGCGCGCGCGCCGCTCGAGCTCGTCGTGCTGTGCTGCAATCGAGAAGGCTACGGCAATCTCGTGGAGCTCATCACGCTGGCCCGCACGCGCGCACCCAAGGGCGAGTATCGGTTGAGCCGGGATGACCTGGTCTTTCCGCCGCCGGGCAGCGAGCATCTGCGCGGTCTGCCGGATTGTCTGGTCATTCTTGCCCCCGCCCAGGGGGTGGAGGCCGATGTCCTGGCCGAGCAGGCCGCGTGGGCACAGGCCGTGTTCGGCGAGCGGCTGTGGCTGGGCCTCACGCTGCTGCACGGCCCGGGCGACGCCGCGCAACGGGCCGTGGTGCAGGGTGTGGCCGCGCAGCAAGGGCTGCCGGTGGTGGCGACGGGTGATGTGCGCATGCACCTGCGCTCCTGCAAGCCGCTGCACGACACCTTGCGGGCCATCCGCCTGGGCACCACGGTACAGGCCGCGGGCTTTGCGCTGGCCCCCAACGCCGAGCAGCACCTGCGCTCGCGCGCGCGGCTTGCGCAGCTCTATCCGGCCGATGCGCTGGCACAGACGCTCGTGATCGCGCGGCAATGCCGATTCGATCTGAACGAACTGCGCTACGAGTACCCCGAGGAGATCGTGCCCCCGGGGCACACGCCGGCCAGCTACCTGCGCGAACGCACCTATGTCGGCGCGGCAGAGAAGTACCCGCAGGGCATGCCCCCGCGCATTGCCGAGCTCATCGAGCACGAGCTCGAGCTTATTATCGAGAAGCACTACGAAGCCTATTTCCTCACTGTGTACGACCTGGTGCGGGAAGCCCGGCGCCGCGGCATCCTCTGCCAGGGCCGCGGCTCGGCCGCCAATTCGGTGGTGTGCTATTGCCTGGGCGTCACCGCCGCGAATCCAGAGCACACTGTGCCGCTCTTCGAGCGCTTCATCAGCCGCGAGCGCGACGAGCCACCCGATATCGACGTGGATTTCGAACACCAGCGCCGCGAAGAGGTCATCCAGTACATCTATCAGAAGTACGGCCGTGACCGCGCGGCGCTCACGGCGGTGGTGAGCTCCTACCGTTCGCGCGGCTGCCTGCGCGACACGGGCAAGGCGCTCGGGGTGGATCTGGCCATCGTCGATGCCGTTGCCAAGGCCCAGCAATGGTGGGACGGCAAGGCTGGCCTGCTGCAGCGCATGGCCGAAGCCGGGCTCGATCCCGAATCGCCCACCGCGCAGATGTGGGCCGAGATGGCGTCCCGGCTGCATGGCTTTCCGCGCCATCTGTCGCAGCATCCCGGGGGCTTCGTGATCGCCCGCGACAAGCTCTCGCGGCTCGTGCCCATCGAGAACGCCGCCATGCCCGATCGCAGCGTGGTGCAGTGGGACAAGGACGATCTCGATGCGGTGGGCCTGCTCAAGGTGGATGTACTCGCCCTGGGCATGCTCACGGTGTTGCGTCGTGCCCTGGATTTTGCGAGCACGCAGCGGGGCGAGCCACTTGCGCTGCATCAGGTCGAGCACGGTTGCAAGGCCACCTACGCCATGATCCAGGCCGCGGACACCGTTGGCACCTTCCAGATCGAGTCCCGCGCGCAGATGAGCATGCTGCCGCGTCTGCGCCCGCAGTGCTATTACGACCTCGTGGTGCAGGTGGCCATCGTGCGGCCGGGTCCCATCCAGGGCGACATGGTGCATCCCTACCTGCGGCGCCGGCGCAAGGAAGAGCCCGAGACCGTGCCCGTGCCCCGGGGCCATCCCGAAGGCGACCCGCCTCCACTCGACAAGGCGCTCAAGCGCACCCTGGGTGTGCCGATCTTCCAGGAGCAGGTGATGCAGGTGGCAATGATCGCGGCGGGCTTCACGCCCGACAAGGCCGACGGCTTGCGCCGGGCCATGGCCGCCTGGCGCCGCAAGGGTGGCATCGACCGCTTTCACACCGATCTCATCCAGGGCATGGTGAACAAGGGCTATGACCAAACCTTTGCCGAGGCCATCTTCCGGCAGATGGAAGGCTTTGGCGAGTACGGCTTTCCCGAGTCCCATGCGGCCAGCTTCGCGTTGCTGGCGTACGCCAGTGCCTGGCTGAAGTGGCATTACCCGCAGGCCTTTCTGGCGGCGCTCCTGAACAGCCAGCCCATGGGCTTCTACAGCCCCGCGCAACTCGTGCAGGATGCACGGCGTGCGGGGGTGGTGGTGCAGCCCGTGGAGATTCTGCACAGTGGCTGGGATGCCCGGCTCGTGCGCCTGACGGCAGATGTGCGCCCAGGCCCGCCCGCGCCTGACGATCCGCGCCAGCTGCGCCGGTTCGGCGTGCGATTGGGTCTGAACCAGGTCAAGGGGCTGGGCAAGCCGGCCGGCCTGCGCATCGAAGCGGCGGCGGCCCAGCGGCCGTTCTTCGACGTACCCGATCTCGCCGCGCGGGCCGCGCTCACGCGGCACGATGTCGAGGTGCTGGCGGCGGCCGATGTGTTGCGTGCCCTGGCAGGGCATCGACGCCAGGCAGCCTGGGTGGCCGCCTCGGCCGCGCCGGGGCGAGATCTGTTGCGTGAAGCCGAGCAGGCGGCCAGCCGCAGCGCCCCGCACCTGGCCGAGCCGTCCGAAGCCCAGCACATCGTGGCGGATTACCAGACGCTGGGCCTTACGCTGCAGCGCCACCCGCTGGCCTTGCTGCGCGAGCGGCTGCATGCCCAGGGGTATCGCTCGGCCACGGCATTGGCCGCCTTTCCCAATGGGCGTTCGGCCAAGGCCTGTGGTTTGGTGATCGGTCGGCAGCGTCCCGGCACGGCCAAAGGCACGGTGTTCGTGACGCTCGAGGACGAGACCGGCCCGATCAACGTCATCGTCTGGCCGCGGCTGGTCGAGACGCAGCGTCAGGCCTTGCTGGGCTCACGGCTGATGGGGGTGCATGGCGTCTGGCAGCACGCCGATGGGGTGAGCCATCTCGTGGCGCGCCGGCTGGTGGATCTCACGTCCTGGCTGGGGCTGCTCGCGCCGCACAGCCGGGATTTTCACTGACGGGCCAGCCAGGCGCCGTGCATGCCGGCCGCAAACCCTCAGTTCGTGGGTGCCAACGCGGCGTCCACGCCGATGCGCTCGTCGAACACAAAGCACTCGCCCGTGAAGCCCGCGCCGTCCGTGTCCTCGAAGTACTGCAGGATGCCGCCCTCGAGTTGATAGACGTGGTCGAACCCCGCCTGTGTCATGTAGAGCGCAGCCTTCTCGCAACGGATGCCGCCGGTGCAGAACGTCACCACCGTCTTGCCCGCCAGCGCGTCGCGCTGGGTCAGGACCGCCTCGGGAAACTGCGTGAACTTCTCGATGCGCAGATCCACGGCGCCGGCGAACGTGCCGGCATCGACTTCGAAGCCGTTGCGCGTGTCGAGCAGCACGACCTCGCGTCCTGCCGCATCCCGGCCATCGCGCAGCCACGCATGCAGGGTCGCGGCAGACACGCCATCGGCGCGGCCCTGTATCGGCCGGATGTCCGGGTGATCCATGCGGATGATCTCGCGCTTGATCTTCACGCGCAGCCGCTTGAACGGCACCGACTCGGAATGGCTCACCTTCACCGGCAGGCCGGCAAAGCGGGCGTCCTCGCGCAGCCAGCCCAGGAATTCATCGATGGCCGAGGCCGTGCCCGCGAGGAACAGGTTGATGCCCTCGGCAGCCAGCAATACGGTGCCGCGCAACGCGAGAGCCTCGGCGCGATCGTGAATGCGTTCGCGCAACGACTCGAGCGCATCGAGGTTCACGAAACGGTAGGCGGCGATGTTGGTGACGGACATGGCGAGAAGAACCAGGGAGAGAGCAGAGCAGGGGCCGCCGGGACGGTGCGCAGGCCTGGGCATGATGCGATGGCGGATCGCCCTGTCAGCAGGCCGTCTCCAGGGGCGCGCCATAATAGCAGCCCCTCCACCGTCAGGCTGTCGACTGTTCCATGAGTGACTCTCCCATCTTTCGCTGCATCGCCGAGTGGCAAGGCAACCGCCCCTGGGGCCGCTTTCTGGATGCGGGCACCGGCAGCCATTCGCTGCGCTGGGTGGCCGGGCTGCAGACCGATGCCTGGACGGCCATCACCGGGGCCGAGGGCATGGCGCGCCAGGTGCGCGACACCGTGTCCGAGACGCAGCGATCCCAGGATCGCATCGTCGTGGGCGATTGGGCGGATCCCGATCTGCTCGCCGGCGACAGCTACGACACGGTGCTGGCCGACTATCTGCTTGGCGCCATCGACGGCTTCGCGCCGTACTTCCAGCCCTATCTCTTCGCTCGCTTGCGTCCATTGGTGAGCAAGCAGCTATACATCGTGGGGTTGCAACCATATGTGCCGTACTTTCCGGACGACGACGCCGGCCAAGTGATCACGCGAATCGGCCGCACGCGCGATGCCTGCCTGCTGCTGGCAGGCGAGCGGCCCTATCGAGAGTATCCGCTCGACTGGGTTTGCCAGCATCTGGAAGCATCCGGATTCCGGGTGGAGCAGACCCGGCAGTTCCCGATCCGCTACGGCCAACGCTTTGTGCAGAGCCAGATTGCGATGTGCGAGGCGCGCCTGCCGCGCTTTGCCGATGCCGCCCTGGCCGAGGCCATGGCGGCCACGCTGGATCGATTGCGCCATGAGGCGTTGGCCCTCGACGACCGCCTGGGCGGCTTGCGTCATGGCTTCGACTACGTCGTGTCCGCCACCCCGAGGTGATGCATTCGGCCGGCCCTTGTCAATGTTAGGTACATGAATTGCTACAAACGGCCCGCGCTGGGTCACGAATTGCTACGGACTGTGGCCCGGGTCCCCTCACTATAATGCCGGCGCGTGGGCAGCCTGCCCTCGACCAATCGGAAACTACACACAATGAGCAAAGCAGCAAAGGCCGTGGTGGCCGTAGTGGTGTTGGGGGGCGTGGCCTGGGCCGGCGCATCCTGGTACTCGGGCAAGCGCGTCGAGGACGAAGTGCGCGCCTACGTCGACAAGGTCAATGCGCAGAGTCCTGTGGTGACATTGGCGATCTCGGACTATCAGCGCGGCTGGTTCACCTCGCAGGTGAAATACACCTTCACCGCCAAGAGCACGCTCGTGCCGGACATGATCGACGAGGGCGACGTGCTCGCCGTCGATAGCCAGGTGCAGCACGGCCCGTTTCCGTTCGCCCGCCTGAGCCGCGGTGAGTTCGCGCCCGTCATGGCAGCATCCGAATCCGTGCTCCAGAACACCGGCCTCGCGATCCAGTGGTTCGCTGCCGCCAAGGGACAACAGCCGATGCGCGAGCGCACCAGCGTGAGCTTCGGTGGCGACATCGACTCGCGGGTGGACTTCGTGCCGCTCTCGTTCACGCGTGACGGCGTGACGCTCAGTTCGCAGGCCGGCTGGCTCACGATGAGCACGGATCGCGATCTCACGCATTTCACGATGGCGGGCGAATTCCCCGAAATGCGTGTGCTGGATGGCACCACCGGTGGCGATCGCACCGCGCTGCGCATCGAGAACACCACGTTCGATGGCGAATCGCGCCTGGGCCGCTTCGGCGCCTACATCGGCGATGCCCGCTTTGCCATCGGCAACCTCTTCCTGGAAGCCGGTGGCGGTCCGATGGGGGGCACCAACGTTGCCTTCCGCGACTACGTCATCGAGACGAGCGTGAGCGAGGACGACACCAACCTCAGCCTGCAGGTCAACTACGGCATCGGCAACATGCGCGTCATGGACGTCGATCTCGGCCAGCTCCAGGTCGCACTGCGTCTGGGCAACCTGAACGGCGAGGCCGTGCGCGGCATCGTCAAGCGCTATCAGGAACAGATGCCCGCGATCATGGCCGAATCGGCCCAGCCGGACGCTGACGCGTTGCCGCCCGCCACTGCCGCGTTCTTTGCGGAATCGATCCAGGCGCTGCTGCCCGGCAATCCGGTACTGGCGCTCGACCCGGTACGTGTCTCCGTGCCTGGTGGGGACAGCAGCCTGCGCCTGAATGTTACGGGCCAGCAGCCGGCCGAGCCGCAGCCGAACGATCCGCTGGCCTACGTGCGTACGCTCGACGGCTCGCTGGTCGTCTCGCGCGGCATGGTGCTCGACATCAGCAAGCGCTTCATGGAACTGCAGGCCAAGGCCATGGGTCAGGCCGTGCCGGATGCCGACAAGATGGCCGAGCAGAACTACGCCTTCATGCGTCAGATGGCCCTGTCCTCGGGCTACGTGGTGGAAGAGGGCGACAACCTCGTCGTGCGCGTGTCCTACGCCGATGGCCAGGCGCGTCTGAACGGCGACAACGTCGAGCTTGACGAGCTTCTCGCGCCCATGGGCATCAATCCTGCTCAGCAGTACGGCGCCGAACCTGGCGACGATGACGACGCCTTCCTGAAAGAACTCGAGCGCCTCGAGAACGAATCCATTTCTCCAGACGCTCCCACTTCCCGACCCTGAGTGACTGAATGACCCAGCCGACGGCCGATACGCCACCCAGCAAGTTCGCCAGCATCAGCAAGCCCGTCTTCTTTACCTCGGGCGGATTGCTGCTGGCCCTGGTGATCATGGTCACCGCATTTCATGACCAGTCGCAGCGAGCCTTCGCTGCAGTGCAATCCTGGATCAATTTCAACGTCGGCTGGTTCTACATTCTCGCCGTGGCTCTCATCCTGATGGTCGCGGTGTTCTGCATGGTGAGTCGCTTCGGCGACATCAAGCTGGGTCCGGATCACAGCAAGCCGGACTACAGCAACAGTACGTGGTTCGCGATGCTGTTCTGTGCCGGCATGGGCATTGGCTTGATGTTCTTCGGTGTGGCCGAGCCGCTCATGCACATGATCGATCCGCCCGTGGGAGACCCGGGCTCGGCTCAGGCCGCGCGCGAGGCGATCAAGATCACCTTCTTCCATTGGGGGCTGCATGCGTGGGCGATTTACGCCATCGTGGCCCTCATTCTCGCGTTTTTTGCCTATCGCCACGGGCTGCCGCTCACGCTGCGCTCGGCGCTCTATCCGCTGATCGGCGATCGCATCTATGGTCCGATCGGGCACTCCGTGGACATCTTCGCCGTCATCGGCACCGTGCTCGGAATTGCCACCTCGCTCGGTTTTGGCGTGTTGCAGATCAACAGCGGTCTGCATCACCTGATGGGCGTGCCGGTCAATCCGACCGTGCAGATTGCCCTCATCGTGGTGACGACGTCGCTGGCTACGCTGTCGGTGGTGAGCGGGCTGGACAAAGGCGTGCGGCGCCTGTCCGAGCTGAACATGATCCTGGCCGTCTGTCTGATGCTGTTCGTCCTGGTGCTGGGCCCCACGGTGTTCCTGCTCAAGGCCTATGTGCAGAACACAGGATCATACCTGTCCGAGATCGTCGGCAAGACATTCAATCTCTATGCCTATCGCCAGACGGATTGGCTGGGCGGCTGGACGCTCTTCTACTGGGGCTGGTGGCTGTCCTGGTCGCCCTTCGTCGGCATGTTCATCGCGCGCATCTCGCGCGGCCGCACGATCCGCGAATTCCTGGCGGGTGTGATCTTCGTGCCCACCGGCTTCACGTTCCTGTGGATGACGGTGTTCGGCGACACGGCGATCAACATGGTGTTGAACGAGGGGCTGACCAGCCTCGCGCAGACGACCGAGGCCGACAACTCCCTGGCGCTCTTCGCGTTCCTGGAGCAATTCCCTTTCTCGCAGCTGCTGTCGGGCATTGCGGTGGCCATGGTGGTGGTGTTCTTCGTCACCTCGGCGGATTCCGGCGCCTTGGTCGTCGACCTGCTAGCGTCGGGCGGTAAGGAGAACACCCCCGTCTGGCAGCGCATCTTCTGGTCTGCTGTCACGGGTGTGGTAGCGATCGTGCTGCTGCTGGCC
Organism: Verticiella alkaliphila; assembly: GCF_018904615.1. Lineage (GTDB taxonomy): Bacteria > Pseudomonadota > Gammaproteobacteria > Burkholderiales > Burkholderiaceae_B > Verticiella > Verticiella alkaliphila. The sequence continues at coordinate 28,490 of NZ_JADCNH010000021.1, read as the reverse complement.
GATGGTTTGACAGCTTTGCAGACGGCGACGATCGCGAGCGCGTTGCCCTATACCCTTGTGCTGCTTGCGGCGATATGGGGCCTATTGAAGGCGCTGCAGATCGACTACACGAAGCGAGGTACGCGCAACTTCGCCCACTTGGCACCTCGCCCCGCGCAGGCCAATGAAGATTGGCAGCGTCGCTTGCGCAATCTCATGACCTTTCCGCGGCGCAGCCACGTGAACCGTTTCATCGAGGACGTGGGCACGCCGGCCTGCCAGGAGGTGGCGGAAGAATTGCGCAAGCAGGCCGCCGAGGTCGTTGTCACGAATGAATCGGGTAACGTCAAGCTCGAAGTCATGCACGGCTCGGAAGTGGACTTCATCTACGAGATCCGTCCGCGTCCCTACGCGCAGCCGGCCTTTGCCATGCGCGCCACAGAAGGCGACGAGCGCGAGGAGCGCAAGTACTTCCGCGCCGAGGTCTATCTCAAGGAAGGCGGTCAGAACTACGACGTGATGGGCTGGAGCCGCGCCGACATCATCGGCGACATTCTCGACCAGTACGAGAAGCACCTGCACTTCCTGCATCTGGTGCGCTGAGCAACCCAAGGCCGCATCCGGCGCGGCGGGCAGGATCCTGGGCCGCCGCAAGGCGGCCCAGTGCATTCAGGCAAGTGACGTGGCGCCGATTTCCTGGACGATGGCTTGCCTGCAGGCCACCAATCGCGGTCCCACGTGCTCGATCAGCATCTCTCGGCTGAAGACGAATGCGGGGCCGCCGCAATTGAAGGCGTAGCGCGTGCCGCGCGGGCCCGTGAAGCCCAGTGCGATGGAATTGACCTGCGGATGCCACTCACCCAACGATGCGCAGAATCCGAGGGTCTCGGCTTCCGTCAGCGAGGCCTCCACCCCGGTGCCGATGCGCGCCCACTCATCGGACGCCGCGATGCGCGCGCTATCGATCAATGCCTTGCGCTCGGCGTCGGGCAGTTCGCGCAGGTAGGCGCGTCCAATGGCCGAGGTGCAGACGTTGAGCCGCGCACCGATGTCCAGCCGGGAGAAGATCATGCCGGTATCGGAGCGCACGGTGTCGATCAACACCATGTCGAACCGGTCCCGCACCGCCAGATGCACGGTGGCCCCGGAAAATTCTGCGAGTTCGGTCAGCATGGGCCGGATGCGGGTACGCACGTCGAAGTGCCGCAGATAGGCGCTGCCCAGATCCAGCACGCCCGGCCCCAGGGTGTAGCGGTCGCTGTCGCGTTCCTGACGCAGATGGCCATGACTCACGAGCGTGGCGATCAGGCGCGTCATGGTGGCCTTGGGAATCCCCGTCTGGCGCGACAGCTCGGTGTGGCCGATGGGGCTAGGGTGCTCGGCCACGGCGCGCAGCACGGTCAGCCCTCGGGCCAGGGCACTGACTTCGTCGGCGGATTCGGGGCGGGTGGTGGAGGCCATGGCAGCGCAGCAGTCAAGGACGCAGGAAAGGGTGCGTGCATGTTACACCCGCATGGCAGCGGGCCCGCAGACTCGACAGCGGTTCGCTACGCACCGTGGCGGCCGCGGCCGGTGGTTCAGGCAGCCGCGCGTTCGGGTGTCGGATAGGTCCGGTCCAGGGTCGTCGAGCGGCGCAGCTCGCGTCGTTGCGAGAAGTCGTAGCGGCGCCCGCGGTGCAGCGTGCAGCGGTTGTCCCAGATCACGAGATCGCCTGGTTCCCACGTATGTTCGTAGACGAACTGCGGCTGCGTGGCGTGTTCGAGCAGATCCGACAGAAGCAGCCGACCCTCGGGCAGGCTCATGCCGTCGATGCGACTCGCATGGGCCCCAATGAAAAGGTGCCGACGACCGGAGTCGTCGTGCGTTCGCACCAGCGGCCATAGCACCCGAGGCATGGCGGCGACCTTGTCCTCGGAATACTCCGTGTCGCCCAGCATGAAGCGCGAATGCAGCACGAAGTGCTCGACGAGCAGATCTTCGATCTCGGCCTGGGTGTCCGCGTCCAGCGCGTCATAGGCTGCCCGCATGTCGGCGAACTGCGTGGCGCCGCCCTTGGGCGGGATCACCACCGCATGCAGCATCGAGTAGCGCGCCGGCGGATTTTGAAAGGAGCTGTCGCTGTGCCAGATCTGGTTGGCGACGTTGTTCACGATGCGCCGATGCGAGCGCTGGGCAATGCTGCCGTCCTCGGCCACGTTGGAGATGTCCGCGAGCTCCTGGTACTTCAGGCGCGTATGGGCGTTGGACACCTTCTTGAAGCCCAGATCGAGCGCGCCGAAGCTGCGCGTGAAAGCCATCTGCTCGTCCTGCGTGAGCGGCTGGCCGCGCACGACGAGCACGGCGTGATCGGCCATTGCACGGTCGATCTCGGCCGCCAGCTCGGCGCTGGGGCATGTCAAGTCCAGGCCGGTCACCTCGGCGCAGAAGTGGCGATGCAGGGGCGTGAATTGCAGAGACATGGTTCGATCCTCGTCGGGTCAGTCGATACGGATGCCGGCCTCGCGGGCCACGGTGGTCCAGCGGGCAATGTCACTCGCGATGAAGGCGTTCCAGTCCGCAGGGGGGGACGCCACCGGCGTGATGCCGAGCTCGGTGAAGCGCTGCTGGACGGCCGGTTCGGCCATCACGCCGGCCACGCTTTCCTGCAAGGCTGCGATGAGGTGGGGCGGCGTGGCCGCAGGGGCGACGAGCCCGATCACGCTGTACACCTCGAAGCCCGGCAGCGTGTCGGCGAGCACCGGCACGTCGGGCAGGGCGGGGTCGCGCGAGGCGGCCGTGAGGGCCAGCATCTTGAGCTTGCCGCCTGCCACGTGCGGGCGCACCGAATGCACGATGTCGAACATCATGTCCACCCGTCCGCCCAGCAGATCCGTGAGCGCAGGGCCGCTGCCGTTGTACGGCACGTGCACGATGTCCAGATCGGCGGACTTCTTGAACATCTCGCCCGCCAGGTGGGTGGCGGTGCCGGGGCCTGGCGTGGCGTAGCTGAGCTTGCCGGGATGGGCACGCGCGTGCGCCATGAGGCCAGGCAGATCGTCGAAGGGCGCGCTCGCGGGCACCACCAGCGCCATGTTGGCCCGAGCGACCTGGGTGATGCCTGTCAGATCACGCAGTGTGTCGTACGGCATCTGCGTGCGGATGGCGGGATTGATGGTGTAGGCGCTGATGACCATGCCAAACGTGTGGCCATCCGGTGGGGCCTTGGCCACGGCGGCCGCCCCGATCATCGTGCCGGCCCCCGGGCGGTTTTCCACCACCACCGGCTGCCCCCACCGCGCATCCAGCCCCTGCGCCAGGATGCGCGCGATCACGTCCGTGGGCCCGCCGGCGGGGAAGGGCACGACCAGACGGGTGTCGTGAGCCGGGAACTCGGCGGCGTGGCTGGCTGGGGCAACGCTGGCCAGCGCCAGCACCGCGATGGCTGTACCGAAACGACGAAACATGGCGTCTCCGTTATATTTTTTTGGTACTCGATTCCATTTTATGCATTGTGGAGCTGAAGTCAACGCCCATCGTGCCGCTCCCCGAATCGGCTATTCTTGATGCCCCACCCGAATGACCGCGATGTCCCCAACTCCTGCTTCACCGACTGCTGCCGATCCCCCGCTTGGGCTGGAGCCGCCCCGGCGCCACTGGGCCGTGGCAGTCCAGGTCACGGGGATCATCATCGCCGTGCTGGATAGCTCCAGTGTGAGCGTGGCCCTGCCGACGATCGCCGCGGCGCTCGACACCGCGCCTTCTGTGGCGGTACGCATCACCAACATCTACAACCTCACGATGCTGGTGCTCCTGCTGCCGCTGGCGGCATTGGGCGAACGCATCGGCCTGCGCCGCGTCTTCGGCGCGGGCCTGCTCATCTTCGCGCTCGCCTCGCTCGCCTGCGCGCTGTCGCGCTCGATCGAGATGCTGGCGGCCGCCCGGGTGCTGCAGGGCGTGGGCTCGGCTGCCATGATGTCCATGATGGGCGGGCTGGTGCGGCACATCTATCCGCCAGCGATCTTCGGGCGCGGCATCGGCATGAATGCCATGATCGTTGCCGTGGGCGGTGCGGCGGGCCCGTCCGTCACGTCGGCCGTCCTCTCCGTGGCGGATTGGCCCTGGCTCTTCGCGTTGAACATCCCGCTGGCCCTGATAGCCTTTGCCGGGGTGCGTTGCCTGCCGGAATCCCGCCGCCACCCCCGCCGCTTCGATGGCTGGGGCGCCGTGCACACGGCGGTGGTGCTCATCCTCATCGTGCTCGGTCTGGAGCGTCTCACCTCGGCGACGTGGCTGGCGCTCGGCCTGATCGCCCTTGGCCTCGTGCTGGGTCGCAGCCTCGTGCGGCGGCAGGGTGGCCATGCCACGCCGCTCGTGCCCGTGGACTTGTACCGGCTGCCGCCCTTCGCCTATGCCAGCGCGGCATCGTTCTTTTCCTTTGCGGCCCAAATGGGGGCGTTCGTTGCCCTCCCGTTCCATTTTCAGCATGCTTTTGGCCGGGATCAGATCGCGACTGGGTTGCTGATGACCGCGTGGCCGATCGCCGGTGGCATCATGGCGCCGATCGCAGGGCGTCTGGCCGACCACTATTCCGCGGCGTGGCTGAGCGGGATCGGCGCATGCGTCATGGCGTTCGGACTGGCCGTGATCGCGCTGTTGCCAGCGGGTAGTGCCGATGGGTGGATCATCGCTGCCATGGCCTTGGGCGGGGTGGGCTTCGGCTTCTTTCAGTCGCCCAATAATCGCGCCATGCTCATGGCTGTCCCGATCACACGCAGTGGCGCTGCGGGCGGCGCTCAGGCCACCACACGCACCTTCGGCCAGTGCGTCGGCGTGGCCACGGTCGGTATCGCCCTGAGCCTGGGCGGCGCCACCGGTACCACGGTGGCCGTGGGCGCTGGTGCGCTCTTCGGGCTGGCGGCCGCGGGCGTGAACCTGGCCCGGCTACGGGCATTGCGCTGAGTACGGATCAGCAACAGGAGAGACCATGAGCGACAAGCTTCGCGTGGACAAGTGGGTGTGGGCGGCGCGCTTCTTCAAGACGCGCAGCATTGCCGTCGAAGCGATCGGCAAGGGCCGGGTGCTGGTGAATCGCCAGCCGGTCAAGCCGGCGCGGGAAGTGGGGGTCGGCGACGAAGTCGAGGTGCGCCGCGGCGACGAGGTCCTCGTCGTGCAGGTGCGCGCGATCAGTGGCGTGCGCGGGCCGGCGCCCCAGGCTCGGCTGTTGTATGAGGAGACGGCCGAAAGCGTGGCCGCACGCGACCGCTATGCCGAGCAGCGTCGGCTCGCGCCCGAGCCGTCGGCCGATCTCGACATGGGCCGGCCCACCAAGCGCGATCGGCGCCAGATGGAGCGCTGGCGCTTCGACGGCTGACCGCCAGAGGCGGAACGTCAAAGGTAGGTCGCCACGCCCTGCGCCAGGCAGACCAGGCCCACGGCCATGATGATGCGGCGCGTCCAGCGCCGAAAGCCGTGATCGGTGAGGCGATCCAGCACCAGTCGGCTGAGGCTGGTGCCGATGGCGGCCAGCACGACGGCCGCGATCACCAGTTCCACCTCCAGCGCGGCGGCCTGCCAGGCGCCGACGAAGGTGCCGAAGTAAGCGAGCTTGGCCCCGTGCGCCAGCGTCTGGCAGGCCGCCTTGGTCGCCACGACCGCGCGGCGATCCATCGCACTGCGCACGAAGAACACGTCCAGCAGCGGCCCCGACACGCCGGCCAGCAGCTGCACGGCGCCATTGACCAGGCCGCAAACCTGCGGGCCCCAGGGCTGGTCCGCCTGCAACGCGGCCCGCTCCGGTAGGGCAAGCGCGAGAAAGGGCAGCAAGCCGAGCGCGATCAGCACCACGCCCCGGTCCGGCACGTAGCGAACGAAGCCGAAGAGCGCCAGCGCCGCGGCGAGACCGAACACATACCGCCCCACGATCGGCCACACCACGTGCTGGCGCCAGATGAGTGCGCGCCAGCCATTGGCCGTCATCTGGGTGATGGCGTGCAGCACCATGGCGGCCGCCACCGGCATGAACGCCAGCATGATGGCCATGAGGATCATGCCGCCCGCCATGCCGAAGACGCCGGAAATCAGGGACGTGAGCAGAACGGCGGGGGCGAGCCACCAGAGAAGGGATGCCAGCATGGTGTGAAGGGCAGGGCGAGGGCAGGAAGCGGCAGAGTCTACGCGCGGTCGCCTTTCGCGAGCCTGTCAGCCGCGCCGGGCGGTTCGCTCGCCCTGGGGGCGTCCGGCGGGCGCCGAAAAACGCGGATAATACGCCTGTCGACGTTCTCCTGCGCTTCGCGCGCCTCGTCTCTATGTTTCCTGATCGACTCGTTCAAGGCTATCGCACCTTCCTCGATGGCCGTTTCCCTGGTGAGCGCGCGCGCTACGAGGCGCTTGCCGAAGTTGGCCAAAGCCCCGAAGTCATGGTCATCGGCTGCTGTGACTCGCGCGTGTCGCCCGAGGTCATCTTCGATGCCGGCCCCGGCGAGCTCTTCGTCGTTCGCAACGTGGCCAATCTCGTGCCGCCCTGCGAGGACGACAAGTTGAGCCTGCACGGCACGAGCGCGGCTATCCAGTTCGCGGTCGAAGTCCTGAAGGTCAAGCACATCGTCGTCATGGGCCACGCCCTGTGCGGTGGCGTGCGCGCCGTCGCCGAGGCCCGCCTGCCGGTGTCGCCCGACGATTTCATCGGCCGCTGGATGTCCCAGGTGCGCCATGTGGCCGAAGGCCTTGGCGATACCGGCCCGGATTTCACCGCGCGCCTGCGCAAGCTGGAACTCGCAGTCGTGGAGCACAGCGTGCAGCAGTTGCTCACCTTCCCATTTGTCCGCGCGCGCGTCGATGCGGGCGAGCTGACCCTGCATGGTGCCTATTTCGGCGTGGCCACCGGCCGCCTGCTCATCCGTGATCCGCAGTCGGGCGAATTCCGTCCCTGCGTGAGCGACGCTGCCATTCCCTGACCCGCGAACTCGCCATGTCCGTTCACGAAATCCGTCATCCCCTGATCCGTCACAAGCTTGGCCTGATGCGTCAGGCCAGCCTGTCCACCAAGAGCTTTCGCGAGCTCGCCCAGGAAATCGCTGCGCTGCTCACCTACGAGGCTGCCAAGGATCTGCCGCTCGAGCCCAGCGAGGTCGACGGCTGGAGCGGCCCCACGCAGGTCGAGCGTCTTGCGGGCAAGAAGATCACCGTCGTGCCGATCCTGCGTGCCGGTATCGGCATGCTGGACGGGGTGCTCAGCCTGATCCCCGGGGCCCGCGTCAGTGTGGTGGGCATTGCCCGCGACGAGGAAACCCTGCAGGCACAGACGTACCTCGAGCGTCTCGTGAGTGAGCTCGACCAGCGCCAGGCGCTGATCGTGGACCCCATGCTGGCCACGGGCGGCTCGATGGTCGCCACGATCGATCTGCTCAAGCAAGCAGGTTGCAAGGAAATCCGGGCGCTGGTGCTGGTGGCTGCCCCCGAAGGCATCCGTCGCGTCACCGAGGCGCACCCTGACGTCTCGATCTATACGGCGTCGATCGACGAGCGCCTGAACGAGGACGGCTACATCATGCCGGGCCTGGGCGACGCGGGCGACCGCATCTTTGGTACCAAGCAGAAAGGGCACTGAGCCCGGCGGTGCCCGCGCGGGACGCGCTGGCATGGCGTCCCGCGGGGCGGCCTCGGATCGGTCAATGCCCGTGTGGCGCTGTCACCGTCAGGGTGACGGCCGCAATGCGGTCGACGTCGGCATAGGCCGGCGTCTCCAGTTCCTCGCCGAAAACATCGGGATCCATCTCGGCGTACTGCCAGGCCACGTCCTGGCTGTCGAGCAAGGGTTGCAAAGCTTCGCGCAAAGGGTCCTTGCCGCCCACCATGGCAGCACCGGTGTAGAGCAGCAATTGGCCACCAGGCGCGAGTCGGCGCATGCCGTCGCGAACGATCCGCAGGGACAAGGCTTCGCCGAGCGCGCCACCACCGTGCCGGTAGGCGCGACCCGCAGCGTCATTCAGGTAGGGCGGATTGGCCACGATGAGGTCGAACTCGCCCGGCACCTCTGTCAGCAGATTGCTAATCGCCGTGTGCACGTGGGGTACGTCGGCTTGTCGGGCGTTGACCTCGGCCAGCGCCAGCGCCGCGGGATTGATGTCGGTCGCCCACACCTCAGCCTCGGCATGCGCGCGTGCGACGAGGATGGCGCCAGGGGCGCCGCCACAGCACACTTCGATCGCGCGCCGTACGGGCGCGCGGCGCGTGGCAAGCACATGCTGGATGGCGCGCGCGAAACGATAGGTGTCAGGGCCGAAGAACACGGCATTGGCCGCATCCGTCGGGTAGGCCGAATGCCAGAACGTCAGGTCATCCAGACATGACAGACGCAACCGGCTGCGCCAGGCGCCATCGCTCGGCAAGAGGACTTGAGCCCTGGCCATGGCTGCGAAGAGCTCGGCTGACAGCGAATCCTTCAGAAAAGGCCGGCTCCAGCCGAAGACGTCCGCGGCATTGCGGGCGAACGTATTGCCAGGCCGACCATTGACCCGGGCGTGCGTGGCCGGTGTGACCGTGGTGTGGGTATAGCCTTCCTCGCGAAGCAGTGAGGCAAGTTCGACGAGGGCAGCGGAATTCTCGGTCAAGGTCGTCATCGGTGGTGATGGGGGCTATCGACATCAGCAATTGTCGGGCCCCGGCGGGAACAGGGCTTGCGCTTACGAAAGTCCCTCCTGTCCATGGCAGATTCCCGTGAATCCCGACGTCTACTTGCAGCCGCCGCGTGTGGCCCAGGCCCCCGGCGAGGCGCAAACCCTCTACGATACCCTGCTGCGTCCCCAGCCCGCGCCGGCGGCTATCGCGCAAGCGCACGCCTGGCTGGACGACCGGCTGGCCGAAGCGGATCTGCTGGATTGCGATCTGCCCAGCGATCCGGCAGATCTGCCGGCATGGCTTGCCCGACGCAATGCTGCAGTCGGCGAGCAGTACACCGCCTACCTGGCCGAACGCCAGGCAGGAGGGCCACGCCGCTACTTCTCCAATCGCGCGCATGCGCTCTTCTTCCTGCGTGGTGTGGCCCCCACCAAGCGAGTGGATGGCGCCTGGCTCTATGGGCTGTCCCGTCATTGGCAGGACGTGCGTTATGCCGGGCTCATCACGACGTATCTCGAAGAGCTGGGCGAGGGCGATGCACGTGCCAATCACGTGGCGATGTACGAGCGCCTGCTCGCCGAACACGGTTGCGACGCCATCGAGGGGCTCACGGATGAGCAGTATGTGCAGGGCGCGATCCAGCTTGCGCTGGCGCACGGCGCCGACTGTTATCTGCCCGAGGTCATCGGCTTCAATCTGGGCTATGAGCAGCTTCCGCTGCATCTGCTCATCACGGCCTACGAATTCAATGAACTGGGCCTGGATCCGTACTACTTCACCGTGCATGTCACGGGCGACAACGCGCACAGCGGACATGCGCGCAAGGCCATGGACAGCGTGCGCCAGCTGTGGCCTGTGCTGGAGGACGGCGACACGTTTGCACAGCGTCTGCGCCGCGGCTATCTGCTCAATGATCTGGGTGCTGGCACGCTGGACGTGATTCACAGCTTCGATCTCGAGACCGAGTTGTGCCGCATCCTCGCGGACAAGAGCGCGTGGGGCCGCCACGCCCACTCGGATTACTGCCGCATCGAGGGCCGCACGGTCAACGACTGGCTGCAAGATCCGACGCAAGCCAGAGGACTGCTGCAGGCCCTCGAGAAGTCAGGCTGGCTGCGCCGGGGCGCCCCACCCGAGGAGAGCCGCTTCTGGAAGCTGCTGCAGAGCGAGCGCGGGGAAATGTTCGGGGTCTTCAGTGGCTATGAGCAGCAGGTGCTCGCCGACTGGATCGCCGATGGCCGCGTGCCCGAGGGCAAGGGTCAGCGCCGCCTGACCTTCCGGGCGAGCCGGCGGCTGCGCGACACCCTGCTGCCTTCGGCGAGCGCCTTGGGCGAGTCGCCTGCGAACGACGACATCGTGGATGGCGACATCGCCCTGCTGCGCGCGCGGCTCGAGAAGGCGAAGAGCCGGGCCGATGTCATGGCAGAACTGGTGCCTCTCATTGGCCCCGCTACGCACGCCACGCCCGTGGGCCTACTCGCCACGCGGCAGTTCAACCGCCTGCACCGTACGGCGTGACCGCGGTCAGGGCTTGTACGCGTCGATGAAGATCGAAGGGTCGACGCGCACGTCGTTAAGGCTCACGTTCCAGTGCAGGTGAGGGCCCGTGGCGCGCCCGGTGGCCCCTACCTTGCCGAGCACGCCGCCGCGGGCCAGCGTGTCGCCCACCTTGACGTCGATTACCGACAGGTGGCAGAACATGCTGATCAGCCCCTGCCCGTGGTCGACGAACACCGTCTTGCCGTTGAAGAAGTAATCGCCGACGAGGATCACGCGGCCAGCGGCCGGCGCCTTGATCGGGGTGCCCGTGGGCACGGCGAAATCCAGCCCTGAATGCGGATTGCGGGGCTGACCATTGAACACGCGGCGCAGGCCGAACGGGCTCGAAAGACGGCCGTCGACGGGCCGATCCAGGAACACATTGCTGGGCGTGCCCGGCGTGAACGTGCGATAGGCCGCCTGCTGCTCAGCGAGTTCGCGTTCGATGCGCCGTGTGTCGTCCGGATTGGGCGTCACCTGCCGCTGGTTCGCAAGCTTGATGTGCTGCTCGGCATAGTGACGCGTACCGACGTCGAACTCGATCCGTGGCGTGCTCCCGCCGGTGACCTGCAGCGTCTGGTTGCCGCGGGTGGTGTCCAGCGGAATCCCGACCACAGCGATCCAGCGCTCGCCGTCGCGCAGCACCATCACGGGCTTGCCCTGGAAAGTGGCCCGGGGCGGCTGGCCCGGGTTGCCCAGGTCCACGACGGCAACCCCGCCCGGCACGCGGCGGTCGAGCAGGCGCTCGATGAAGGTGTTGGCGTGGGCAGTGCCCAGGGCGCACAGCGTAACGACGAGTAGAAAGAGACGGCGCATGAGGACGGATGGGTAAGAGATCATGGCTGGCATCGTACAGGATGGGGCGCACACGCCCAGGGCATGCCCTTTGCACGAGGCGACCCCGTGTTCACAGCTTGGGAAGCCGCCATGTCGCCCGAACAGTCGCTTGTCGATTTCATGCAGGAGAACGAACTGCTGCTGGTCACGGCCGAATCCTGCACCGCCGGCCTGATCGCCTCCACCCTGGCCGAGGTGCCCGGGGCAGGGCAGTTGCTGGATTGCGCGTTCGTCGTCTATTCCCCTGAGGCCAAGCAGCGGTGCCTCGCCGTGCGTGCCGAGACCATCGAGCGTGCCGGCTTGACCAGTGAAGACGTGGCGCGCGAGATGGCCATCGGCGCTCTCGCGGCGAGTCGCGCCAATGTGGCCGTCGCCAACACGGGCGTGGCCGACGATGGTGCTGATGGCGTCGCGCCCGGCACGCAATGCTTTGCCTGGGCCTATCAGTGCGGCGATGACCCGGCCGTGGTGCACGTGGAAACCCGGCGTTTTCCCGGCGACCGCCATGCAGTGCGCGAGGCCGCCGCTGCCTACGCCTTGTCCCGTATTCCGTTCTACTATGGCGCGAAGCGCCCTTGAACCCCCGGCCACGGCCCGCGCGGGGCGGGCCTGCCATCCAACATCATCGAAGGGAGTGATTTCGTATGTCTGCCGATCAGCAACTCGCCCAACAACGGGAGATCGCACGCGTACTGGGCGTGAGCGATGCATTCGATGCCGCCGCCGAAGTCGAGCGCCGTGTGGCGTTCCTCGCGGATTACCTGCGCAGCAGCGGCCTGCAGACCTATGTGCTCGGCATCAGCGGCGGCGTGGATTCCCTCACCGCCGGCTGCCTGGCCCAGCGTGCCGTGGAGCGCATCCGCGAGCAGGGCGGCCAGGCCCAGTTCATCGCCATGCGCCTGCCTTACGGCGTGCAGGCCGATGAGGACGAGGCGCAGGCCTCGCTCCAGGTGATCCGGCCTGATCGGGTCGTGACCGTGAACATCAAGCCCGCCGCCGATGGCATGCTCGAAGCCGTCAAGACCGGCGACGTGGCCTTTCGCGATCCCGGCCATGAAGATTTCGCACACGGCAACATCAAGGCGCGCCAGCGCATGGTGGCGCAGTACGCCGTGGCCGCTGCCCATAACGGCATCGTGATCGGCACCGATCACGCGGCGGAAGCCCTGATGGGCTTCTTCACCAAGTTTGGCGATGGGGCGGCCGATGTAGTGCCGCTCTCGGGGCTGAACAAGCGCCGCGTGCGCGCGTGCGCTGCCTTGCTGGGCGCCCCGGACAACCTGGTGAACAAGGTGCCCACGGCCGATCTCGAATCCCTGTCGCCGCAGAAGCCCGACGAAGCGGCGTTTGGGGTGACGTATGAAGAGATCGACGACTTCCTCGAGGGCAAGGCTGTGAGTGCGAAATCTGCCGAGATCATCCTGCGCACGTATCGGAACAGTCAGCACAAGCGCGAGCTGCCAGTGGGGCCTGTGTAAGCAGGTCTTCCTGGATTTTCGCGGGTAAGAAACAAGGGTTTTCCTTAACCCGCTAGTCTTTCCCAGGGAGGACCTTAAATGTACCTAAAAAGTACTAATCCCCTTGGTTCCAAGGGGTAACTTTCAGGAAATACGTGGCTGCAATTTAAACATGGGGATTGTGATCGCCATCACATCGAATCTCGTTGGGGCAACGATAGTATCCATCGTTGTACCGTCCCTTTGACGGACAGCTGACTCACCCCACGGAGATTTCGAACATGGCAAGCGTCTCGGTCGAACAAGCCCGCGAAGATGTTGCGTCGCTCTTTTTGTCCTACATGAAGCGAGCGCCCGAGTTCCAGGCGATGAGCTACTACGTTGGCGTCTACAACCAGCTGCTGGCCGATCAGGGTGAAGACCCTGCCGCCCAGCAGAACGCCTTCAAGGCACTGGCCGCCACTATCTACACGGATGCCTCCGGTTTCGGCGAAGTGCCGACCGGCCCCGCGTTCTCCAACGATCAATATGTGGACTGGATCTACGAGAATGCGCTGGGTCGCGAGGCCGATGCCGCAGGTCGCGAGTATTGGATCGCCCAGCTGGATAGTGGCTCGATCGAACGTCCCGCGCTGGTAGGTATCATCCTGCGAGCTGCCGAGAGCGATGAACGCGATGCTGCATACGTGGCAAATCGCACTGAGGTAGCGCTAGAGTTCGCCAAGTTCGAAAACTCCAATCCGAACCTGCTGCCCAACCTTGAGTTCAACGCCGCCCAGGTTCTGGAGGGCGTGACGGATGATCCGGCGTCGGTCGATGCCGCCCTGCAAAAGCTGTATGCCACAACGGGTGGCGGCGAGAGCTTCACGTTGACGCCGGGTACCGACAATCTGACCGGCACCAGTGGCGATGACGTCTTCAACGCCACGCCGGTGGATCCGACCAACAGCCAGCCTGCTGACACGCTCAACCAGTTCGATACGGTGGACGGTGGACTTGGCCGTGACACGCTGAATATCTACACCGATGGCGCGGGCAAGAATTCAGTCCAGCAAGGCACGGTGCGTAACGTAGAGGTCATCAACATCTACAACACCGATGAGGAAACCGATGGTGCTCTCTTCGGCCTGAAGGATGGCACCGGGGTGAACGCTGCAGGCTTCCAGGGAGCTGAGGAAGTCTGGCAGTACAACCGTGCCGATACGGTGAATAACCTCGGCGCCAATACTGCCGCGGGCTTTGGCAATCTTACGGCCGCTGAGACGCTGACCGTCAACGCCGCCGCAGCGACCGCGACGGTGGCGTTCGACAACGTGGTCGCCAATGATGAAGGGTCGGTGGATCTGTCGGTGGCAGGTGGCTCCCTCAACCAAGTGACGATTGCTGGCGAGCTTGCGGCGGTGGAGGATGGCGAGGATGCTCCCTACGTCTCGCTGACGGTGAACAACAGTGGAACAGGAAATGTTGGGACTTTTACACTGAATTCCGCTGTTGACGCGCGCATTGAGTCGATCGACGGTAACGGCGTGACTGCCGTCAATGCCGCTGGCTCCACCGGCGACATCTGGTATGAGATGGGCGACGGTGTGAAGAGCTTCACCGGCGGCTCTGGCGACGATCGCATCGTATTTGAGGATCGGGCGCTGTCGCTGTCCGACTCCGTTGATGGCGGCGAAGGCACTGACACCGTCGTGCTCTCGACTGGTGGCCAATACCAGACGCAAGACTATCTCGCGCTCGGTAACGTGAGCAACGTCGAGCAGCTCGCGTTCAAGGGGGCCGAAGTGTCTGTGGACGCTGCTCAGCTGACCGGGTTTGATTCTCTCTGGTTCGAGGGTTCTGGTACGGCCACCGTTCAGAACTTGGCCGATGGTCAGGCGATCTACGTGGCTCAGTACGACAACGGCGATGATGCTGCGACCAACCCCGAAACCCTGGTCCTGAGCAATGCCGCGGGCGCGGTGAATCTGAACGTCGATCTGCCGGGTGCCGTCGAAGAAAGTGAGGACACGCCGGCCCAGGCAGAGGTGACGTTGAACCTCGAGGTTGATGCCGCCGCCGTCGGCGCTGAAGATGGCACCTTGACTGTGACCGGGGAGTCTGGCCGCCTGTCCCTCAATAACGACATTGGCGGTAAGTTCTCGACCATCGACGTTTCTGATTTCGCTGGCAACCTGACGGTTGGCCTGGCCACGGATGTGGCAGAGACGGTGACGCTGGGTTCCGGCAGTGCCGCCATCTATCTTGACTACGGTTCGTCGACCGTTGGCGCGCTGGATACGATTGAGAACTTCAAGGTCGAGAGCGATAGTGGTCTTGTGGACCAGCTGTATTTCGAGGACGATGCAGAAGGCGCCACCTTGGCTGACCACACGCTGGCATCTGGGGTGAGCACGCTGGATCAGGCTTGGGCGGATGCGGCAGCAGCTTACGCCAATGAAGGGTTCGATGCCGACGTGCTGGTGTTCACGTTCCAAGGCGATACCTACCTGTACGCAGATGCGAACAGCGACGGCCGCTTTGACAACGAGGACTTCGGTCTGAAGCTGGCTGGTGAGTTCACGGCAGAGCAACTGCAGCAGGATGCGCCTGAGCAGCCTACCGATCTTCAGCTTGTGTAAGGTATCGATCAGGGTTGGTTGACGTAGTACAGCGGGCGCCTTCAGGGCGCCCGCTTTTTTGTGACCAAAACGTTACAGTTGCGCGTCGTTTTTATGCTTAGCAACATCGTTTGTTCTTGCTCACAGGCTCGAATTGCGAAAACTTGCGCGGGAAGCAACTAATTGACGTTTTTGTGATGCAGGTCACAGCTTCAGTTTTACAACTTCCGTAGTATTCCTCAGCGCTAATGCGCTCAGATTCCTGCTTTGTGTATCACAAGGCATCTACTACGGAGTTTTCCCCACATGGCTATCATCGACACCGTCGACGCACGTGAAGACGTTGCTGTACTGTTCCTGTCGTACCTCGGTCGCGCGCCCGAGTATCAGGCGATGAACTACTACGTCACGCTGTACAAGCAGCTGGGCGTCGAGCAAGGTGATGACCCCGCCGCCGTGCAAAACGCCTTCAAGGCACTGTCGGCTCAGATCTTCATTGACGCCGGCACCGTGGGCGAAATCCCCTCGGGCGAATCGGTCACGAACGGCGAGTACGTCGACTGGATCTACCAAAACGTGCTGGGCCGTGCCGCCGATGAGGCCGGCCGTGCTTACTGGATCGCCCAACTGGACAACGGTTCGATCGACCGCGCTGAGCTGGTCGGCATCGTGATCGCCTCTGCCTATGACGACGAGCGCGACGGTGCGTACCTGACGAACCGCACGACGGTCGCTCTGGAATTCGCCAAGTTCGAAAACTCCAATCCGCAGATCCTGGGGAACCTAGAGTTCAACGCTGCCCAGGTGCTGGACGGCGTGAACGAAGACCCGGCCTCCATCGACGCTGCGCTGGCGAAACTGTCGAGCGCCACGGGTGGCGGTCAAAGCTTCTTCCTGACCCCGGGCGTGGACAAGCTCGTGGGCACGGCTGGCGATGACGTGTTCAACGCGCTGCCGGTCAACCCGGCCACGGGTGAGCCCTCGCAGACCCTTGGTGCCTTCGATTCCATCGACGGTGGCGCCGGCCGCGACACGCTGAACATCTACTCGGGTGCGGCTACCGACAACGTTCTGCCTGCCAACGTCAGCATCAAGAACATCGAAGTCATCAATCTCTTCAACACCGCTACGCAAGAGTTCAATACCGGCGGTGGTCAGCTGGACGCTTCCAAGTTCACCGGCGTGCAGGAACTGTGGCAACACGGCGCCGCCGTTGACGTCGCGAACCTGGCTGACACCACGGCTGCTGGCTTCAAGAACCTCGAAGGCGACACCACTGTCGATGTCAGCGCTGCTGAGGCCGCCACGACCGTTGCCGTGATCGTTGACGGTGTCGACGGCGACATCTCCCTCGACGTCAATGCTGGTAAGGCCACGACCGTCGTCGCCGATTTCAGCAATGTCGAAGGCGAAGCCGATCTGGATATCGACAGCGATACCGTGATTGGCGTGGAAGCTTCCTTCACGAACGTGGAATACGCAGACGTCTCGCTGGAAGGCAAGGCACTCGACAACGTGGCCATTGAGCTGTCGAACGTCGAGAACGCTGACATCTACGCCGGTGGCGAGAAGGTGTCGAGCGTGCTGGTGACCGGTGAACTGGCCGCCGTCGAAGAGGGCGAGGAAGAGAACGAAATCGAGCTGTACGTTGAAACCGACGTCCAGACGCTGACTGTCACGACGCAAGTTAATACGTATCTGGACGTTGACGCTTACTCCGAAGGCAGCAAGCTGGACACCGTCGACGCCTCGACCAGCACGGGTGACATCTTCTTCGTAGCCGAAGGCAACGTGAAGAACGTTTCTACGGGCGCAGGTGACGACACGATCATCGTGGATCGTGCTGGCGCAACCACCGTCAGCTCTGGTGCTGGTGACGACACCATCGTGTTCGATCGCACGCTGGTCTCGGGTGACCGTGTGAACGGCGGCGAAGGTTTCGATACCCTCGTACTGAATACCCAAGCTCGTCTGGTGTCGGCTGGTGAGTACAACATCCTGAAGGCCGGCGTGACGAACATCGATAACCTCGTGTTCGACAACGCAGTGGATGTGGATGCTTCGCGCCTGTCTTCGTTCAGCCAGCTGACGTTTGTTGGCGATGACGGCGTTGACGAAGATACCGCTGCAGTTTCGACGGTGACGAAGGCTTCCGCCACGCAGACCCTGGTGACCGAGCAAGACCTGGTTGTTACGGCAGCCGGCTACGTTGAAGGCAGTGCTTTCGGCGGCGCGGTGTCGATCGAGGTGGCTGAGGGTGCCGAGGCCGACATTCTCGCGAACGCATCGGTAGTCAATCTGAGCCTGGAAGACTCCGCAGCACGTCTGGGCGGTGACTTCGAAGTTGCCAATGTCGACTTGGTTACCAATTGGCCGGAAGAAGGCGATGACGACAGCGAGTTCGAGCCGTCGTATTTCGTCCTGCTGTCTGCTGACGCCGAGAATCTCACGACGCTGACGGTTTCGGGCTCGGGCTCAGTGATCGTGTTCAACGGCTTCTCGACCGGCGAAGAGGGTGATCTTGACGACGCCGTGCTGGCACCTTCCGCGTTGGTCACGATCGACGTGTCTGGCCTGGACGAGCAGAGCGCATTCCAGTATCTGTCGGCCAATGCTGAAGAAGAGACCATTACGCTGGGTGCAGGCTACTCGCAGGTTGGCCTTGCCAACTCGACGGTTGGTGCCATGGACTCGGTGTCGGGCCTGAAGCTGATGGACTTCGATGCCGCAGAAGATGACGACGCCGAGGAAACGCCGTTCGACATGCTCGTGGTCGGCTACGTCGACACCGAAGCAGGCGACGGGTTCGACGCCTTCGTCCAACTGAGCAGCTTCGAAGTCACGACTGTCTCCGATACGGACGACCTGGGTCTGGCGCTGGTTGAGGTTGCCGCCAAAGAAGGCGACCAGTTTGTGTTCACCTTCGGTGGCGATACCTATGTGTACGCCAACCTTGGTGAAGCCACGCTGGACGACTCCGATGTGTTGGTCAAGATCGTGGGTCAAGTTGACCTGAACGACTTGGTGGCTACGCTGAATCAAGTTGAGGTCTAAGTTGTACCGACGTCGATGATGCTACGGCGTGGTTTGAAATCGCTGTAGCGTTCGGTAGATAAGCCCCGAGGCTTTTAGTCTCGGGGCTTTCTTCATTTCAGGAATGGCTTTCTCTTCAGCTAGCGCAGCAATCGGAAAATACAAATTCTCATGAATATTACAAAAGTAACGCTAACTCGGTGATCATCATCGTGATCATGGGTACGCAGCTTTGGTACCAGTAGACGATGGCTGTATGCCGTATTAGCGTGGATGAATCTAGGAAAATGTGACCGCCGTCACTGCAATCTCTCAGAATCTTCAGTAGTATTTCGTAGCGCTTTGTGCGCGTGAATACTGATCTCGTGTGTCACGAGAAGACCCTACGGAGTTTTGCCCAAATGGCTATCATCGATACTGTCGACGCTCGCGAAGACGTTGCAGTGCTGTTCCTGTCCTACCTCGGCCGCGCCCCTGAATATCAGGCGATGAACTTCTACGTCACGCTGTACAAGCAGCTGGCTGCTGCTCAAGGTGACAACCCCGCCGCTGAAGAAAATGCATTCAAGGCGCTGTCGGCCCAGATCTACCTGGATGCTGGCAACGTGGGCGAGATCCCCTCCGGTGAGTCGGTGACGGACGCAGAATACGTCGACTGGATCTACCAGAACGTGCTGGGTCGCGCCGCTGATGAAGGTGGCCGTGCTTACTGGATCGCTCAGCTGGGCAACGGGTCCATCGACCGCGCTGAGCTGGTTGGTATCGTGATCGCCTCCGCTGCGGCTGACGAGCGCGATGGCGCTTACCTGGCAAACCGCACCACGGTCGCTCTGGAATTCGCCAAGTTCGAAAACTCCAACCCGCAAATCCTGCCGACGCTCGAATTCAATGCTGCCCAAGTCCTGGACGGCGTGAACGAAGATCCGGCCTCGATCGACGCCGCCAAGGAAAAGCTGTCTGATGCCACGAATGGCGGCCAGACCTTCTTCCTGACCCCGGGCGTGGACAAGCTGGTCGGCACCGCCGGCAACGACGTGTTCAATGCACTGCCGATCGATCCGGCAACGGGCGACAAGAAGCCGACGCTGGGTGCATTCGACTCCATCGACGGTGGTGCTGGCCGTGACACGGTGAACATCTACACGGGTGCCACAGCAAACAACCAACTGCCCGCCAACGTTTCGATCAAGAACATCGAAGTCATCAACCTGTACAACGCCAACAGCGGTGCGTTCACCACCGGCGGCTCTTCGCTCGACGCCTCGAAGTTCGTCGGCGTGGAAGAACTGTGGCAACATGGCAAAGCCGTCAACGTGACGGCTCTGGCCGAGACCACGGTGGCTGGCTTCAAGAACCTCGTGGGCGAGGCTGAAGTCACGGTTGCCGCCGCTGCTGCTGCCACGACCGTGGGCGTGAAGGTCGACGGCGCCGATGACGACGTCGTAGTGACGATCACTGCTGCCAAGGCCACGACCGCTGTCGCCGAGTTCAGCAACATCGAAGGCGCTGCCGCTATTCAGATCGAAGGCGACACGTTCGTAGGTGTTGAAGCTTCGTTCGACAACGTCGAAGAGGGCGTGACCGCTGAGTTCGGTGGCAAGGCTCTGGACAACGTTGCTCTGGACTTCAACAACGTTGACGGCCAAGTCATGGTGGTGGCCGCAGGCAAGGTGCTGGGCAACGTCTTCATCACCGGCGAACTGGCCCAAGTCGAGGAAGGCGAAGAAGCCAACGAAATTATTCTCTCGATTGGCACGGACGTGGAAACGTTCAACCTTTCGACCGAGATCGCGACCGGCCTGCGCGTGCGTGACTTGGCTGATTCCACCGCCACCACCAAAGTCAAGACCATCGACGCCTCGACCAGCACGGGTGACATCACCGTGACCGCCGAAGGCTCGATCAAGACCATTTCCACCGGTGCTGGCGACGACACGATCACCGTTGACGAAGAGACGAAGGCAGTCACCATCAATTCGGGCGCTGGCGACGACACGATCGCCTTTGAACGCACCCTGCTTGCTGGCGACCGTGTTAACGGCGGCGAAGGTTTCGACACCCTCGTCATCGAAACGGAAGCGGCCTTGGTCTCGGCTGGCGAGTACAACATCCTGAAGTCGGGGACGAGCGCGCAGCGACGCAGCGGGCGCTCACCGATGCGCAATCGCGCGTGGGCGAGCTCGAATCCACGTTGGCGGACATGCGCCGTCTGCTGGAGCGTCAGAACGAGACCCTCGCCCGTTTGCAAGGACAAAGCGGCACGGCCTCGGCCAGCGCCGCCGCTGCTGGCGGCGCGACGGCCCAGGGTGCGGTGACCCCGGGTGGACAGACGGGCGCTGGCTCGGGGACATCCGCAACCGAGGCGGCACAGGCACCCGGAGCCGGTGGTGCCGCAGGGGCGGCGACCGCAGCGGGCGATGCAACAGTCGCTGGCTCGGCGGGGCAGGGCACCGCCGCCGGTGGTGCGGGCGCCGCGAGCGCGGCAGGCGGCACAGGGGCAGATGTCTCGGGTGCTGTGGGCAATACTGGTGTTTCGAGTGCGCCGGGCGCGACTGGGTCCACGGGCGCCGCAGCCCAGGCGGGTGCCGCAGGCGCCACGAGCAACGGGGCTGCCACCGCGGGCTCGACCGAACCCGGTCAGGCGGGGCGGGCAACGGGTACCGCGGGAGCCACGGCGTCCAATGGATCTGCGGGGGAGCCTCAGGCCGGCACCTCAGCACCTGCGGGCGCGAATGGCGCAACGGGAGATCGCAGCGCGGCCGCAGGCGGTGGTGCCTCGGGCGCGGCGTCGACCGGATCGAGCGCGACCAACGTCGGGGCCGGAAACGCCGCGGGGCCGACCACGTCGGGTGGCAAGCGCCGCGGGCGCTGCTGACGTTGCAACGGGACCTACCGCGAGCAGCGCCACGGCCACCAACGCCGCCGGCGGCGCAGCCGCTGGTGCCGCGTCCGGCAACGCCGGGGGTTCGCCAGGCGGTAACGCCGCGACATCGGCCTTGGGCAACGCGACCAGCGCCCCGAATGGCAACGCGCCCTCGACGCCGGCCGGTGCTGCCGGTGGCAATGGGGCCGCAAGCCCGGGCACGGGAGACACCCGTCTCCAGGCGGCCACCGGCACCGGTCCCTCGGCACCCGGTGCGGCAAGCCCCACGCCGCAGGCTGGCGCGCCTGCAGGCACCGTGACGGCGCCGGCCGAGCCGCACTGGCTCGACCGCTACTTCTGGCCGGTCGTCGTGCTCTCGCTGGCTTTCGTGGTGGCCGTGCTCGCCTTTGTCTTCCGACGTCGGCGTCCACCGCACGAAGCCGAGCCCGTCGAGCGACCGCTGCCGGTGGATTTCGACCTCGACCTGAACTCCCCGCCCAGCGATGAACCCGCGAAGTCCCGACCGAAGCCGCCGAATGCACCGTAATGGGACGATGACCCTCGCCGCCGTCCGAGGGCATATCGCATGACGCGCATGGCATTGGGGGTGGCCTACGACGGCGCACCCTGGCTGGGCTGGCAGACGCAGCCGGGTGGAAGGACTGTGCAGGACACGCTGGAGGCGGCGCTGGCCGCTTTCGTGGGCTCACCCGTGCCCACGGTGTGCGCGGGTCGCACGGACACCGGCGTGCACGCCGCCATGCAGGTGGTCCATCTGGATTCGCCCGTGGTGCGGCCCGATCACGCCTGGGTGCGCGGTCTCAACGCGCACCTGCCCCCGTCGATCGCGGTGCGTTGGGCCAGGCCCGTACCCGACGATTTCCACGCCCGGTTCAGCGCGACGGCGCGCAGCTACGTCTATGTGCTGCGGGTCGATCCGGTGCGCTCGCCGCATTGGGTGCAGCGTGCCGGCTGGAGCTTTCGGCCGTTGGATCTGGGGGCCATGCAGGCCGCCGGCGCCAGCCTGCTCGGCGAGCACGACTTCACGAGTTTTCGCTCGTCGCAGTGCCAGGCGGCATCGCCCGTGCGCACGATGCACGCACTCGAGATCGCCCAGCGCGGCCGCTTCATCACCGTGACCCTGCGCGCCAACGCCTTCCTGCACCACATGGTGCGCAACATCCTGGGGTGTCTCGTCTACGTGGGGCAGGGGCGGCACCCGCCCGAGTGGATGGCCGAGGTGCTCGCCGCCCGCAACCGGGCCGTCGCTGCCCCGACCTTCGCACCGGGCGGGCTCTATCTCACCGCGGTCGAGTATCCGGGCTTCGACCTGCCGGATTTGGACGCCACGGCGGAAATCCGCGACAATCTTTAGCTTTTCCTGCCGCGGCGCATGCCTCGGCCGGCCGTCGCGCCGGGCACCCTTGCCTTGCGCCATAGCCCGGGCGCATGCCCCGTCCCTGCCTATGTCCCGCACCCGAATCAAATTCTGCGGCTTCACCCGCGAGGCGGACGTCGACGCCGCCGTGGCACTGGGCGCCGATGCCGTGGGCCTCGTCTTCTACCCGCCCAGCAAGCGCTGCCTGACCCTGGAGACTGCAGCGCGCCTGCGCGCGCGCGTGCCGCCCTTCGTGAGCGTGGTGGCGCTCACGGTGAACGCGAGCCCTGCCGAGCTCCAGGCCATCATTGATGCCGTCCGCCCGGACATGCTGCAGTTCCACGGGGACGAAACGCCGGATCAGTGCACCGTTCACGGCCTGCCGTACCTGCGGGCGTTTCGCGTGGGCGCGCCAGGGTTGGACACGCCTGCGGCTTTGCTAGAATCGTGTCTGGTCCACGAGGCCGCCGCCGGTTGGCTGTTCGACAGCTATTCTCCCGGTTACGGTGGCAGTGGCAGGAGCTTCGATTGGTCCTCGCTTGCCAACGTCGCCCGCAGCGAAAGCGCGCGTCCGCTCGTTTTGTCTGGTGGGTTGCATGCCGAAAGGGTTTCCCAAGCCCTGGCTGACGTTCGCCCCTACGCCGTGGATGTGAGCAGCGGCGTTGAACTCGAGCCCGGCGTCAAATGCGCCGGGAAGATGCGACAGTTTGCCGAGGAAGTGCGGCGCTTCGACGCCGCGCGCAAAGACACATGACTGCATACCAATACCCTGATGCCAAGGGCCATTTCGGCCCCTATGGCGGCACCTTCGTGGCCGAGACGCTCGTCCATGCCCTGGACGAGCTGAACGCGGCCTATGACCGCTATCGCAACGATCCGGAATTCGTGGCCGAGTTCGAATATGAACTCGCGCACTTCGTGGGCCGCCCGAGCCCGCTGTATCACGCCCGACGCTGGTCCTCCGAGCTGGGCGGCGCCCAGATCTGGTTCAAGCGCGAAGACCTGAACCACACCGGCGCGCACAAGGTCAACAACTGCATTGGTCAGGCCCTGCTCGCCCGTCGCATGGGCAAGCCGCGGGTCATCGCCGAGACCGGCGCGGGCCAGCACGGCGTGGCCACGGCCACCGTGGCAGCGCGCTACGGTCTGGAGTGCGTCATCTACATGGGCAGCGAGGACGTGCGCCGCCAGTCGGCCAATGTCTACCGCATGAAGCTTCTGGGCGCGACGGTGGTGCCGGTCGAATCCGGCTCGCGCACCCTGAAGGACGCCATGAACGAAGCCATGCGCGACTGGGTGACCAACGTCGAGAACACCTTCTACATCATCGGCACGGTGGCGGGCCCGCACCCGTATCCGATGCTGGTGCGGGATTTCCAGACCGTGATCGGCCGCGAGTGCATCGAGCAGATGCCGCGCGACGCCGGCCGTCAGCCCGACGTCGTCGTGGCGGCGGTGGGTGGCGGCTCCAACGCCTTGGGCATCTTCCATCCGTACATCGGGTTCGATGAGGTCGCGCTCGTGGGCGTCGAAGCCGGTGGGCACGGGATCGCGAGCGGCCAGCACGCCGCCTCGATCACGGGCGGCCAGGTGGGGGTGCTGCACGGCAACCGCACCTATCTGCTGCAGGACGCCAACGGCCAGATCCAGGAAACGCACTCGGTGTCGGCCGGGCTGGATTACCCCGGCGTCGGCCCCGAGCACGCCTGGCTGGCGGACTCCGGTCGTGCCACCTATGTGACGGTCACGGACGACGAGGCGCTCGCGGCCTTTCATGGCTGCTGCCGCATCGAAGGCATCATGCCCGCGCTCGAGTCGGCCCATGCCATCGCGCATGCCGTGCGTCTGGCGCCCACGCTCGACAAGGACAAGATCATTCTGGTCAACCTGTCCGGTCGTGGCGACAAGGACATGCACACCGTCGCTGAGCGCGCCGGTCTGGACCTGTGAGGAGCGCCGCCATGACTGTGAACGCTTCTGCCCGTCTCGCGGCTGCCTTCGCCGACAAGGCCACGCGCACCGCCCTGATTCCTTACGTGATGGCCGGTGACCCCGGTCCAGACGCCACCGTGCCCGTCATGCATGCGCTGGTCGCTGCCGGTGCCGACGTCATCGAGCTTGGCGTGCCGTTCTCCGATCCGATGGCCGATGGCCCGGTAATCCAGGCCGCGGCCGAGCGCGCCCTGGCGGGCGGCACGTCGCTGCGCGACGTGCTCGGCATGGTCGCCGAGTTCCGCCGCACGGATACCCGCACGCCCGTGGTGTTGATGGGCTATGCCAACCCGATCGAGCGCATGGGCGCCGAGGCCTTTGCGCGCGCGGCGGGCGAGGCCGGCGTCGATGGCGTGCTGACGGTGGATTACCCGCCCGAGGAAGTCGCCGACTTCGCCCGTCTCCTGGGCGAGGCGGGCATCGATCCGATCTTCCTGCTTGCACCCACGTCCACCGATGCGCGCATCGTGGCCGTGGCCGAGGTGGCACGCGGCTATGTGTACTATGTCTCGCTCAAGGGCGTGACGGGTGCCGGCCACCTGGATGCGGCCGACGTCGCTCGCAACATTGCGCGCATTCGTCAGCACGTGCAGCTGCCGGTGGGTGTGGGTTTCGGCATCCGCGACGCGGCGAGCGCCGTGGCGCTGGCCGAGCATGCGGATGCCGTCGTGATCGGCTCACGTCTGGTCGACACCATTGCTCAGGCCGCGGCGGCCGCAGGGGAGTCTGACCGGGCCAAGGCCAGTGCACGCGCCGCCGAAGACTGGCTGCGCACCATTCGCCAGGCGTTGGACGCTGCCTCTACCACAACGGCGTGAATCGACGTCGCTGCCTGAAGCGACTATGATGCACCCCCCAGCCGGCGCCCCATTGCGCGGCGCCGCTGGGCTTCGCCTCTACGTATCGGAAAGGATCTCTACATCGTGAGCTGGCTCGAAAAACTGCTTCCGCCACGCATCAAGACGTCGGAAACCCAGACCCAGCGCCGGGTTCCCGAGGGCCTCTGGACGAAATGCCCGTCGTGCGAATCCGTGTTGTACCAGGACGACCTGCGCAAGAATCTGCAGGTGTGCCCCAAGTGCGATCACCATCTGCGCATCAACGCACGTGATCGGCTGGATTCCTTGCTCGACCGCGAAGGCCGCGTCGAAATTGGCGGTGAGATCACGCCGGTCGACACGCTGAAGTTCAAGGACACCAAGAAGTATCCGGACCGTCTGAAGGAAGCCGCGGCCCAGACAGGCGAGTCCGAAGCGCTCGTGGTGATGAGCGGGTCGGTGCGCGGCATGTCGCTCGTGGCCGCTGCCTTCGAATTCCAGTTCATGGGCGGCTCGATGGGCTCGGTGGTGGGTGAGCGCTTTGCGCGGGGCGTGCAGGCGGCCATCGATCAGCGCACGCCTTTCATCTGCTTTGCCGCCTCGGGCGGTGCGCGCATGCAGGAAAGCCTGCTCTCGCTCATGCAGATGGCCAAGACCAACGCCATGCTCGCTCAGCTCGCCAAGCACCAGCTGCCGTTCATCAGCGTGCTTACCGATCCGACCATGGGTGGCGTGTCCGCCAGCTTTGCGTTCGTGGGTGATGTGGTGATCGCCGAGCCCAAGGCACTGGTGGGTTTTGCCGGCCCGCGCGTGATCGAGCAGACCGTGCGCGAGAAGCTCCCGGAAGGCTTCCAGCGCGCGGAGTTCCTGCTGCAGAAGGGCGCCGTGGACATGATCGTCGATCGTCGGCGCATGCGCGACGAGATCGCCCAGCTGCTGGCGCTGCTCACGCGCCTGCCCGCCGAAGCCGTCGTCTCCTGATACGCCTTCGGAGCGCCGCCACGGCGCTCCGGGGCGTGTCCTCAACCCGTATTGCCTGCTAGCATCCGTCCAGAGGCGGCGCCATCTGCGCGCCGCACGACAACGATGATTCAGGAGACACGCGTGTTGAAGCTCTACGGTTTCTGCATCAGCAACTACTACAACAAGATCAAGTTGGCGCTGCTGGAAAAAGGCGTGCCCTTCGAGGAAGTGTTTGTACGCCCCTCGCAGGAGGCCGACGTCCTGCAGCACTCGCCGCTCGGCAAGGTGCCGTATCTCGTCACCGACGCGGGCGCGCTGTCCGAATCCCACCCGATCGCCGAGTATCTCGAGGATGCCTTTCCCGACGTCCCGCTGATGCCAGCCGATCCGTTCGCGCGCGCCAAGTGCCGTGAGCTGATCCAGTATCTGGAACTGCACATCGAGTTGGTCGCCCGACGTCTGTACCCGCAGGCCTACTTCGGTGCGCCGGCCGATCCGCTCGTGAATGCCGAGGTGAAGCCATTGCTCACCCGCAACCTGAACCGGCTGAAGGCGCTGGTGCGCTTCGATCCCTATATCGGCGGTGATACGTTCACGCAGGCCGATTGCGCGGCCTGGGTGCATTTGCCGCTCGTGGCGCGCGCCACGCAGCAGGTCTTCGGCGAGGATCTCGTGGCGGCCGCGCTGGGTGGCGATACGGTGCGCGACTATCTGACCCGTATCGGCGAGCGCCCGCACGCGCGGCGCGTCGCGGACGATCGCAAGCGCGAGATCAAGGCGGCAGCCCCCAAGGCGGTCTGAGCGCCGGTGCGAGCGAGGCCGGTGCTGCCTCACTCGCCGTCCTGACTACCGACTCACTCGACCTTCGTGCCCGTGGCCTTCACGATCTCGCCGTAGCGCGCGAGATCCTTCTCGATGAGGGCCCCGAACTCGGCTGGGGTGCTGCCGCGCGGCACGAAGCCCGCATTGGCGAAGCGCTGCCGAACATCCGGATCCTTCACCACCTCGGCCAGTTCGCGCGACATGCGATCGACGATGGGCTGCGGCGTGCCTGCCGGCGCCAGCAAGCCGACCCAGGAGTTCATCACGAAGTCCTTCACGCCCTGTTCGACGAGCGTGGGCACCTCGGGCGCCACTTGCCAGCGCTCCGCCGACGCGAGCCCCAGCACTTTGAGCTCACCCTTTTTGGCGTAGGGCATGGGCACGATGGCCGGATCGAAGACCATCGACAGTTGGCCGCCCAGCAGATCCGTGAGGATCGGCGCGCTGCCTTTGTAGGGGATGTGCGTCATCTCCAGGCCGTTGACCAGGGCGAAGTTGGCACCGGTCATGTGCGCGCTCGAGCCCGTGCCGCTGGAGGCGTAGGTGAGCTTGCCGGGGTTCTTGCGGCCGTACTCGATCAGGTCGTTGACCGAATTCACTGGCAGATTGCGGTTCACGAAGAGAAAGAGCGGCAGATCCGCCAGGTGCGAGACGGGCGTGAAATCTTCCTGCTTGTACTGCAAGGGGTAGAGGTGAGGATTGACCGTGTAGGCGGCGAGCACGGTGACGAACGTGTAGCCGTCCGGCTTGGCGCGGGCTGCCTGGGCCGTTCCGACCAGGCTGTTCGCCCCGGGGCGGTTCTCCACGACGATGGGCTGGCCCAGCCGCTCGGCGAGCTTCTGCATGACGATGCGCGTGACCGCGTCCGTCGAGCCGGCCGGGGTGTAGGGCACGATCACCTGGATCTGATGGTCGGGCCAGGCATCGGCAGGCTGCGCGACGGCGGCAGGCAGGGCGATCGCTAGGCCGACGGCGAGCGAAAGGGTGTGGGGGGCGAAGCGCGAGAGCAGGCGCATGATGTCTCCTGGAGGCTTTGTGAGTGCAGCACACGGCGAGGTGTGCCTGCGCAGGATGGTAGCCCGCGCAGACGGCCATGCAGCCGGCCGAGAGAAATGAGCCGTTCGCACTGCGGACAGGCAAAGCTCGTTCCGCTGACTGCATACTGGGCGCCGCCTGCCCCCGCACACGTCGGGACGGCATGACGTGCGCAGCATTGACGTCCAGAACGACAAACCCCCGCACGAGGCGGGGGTTTGTCGTTGACGCGGCCCGGTCGCCCAGGCCTGCGTTCGGGCATCAGCCCTCGCGCTGCGTCTCCACCTGCACCATCGGCTCCGTGTTCACGGCGGCGGCGGGCTTGCGCTCGCGACCCAGCCGGGGAGCGACGTTCGCGCCGGCGATGTCCGCCTGCACGGCGGCCAGACGCTGCGTGTCCGTCTGCACCCACTCCATGCCCGCGGCGTTCACCACGGCCTGGAGATCCGCCGGCGCGGCAACGGGCGCCTGCGGGCGCGTCGCCGGTTCGGCCGGGTGCGTGTCGGCATGCGGCACGGCCTCGGGCGGCGCCACCGTATCGGCAGGCGACACGGCCGGCGTCACCGGTGCAGTCACCGG
>NZ_JADCNH010000020.1 GCF_018904615.1 Verticiella alkaliphila | reverse complement strand
CGGGCAGCCGCCCCGCGTCTCCCGACGCCTGAGCCTTCCCGGCCGCGCCCTGCGCGGCCTGACCGGCTGCCCGACGCCGCGGAGGGCGGCGAACGGAGCCCTTCATGAGTCAAGACGGCGCGCAGCGCAGCATTCAATCCATCGAGACCGGGTTTGCCCTGTTGCAGGCCCTGGTCGATGCGGGCGAATCCATGACGCTGCGCGACCTGGCGCGCGCGGCCGGAATGACCTCGGCCAAGGCCCACCCCTATCTGGTGAGCTTCATCCGCGTCGGTCTCGTCCAGCAGGACGACGCCACGTCGCAATACGAACTCGGCCCCTTCGCGCTGCAGATGGGACTCGTGAGCCTGCGTCGGCTGGAGCCGGTTCGGCGGCCGCCCCTCAGATCACCCGGCTTGCCGCCACACTGGGCCACACCACCGCCCTGGCCGTGCTCGGCTCGCATGGTCCCACGATCATCCAGATCCTGGAGGCGAGCTACCCGGTCCATGTGAACCTGCGCGCCGGCACCGTGATGTCGATGCTGCATACCGCCACAGGCCAGGTCTTCGCGGCCTGGCTGCCGCCCAAGGTCGCCGAGCATTACATCGCCCGCGAGGCCGGTGACGCAGCCGTCGTCACGCATACCTTGCCCCCCGAGCCGGACCTGCGCACCCGCGACGAGTTGCTCGCGGCCATCCGGGCCGACGGCATGGCCCGCGCCCTGGGCAATCCGCTTCCCGGCATCGACGCCCTGTCGGTACCTGTGTTCGACCATACCGGCCATGTCGTTGCCGCCATCACCTGCATCGGGCCAGCGGGCCTCTTCGATGCGCGGCTCGATGGCGACATCGCGCATCCCATGCGCGCCTGTGCCGACGCCATCTCCCAACGTCTCGGCTACCGGCGACCTGTCGTCTGATTCGTTATAGACGAACGGATTGAATAAAAACGAACAGGCGCGTATAGTCGCAGGCAGACGCACGCCACGGCGCACTCGCGCCCGCCGCCGCACCTGGAGACAGCCATGAGCAAAGCCTTCGCCTCGCACGCCGACACGGAAGAAAAAACCGTCAGCTTCGAGAAACTCTCGGACAACGCCTACGCCTACACGGCCCAGGGCGATCCCAATACGGGCGTCATCATCGGCGACGACGCGGTGATGGTGGTGGACACGCAGGCCACGCCCACCATGGCCCGCGACGTGATCCGCCGCATTCGCGAGGTCACGGACAAGCCCGTGAAGTACGTGCTGCTCTCGCACTACCACGCCGTGCGCGTGCTGGGTGCGTCCGCCTTCGAGGCCGAGCAGATCATCGCCAGCCGCGAGACCTACAACCTCATCGTCGAGCGCGGCGAGCAGGACAAGGCGAGCGAGATTGGCCGGTTTCCCCGGCTGTTCCGCGACGTCGAATCCGTGCCGGACGGCCTGACCTGGCCCACCATCACGTTCGATGGCTCGATGACCATCGATCTCGGCAACCTGGAAGTGCACATCCTGCACCTGGGCCGCGGCCACACCAAGGCCGACACGGTGGCCTGGCTGCCGGACCAGAAAGTGCTCTTCGCGGGCGATCTGGTCGAGTACCAGACCACGCCCTACGCCGGCGACGCCTACTTCCGCGACTGGCCCCAGACACTGGATCGCCTGATGGCGCTCGGCCCCGAGAAGATGGTGCCCGGCCGTGGGCCCGCCCTGATGAACGCCCGCGAAGTCCATACGGCCGTGGCCGGCACGCGCGCTTTTCTCAATGACCTGTATGACCTGGTGAACCAGGGCGTGGCAGCCGGCAAGGATCTGAAGACCGTGTATCGCGACACCTACGCCGCCATGCAGCCGCGCTACAAGGACTGGGTCATCTTCGATCACTGCATGCCGTTCGACGTGACGCGTGCGTTTGACGAGGCCAACGGCATCACCGATCCGCGGATCTGGACGGCCGAGCGCGACGTCGAGATGTGGAAGACGCTGGAAGGCTGAGCCCGCACAGCGCCACCCTGCAGCACCTGATCTGAGCTGAGCTGACGCGACCCGGGCCGCAGAGTCCGGGCGCAGGGACGGGTGCGCCCGTTTGCACCCCGACACCGCTGCCATCGCCGGAGACGCCAGTGGGAGACATCAACTACCAACAGGTCGAGTTCGCCTACGCGCGCCCGGCCGAACTCGATAGCGACGCCGTCGCGCGCCACCCGGTCGTCATCGTGGGTGCCGGCCCGGTGGGCCTGTCCACCGCGCTGGATCTGGCCCGCCAGGGCATTTCCACCCTTGTCCTCGACGACGACTGTCGCCTGTCCACCGGCTCGCGCGCCATCTGCTTCGCCAAGCGCACGCTCGACATCTGGGATCGCCTGGGCGTGGGCCAGCGCATGGTCGACAAGGGCGTGTCGTGGAACGTCGGCAAGGTGTTCTTCCGGGACGAGGAGATCTGGCGCTTCGATCTCCTGCCCGAAGCCGGCCATCGTCGCCCGGCCTTCATCAATCTGCAGCAGTACTACGTGGAAGGCTACCTGCAGGAAGCCGTGGCCGCAGAGCCCCTCGTCCAGACGCGCTGGCGGCATCGCGTGAGCGCCGTGGAACCAGTGGCCGATGGGGTCATCGTCACGGTCGACACCCCGGACGGTGCCTATCGCCTGCACGCCGACCATCTCATCGCCTGCGACGGCGCACGCTCGCCCGTGCGCAAGATGCTGGGCCAGGAAAGCCACGGGCGCTCGTTTCGCGATCGCTTTCTCATCGCCGACATCCGCATGACGGCAGATTTCCCGCCCGAGCGGTGGTTCTGGTTCGATCCGCCCTTTCACCCGAACCAGTCCGTGCTGCTGCACCGCCAGCCGGACAACGTGTGGCGCGTGGATTTCCAGCTCGGCTGGGATGCCGACCCCGTCGAGGAGGTCAAGCCCGAGCGCGTGTTGCCTCGCCTGCGGGCGCTCTTTGGCGATGCCGCCGAGTTCACGCTGGAATGGGTGAGCATCTACACCTTCTCGTGCCTGCGCATGGATCACTTTCGCCAGGGCCGCGTGCTCTTTGCGGGCGATGCGGCGCACGGCGTGTCGCCCTTCGCGCGCGCGGGGCCAACAGCGGCGTGCAGGACGCCGAGAACCTCGCCTGGAAGCTCGCGCTGGTGCTGCGCGGGCACGCGCCCGACGCCCTGCTGGATACCTACGCCACCGAGCGGGAGTACGCCGCCGACGAGAACCTGCTCAATTCCACCCGGGCCACGGACTTCATCACCCCCAAGAGCCCCATCAGCAAGACATTTCGCAACACCGTGCTGCGGCTCGCCCGTGATTACGGCTTTGCCCGCGGCCTGGTCAACAGCGGCCGGTTGTCCGTACCCGCAACGCTGCATGGATCATCGTTGAATACGCCGGACGTGCACCCCTTCGAGGGGGGCCTTGCGCCCGGTGCGGTGGCTGTGGACGCGCCTGTGCGTCATGACGGCGAACTCGGTTGGCTGCTCGCGCACCTGAAGGCGCAGTTCACGTTGCTCGTGGCCGATGACGTGAGCGGCCTGGACGCCATCGACACGCCGCCCGGCGTTGCTCTCGCTCGCGTCCACGTGCATGCCGAGGGCCGGGCAGCACGCGCTGGCGAGCAGGCTGTTCATGGCGAGGATGTTCACCTGGAAGACATCGATGGTCTCGTCGCGCGACGCTATGCGCTCTTGCCCGGCACGGTGTACCTGATCCGGCCGGATCAGCATGTGGCAGCGCGATGGCGCGGGGCCGACACGACACGCATCGCGCAGGCCCTGCGCCGCGCCGTGGGGCTGGAGCCGCGGATGGCAGAAGCGCCCGCTGCTGCGGTCTCGCCCGCCCCTGCACCTTCAGGTGGCCAACCCCCCCCGAGCACCCTCAGAACGACACCCGGCTTTGTCGCGCCCGACGATTTCTACGAAGCGCTTATCGATAGCCACCGCGATCTGGACGCCGGGCAAAGCGAGGCCATGAACGCGGCCCTCGTGCTGCTGCTGGCCAACCATATCGGGGACCTGGACGTCGTGCGAGAAGCCCTGATGCAGGCTCGGCAGGCAGCGCTCACGGTACCTGCTGCGCCTGCGACCGCCGTTCTGCCCGTATGACGCCGAGCTCCGTTCCGGGCGGGCATTAACTCATCCCCCGCCCAGCTCCGCGCCACGCGAGGGATGGAAGACCCCGTCTAGATCCGAGGCCGTGAGGACAGCCATGCTCCACTGCTCCAACGCGGGCGCGTCCCCAGCCTCCACGCGCGCCATGGACCACGCAGGCAATGGTGAGCCGAAGCGGCCGGCAAGCAGCCTCAACAGAAGGGCTCGCTGCCCTTCAAGGCGCCCCTGTTCTCGCCCCTTCTCAAGTCCTCGTTCGAGTCCTTGTTCAAGTCCTTGTTCAAGTCCTTGTTCAAGTCCTTGTTCAAGTCCTTGTTCGAGTCCTCGTTCGAGTCCTTGTTCAAACCCGGCCCGTAGCCCATCCTGCTTCCACTTCTCGGTCCACTCGACCACGCGTTCGGCGAGCATGGCATCCATCTCCTGTAAATCGTTGACCTCGGGAATCGTCTCGCCTGGCACGAGCCGGGCAAGGAGCACGCGCTGGATGTAGACCGTGAAGGCGCGGCGCAGTGAGTCGTGGCGTGGCGCCTTCAGGTAGCGGTGCAATTGCATGATACTGCGACGCGTCGCCTGCGGTGAGGGGCTCTTCTCCAGCGCGATCAGGTGGGCGACGAGATTGTCGTCCGTGCCGGGTAGCCCGGCCCGATGCTCGTCCAGCACGAAGTAGCGCAGGCTGGGCTGGTAGGCGGCGAGCGAATCGGGCGCGCCGGCAAAGAGACCGCGCATCTCGCGCGTGGCCCGCCACGGTCGGCTGCCGTGGTGCAGCACCAGAGGAAAGACGGGCGGCAACTCACCCGGGCGCGCTACCTCGCCCGTCTTGACCAGATCCTGGTACAGCAGGCTCACGTAGGCCAGCATGCGCAGCGCCATCCAGGCATCGTCGCGGCTCTGAAATTCGAGCAGCAGGTAGACGTACAGCCAGCGCTCGCCGCCCAAGCGCACGCGCCAGACGAGATCCGTGCGCCGCTCGGCCAGATCGTCCGTCACGTAATGCCCGCCGCGCGGCTCGAGCGTGGCGAAGTCGAGCTCGTCGACCCAGGCCTCAGGCACGAAGCCGCGCAGCAGGTGTTCGACCATCACGGGATGAGCGAAGATGCGGCGGTAACCGCTGTCGTGCGGCAGGGACATGCGAAGCGATCCGGCAGATGCCCGCCGGCGGCGGGCCTGCACCGTTATACGGCTGACCCGAGTGCTGCGGACGTCGGGTGCGCGCATTTCGACGCACCGCCGCCTACCCGCGAAACCTATCAGTCGAACACTACCGGCGGCTTGCGCCCAGGCTTGATGAGCGGGCAGGCGCGGCAATATTCGCGCGCGTGCGGCACCTGGTAGTAGAGGCAGCACGTCTTGCGAAAGCGCACAGGCTGGGCGCGGCCCGGTACGGGCGTCGGGGCGAAGTCGTAGCGTTTCAGGGGATTGTGGTCCAGGCCGAACGCCGCGGGTGGCGCGTCACGGCGCAGCCAGTCGAAGTCGGCCTGGGCGCGCGCCTGGGCATCTGGCGCCACCGCGTCGAGTCGGCCCTCGTACAGGCTGTAGGCCCGCACAGCCAGGTTCTCCCAGAGAATGCGCTCGGCCACGCCGCCAGCCACCGAGAGCGCGCGCCACAGCGGCGCCACATGCCCGGCAAAAAGACGCGTGGTCACGTCGAGCCGCCAGTCGTCGCGTGCCGGACCCAGGGGTGCCAGGGTCACCTCGGCGTCGCGCAAGCGCAACCGGGATACCCACAGGCGGTCCGCATAGTCGGCATCCAGCCCCACCTTGTCCAGGCCCACCCTGAGCCCCTTGTCGAACACCGACATCGCATAGAGCGGCGCGCCGGTGATGAGGAAGGACCAGCGCTTGGCGAAGAGCGACGCCGCCGCCGGCAGGCTGGGCGCGTCGATGCGTACGCGCACCTCGTTCAGCCAGTCTCGGCAGACATCGACATCCAGGAGTTGGGCGACCGGCGGATAGGCGTCTGCGGACGCCGTGCTCATCACCAGCCGCAATTCCTCGGCGAGCAGGGCTCGCTCATCGTCGGCGAGCAGCCCCGTCTCCCAAGCGCCAGCGGGCTGCACGGTCGTCACGACGGCACTGCCTGCGAGCGCCGCGCTGATTGGCGCCGGTCCAGCGGAATGCACAGGGGCGACCCATACACTGGGTCCGGCACGATGCGGCAGGCCAGACCGAACACCTGCTGCACGAGCGCTTCGTTCAGGATATCCACCGGGCGGCCCTGCGCGTGCACCCGCCCCTGACGCAAGGCGACCAAGTGATGGCCGTAGCGGGCGGCGAGGTTCAGGTCGTGCAGCACCATGACCACCGTCTTGCCGAGGCTCGCGTTCAGACCGTCGATCATGTCGAGCACGTCGATCTGGTGGGCCAGATCAAGATAGGTGGTGGGCTCGTCCAGCAGGAGGATGTCGGCATCCTGCGCGAGCGTCATGGCAATCCAGGCCCGCTGGCGCTGGCCGCCTGACAAGGCATCCACGGGTCGATCACGGAACTCGGCCAGGCCGGTCGCTGCAAGCACGGATTCCACCTTGTCGTGGTCTTCCCGCGTCCATTGCCGCAGCCAGCCCTGGTGCGGATATCGGCCCATGCGCACCAGCTGCTGCACGGTAAGGCCTTCGGGCGCGACCGGCGTCTGCGGCAGGATCGCAAGCTCGCGCGCGACCTGCACGGTGGGCTTGCTGCGGATGTCCTGACCATTGAGGACGACGACGCCCTGGCGCGGGCGCAACAGGCGGGCAAAGGCCTTGAGCAGCGTGCTCTTGCCACAGCCGTTGGCCCCGACGAGCACGGTCACCGCGCCCGCCGGGATGCGCAGATCCAGGCCGTCGACGATCGGCTGGCCGCCGTAGTCCAGGGTGAGTGCACGGCCTTCGAGCGGCCCCGTGAGCGCGCGATCATGGCTGGTGGTCATCGGCGTTGGCGACTCAATAGAAAGACGAAGAAGACCGCGCCCAGCGCGGCCACGAAGATGCCCGCCGGCAGATCGCGCGGCGCGAAGAGCATCCGCCCGGCAAGATCGGCCAGCATGACGAGCAGCGCACCGACCAGGGCGCTGCTCCAGGCTGATGCGGCAAAGCCGCCACCGACCAGGCGGCGCCCGATGTGCGGGGCGACCAGCCCCACGAAGGCCATCGCGCCCGCATAGGCGATGGCGGCGCCCGCCAGCCCCACGCTCAGGGCCATCAGCAACAGGCGCGTGGCCGTGACGGGCAGCCCAACCCCAGTCGCGACCGCGTCATCCGCGCGCAGCACGGCGGCCCGACGACTGGCCCACACCAACACCGGCAGCAGGATCACGAGCCACATCGCGAGGCTGCCCACGTCGCTCCAGGTTGCGCCGAAGACGCTGCCCGTGAGCCAGACATAGGAGGCCGTGGCACTCGCGAGCGGACTTGCCACGAGCAGCCAGGTGGTGATGGCGCCAAAGAGCGCCGACACGGCAACACCGACCAGCACCAGGCGCAACGGCGTCACGCCCTTCTGCCACGCGAGCGCCAGCACGAGCGCGGACGCGACCCACGCGCCAGCCGTCGTGGCCAGCGGCAGCCCGGCCATGTCCACCGTGCCGGTGCCCGCGACGGCGAAGAACGCGACGGCAGCGGCGCTGGCGCCGCTCGTCATGCCCAGGATGTCGGGCGAGGCGAGCGGATTGCGCACGAGCGTCTGCAGCAGATGCCCTGACAGGGCGAGCGCGCCGCCGGCGAGCGCGGCGAGCACCAAGCGTGGGGCGCGCAGCAGGCCCACGACGAGGATGTCTTCGTCCGTGCCCTGCCCCGCCAAGGCCCGCAGCGCCGTCACGGGCGGCAACCAGCGCCCGCCCAGGCACAGCGACAGCACGGCCAGCGCCAGCAACCCGACGGCCAGAGCGGCGATCACGCGCACGGCACGAGTGTCGACCAGCCGCGACAGCGAACCCAGTCGCACGGCCTGTGTTCCCGACAGCAGCCTAGCCATGACGCCACCCCCGCCGGATCAGCCAGAGGAAGACGGGCGCGCCCACCAGCGCCGTGAGCACGCCGATCGGCAGGCCTTGGACCAGCCAGTCGCGCGAGGCGACGTCGGCGGCCAGCAGCAGGCACGCGCCATAGAGCGCGCAGGCCGGCAGCACCCAGCGGTGCGCATGTCCCACCAGGCGCCGCACCGCATGCGGCACGATGAGTCCGACGAAACCGATGCCGCCCGAGAGCGCCACCGCAGAACCCGCCAGGCACACCACGGCCAGGCTCACGCCCACCTTGGTGAGCCCGGTGCGCTGCCCCAGGCCGGCCGCGATGTCGTCGCCCGCGGCGAGCACGTCCACGTGGCGCGCCATGGCGCAGGCGGCAACCAGCGCGAACACGATGCCCGGCAGCACCGGCAGCACGGTGTCCAGGTCGCGTGCTGACACCGAGCCCGCCAGCCAGAAGAGAATGCTGTCCAGACCTTCCTGATCGACCACCAGCAGCGCCTGCGTGAGCGCAGTACACAGCGCCGCGACAGCGGCGCCGGCGAGCACCAGCCGCGATGCGGGGCCGCGCCCAGCGCCGCCCAGGCCGTAGACGAGTGCGCCGGTGCAGGCTGCCCCCATGAACGCCACGGCAAGCTGGCCCGCGGCACCGAGCGCCCAGCCCGTATAGGCGGCCACGCACAAGGCGAGCATCGCCCCGCCGTTCACGCCAAAGAGGCTCGGTGAGGCGAGCGGATTGCGCGTGAGCGCCTGCATGAGCGCGCCCGCCACGGCCAGGCTCGCGCCGGTGACGATGGCGACCACCGTGCGCGGCACGCGCGTGGTGTGCACGATGACGTGCTCGACGAGCGCCCCATCGGGCTGCCAGACGGCCGCGAACACGGTGCGCCAGGGCACGGCCAGCGGCCCGGTCATGAGGCTGATCGCGATCAGCGCGATGAGCAGGACCCCACCGATGCCCAGCACCAGGATCGGCCGCACACGGTGCTGTCGCACCATCAGGCAGCCCCCAGTACATGCGTCTGCACGTCATCCAGGACACGGTGCGCGGCGAGGTACCCGCCGGAGAGGCTCCACAGCACGTTGTCCACGGCGTAGACGCGCCCCGTCCGGGCCGCCTGCAGACGTGCCCAGAGCGGGTGCGAGGTCCAGGCGTCGACCTGCGCGCGCACGGCGGGCGTGTTCGACCGCATGAGAACGAAACACACGTCTGCATCCACCAGCGGAATGCTCTCGAACGAATTCAAGCGCAGCATGATGCCCTCGCCCGCCTGCGCCGGCGTGCGGGCGAAACCGAGCGAGGCGAGGATCAACCCTGAGTAGCTGCCGCGCAGATACACGCGCACGTGGTCTTCACGAAAATCGACGACCGTCACGCGCAGCGGCCAGCCCGGTAGCCGCGCGAGGCGCTGTGCCAGCGCCACGGTACGCTCTTGCATCTCGTCCAGACGTTCGCGCGCGATCGCCTCACGGCCCAGGGCCGTGCCGATGATCTGCATGCCGGTGCGAAAGTCATAGATGTCGTCGAGCAGCGCCGTGGGCGCGATGCGCGAGAGCAGTCCATGGATGCGCGCGTGCCGAAAGCGCGATGCCACGATCGCATCCGGACGGCAGGCCACCACGGCTTCGAGATTGGGCTGCGTCTCCAGGCCGACCAGCGGCACGTCGGCAAGCTGGGGACGCAGGTACTGAAACACCGGCTTCTGCGTCCATGACTCGACGATCCCAACGGGCCGCATGCCCAGCGCCACGGCGATGTCGTTGGCGCCCTGATACAGCGTCACGACGCGCTCGGGGCGCGGGGCACCGAGGGCAAGCCAGGGCCAGGCCAGACCGACGCCCGCGCTGGCCAGCAGCGAACGTCGGCGCGGACAGGGGCCGCCCGGCGGGCGACCTTGCATGGCACCGGGCGAGCGCAGCGTCATCAGAACGACAGCGAGTAGCCCACGGTGAGCGTGCGGCCACGGCCTGCGAAGTAGCGCCGCGGCTCGACCAGGGCGCTCTGCGAGTAGTACGTGATGTAGTCCTCGTTGAAGACGTTGGCCACGCCCACTTTCAGCGTGCCCTTGGGCAGGCGGTAGTTCATGGCGGCATCGACCAGCGTGTAGCCGTCGAAGCGCTTGCGCGGATCGTCGAAGTCGCGGCTGAACGCGTGCTGCACCTGCACGAAGCTCGACAGCTTGGGCGTCCAGCGGGCCGACCACGTCGCGATCATGCGGTTCGGGGCGATGTTCAGCCCGTCCAGACGTGCGTCGACCCGGCCATCGCCATCGCTGTCGTAACGGCCCCGCGTATGGGCGTAACCCAGCGTCAGGCGGTGGTCACGATTCACGCGCCAGCCCAGCGAGGCTTCCGCGCCCTGGATGCGGGTCTTCT
This sequence comes from Verticiella alkaliphila, assembly GCF_018904615.1. Classification (GTDB taxonomy): domain Bacteria; phylum Pseudomonadota; class Gammaproteobacteria; order Burkholderiales; family Burkholderiaceae_B; genus Verticiella; species Verticiella alkaliphila. Next base: position 67,599 of record NZ_JADCNH010000020.1, on the reverse strand, counting down.
CGCGCGCCATCGTGAAGACACCATTCACCGGCACGATGCGCGAGCCGAAATCCGAATGCGACTGGAAGTAGCTCAGCTCGGCGTCGAACGGGCCGCGCTCGATGCGTGTGCCGGCCTCGACGCTGCGCGTGAGGATCGGGGCGAGGTCGGTGAGCGCGTCCACGCGCCAGCCCGGCTCGTCAATGCCGCGCAGCACGCGGCCCACGTCAGGCATGCCGAACCCTTCCGAATAGCTGGAGAAGAAGCTCACGCCATCCCAGGGCGTGTAGACCGCGCCGGCGTTGAAGAGCGTCTCGTTGAAGCGCAGCCGGCCGCCTTCCACATCCACGCCGTTGGCGCTGGCGATGGTGCGGTAGCTGTCGATCTTGAGATCGGCGCGCTCGTGGCGAACGCCACCGTGCAGCACGAGGCTGTCCAGCAGGCGGTACTCGGCCTGCCCGAAAAGCGATACGTTGTCGTAGGTAGACGGCGGCACCCAGGTGCGGCGCGTCCCGTACAGATCCTGCTCGCCCTTGTCGCGCAGCGTGTCGACGCCCACCGTCACCTTGAGCCGATCGTTGAAGAGGTCGTCCTTCGTGAGGCTGACCTTGCTGCCGTACTTCTCGGCCAGCGAGCGGCTCTGGTCGAAGAGCGTGCCCACCGGGGCGATGGCCGGATCCTGGAAGGACGCGGAATTGTCCGCGCCGAAGAGACCTTCGAACTTCTGATGGAACACCATGGCCGAGAGCGACATGCCCGCGAGATCGTGGTGCTCGTACGACAGGCTCGACGTCCAGACATCGTTGCGCGGCGCGGTCCCGGGCACGTCGCCTTTGATGGACGTGGTGGGAATGCCCTGCTCGCGATTGCCGTTGACGCTGAGATAGCTTGCCTTGCCGGCGATACGGTAGCGGTTCACCGACAACTGCACGCGCTGGTTTTCGTCGATGCGATAGCCGAGCTTGCCCAGCACGTCGTAGGCGCGCGAATCCATCAGGTCGCCCTGGGTATTGTCCGCGCCGATGGTGCGGCGACGCGCGTCGTAGTGCAGCCCTTGATCTTCGTAGCCCACCGAGAACAGATAGTCCAGGTCGCCCTGGCGGCCATCGGCACGGTAGGTGGTCTTGAAGCCCGTCGACTCGGCGTTGACCTTCTCGGTCGGGATCGTCACCTGCACGTCCACGTGCTGGTTGAAGGCCCCGTCTTCCGGTTGTCGCGTGATGATGTTGATCGTGCCGCCGGTGGCGCCCAGGCCGTTGATCGCACTGGCACCCTGCACCACCTCGATGCGCTCGACCATGGAGAAGTCGATGGTGTGCGCCTCGCGCCCCGTGGGCCGCAGCGGATTGGATTGCGGCACGCCGTCGATGAGGATGAGCGGCGTGCGCCCGCGCAGCGTCTCGCCGCTGCCCGTCATCTTGCCGCGGCTGGGCGTGTAGGACGGCAGCAGGTTGCTCAGGATGTCCGACGAATTGGTCGTGAGCGTGAGTTGCTCCTCGATCTGCTCACGGTCGATGATGACCACCGTCTGGGGCGAGTCCTGGAGTTCCGTATTGGCGCGCGAGGCGCTGACCACCACCGGGGTGAGCGTGCGCGTCTCCGGCGACGGGGTCTGGGCGTGGGCCACCGGCAGCGCCAGGAACGCCGGGATCAAGCTGAGCGAGCGAAGTTGCATGAGGGGGATGAGCGGCGAAATGCCGAGGTCGCGAGTGTCAGTAACGAGATTGGTTCGCATTTACTGTAACACATCGCGACGAATGGTCGAGCCAGACGGCTCATCGCCTCAGGCGGTCTCACCTGCAAACAGCTGCACGGCGCGTTCGCGCAACCACTGATTCGCGGCATCGCGGTGCAACCGCCGCGGCCAGAAAAGCCGCGTCTGCAGGGGCGCGACGCGCAATGGCGGCGTGAACGTGGCCAGCCCGAAGCGCTCGGCCACGCTCTGCGCGAGCTTCTCCGGCACGGTGGCCAGGACGTCGTTGCTCGCGACGATGTACGGCACGGCACCGAAGTGCGGCACGCTGAAGTGCGCATCGAGGACCACACCTGCTCGCTCGAGCGAGGTATTGATCTGGCCGTAGGGCAAGGCGCGCGAGACGATCAGATGACGCTGGGCTACGAAGGCGGCGCGCGACATGCCCTCGCCCACGCCGGCCATGCCGGGGCGGTGCAGGGTCAGATAGCCTTGCTGGAAGAGTTGCCGCTGAAAGAAGCCGCTGCCCATGTCCTCGGCGAAGGCGCCGATGGCCAGATCGACCCGTCCTGCCTCCATGTCGCGGCGCAGTTCGGTGCCGGCCAGCCGCACACTGTCGATGCGCACACCCGGGGCGTCGGCCGCACAGCGCGCCAGCAGCCGTGGCATGAAATGGATCTCGCCCACATCGGACATCGCCACCCGAAAGCGGCGCGCGCCGGCCGCCGGGTCAAAGGCCTCGCGAAAGTCCAGCATGTGCGACAGGAGCGACAAGGCCTCGCCCACCGGTTCGGCCAGCCGCTCGGCGAGCGGCGTAGGCTGCATCGTGTTGGCACTGCGCACGAAGAGCTCGTCGTCCAGCGCCACGCGCAACCTGCGCAATGCGTTGCTGACGGCCGGCTGGGACAAGTCCAGCCGGCGCGCCACCGCCGAGATGCTGCGCTCCTCGAGCAGGCCCTGCAGGATGACGAGCAGGTTCAGGTCGAGGCCGCGCAGGTCGATCATGGCGGGTCCTACTTGCCGCTCGTGAACGAGAACGAGCCGACCTTGCAGACGTTCACGTTCTTTTTCACCACCTCGTCGCCGTCGTCGAAGACGCCCTTGAAATCGAAGCGGCAGGCGCCGGTGCCATCATCGATGTCGACGTCGAAGGACTGACCCGGACGCAGCACGTCCTCGCCCAGGATGTCCTCTTCCCAATCGTCCGTATCGACGTTGGACGCATAGAACTCCGTCATCAGGACATCGGTCTTGTTGTGGATGGTGACGACGCGGTTGGCAGCGTGCACCACGGAAGCAGCAGCCAGCGCGCTCGCCAGCAGGGCGGCGAAGGCCAGGCGAGGATACAGGCGGGACATGGGGCGTTTCTCCAAAGGATGAGCGCAGCACCGGCGCCGCGCCATGATGTGCCTCGGCAGCGACCTGCGGCACGCCGCGATGATACCCAAGCGCAGGGGACACGCACAGGAGCTTCCACACGAGTAGCGCTCCATCGACATATTCACAGGGTGAATAACCAATATTCTCTCATTCATCTCGCCAACGGTGGCGGCATCGCCCACAATGCCGTCATGCCCGCATCGGACGGGCGCCTTCGTGTCCAGGAGACACCCCATGGAACGCCAATACCTGTCCGGCTTCGGCAACGCCCACGCGACCGAAGCCCTGCCCGGCGCCCTGCCCGTCGGCCGCAATTCACCCCAGACCTGCGCCTATGGCCTGTATGCCGAGCAATTGTCCGGCTCGGCCTTCACCGCGCCGCGACACGAGAACCGCCGCTCCTGGCTCTACCGGATTCGCCCGGGCGTCGTGCACCAGCCCTTCCAGCCTTATGAAGGGGCGCGTCACTGGGACAGCGACTTCGGCACGGCCCCCGTCACGCCGAACCAGTTGCGCTGGAGCCCGCCACCCGTTCCCGGCGAGCCCACCGACTTCATCGACGGCATGGTCACCTGGGCCGGCAATGGCAGCCCCGAGGCGCACACCGGCGTGGGGATTCATCTCTACGCCTGCAACCGCGACATGACGGGCCGCTTCTTCTATGACGCCGATGGCGAGCTCCTCATCGTGCCGCAGCTCGGCCGCCTGCGGATGCGCACTGAGCTGGGCGTGATTGACGCCGAGCCGTTGGAGATCGTGGTGATCCCGCGTGGTGTGCGCTTCACGGTGGAGCTGCCCGACGGCGAGGCGCGCGGCTACGTGCTGGAGAACTTCGGTGCCTCGCTGCGCCCGCCGGAACTGGGCCCGATCGGCTCGAATGGCCTGGCCAATGCGCGGGATTTCCTGGCACCGGCGGCCGCCTACGAAGACGTGGAAGGCAGCTTCACGCTGATCGCCAAGTTCACCGGCGGCTTCTGGCAGTGCGCGCTGGACCACTCCCCGCTGGACGTCGTGGCCTGGCACGGCACGCATTATCCCTACAAATACGACCTTCGCCATTTCAACGTGATCGGCTCGATCAGTTTCGATCATCCCGATCCGTCGATCTTCACGGTGCTCACCTCGCCTTCGGACACCGCTGGCGTGGGCAACATGGATTTCGCGATCTTTCCGCCGCGCGTGCTCGCGATGGAGGGCACCTTCCGTCCGCCCTGGTTCCACCGCAACGTCGCCAGCGAATTCATGGGTCTCATCCAGGGCGTGTACGACGCCAAGGCCGAAGGCTTCGCCCCCGGCGGCGCGAGCCTGCACAACTGCATGAGCAGCCATGGCCCGGATGCCGACACCTTCGAGAAGGCGACCCAGGCCGACACGACCAAGCCGCACTACATCCGCGACACGATGGCCTTCATGTTCGAGACGCGCGGCGTGATCCGCCCGACCGCGCGCGCGCTCGGCTCCCCGCTCCTTCAGAGCGATTACTATCAATGCTGGCAAGGGCTGAAGAAGCATTTCAACCCTGCGCAACCCTGACTGCCCACGACAAGATCCTCATGCCCCAACTGAACGAGACACATGACGCCCAGCTGCGCAGCTGGGTGGAATCGGCCAATCAGCCGGACACGGACTTTCCCATCCAGAACCTGCCGTTCGGCGTCTTTCGTCGCCGCGACAGCGCGGAGAGCTTTCGCCCTGGCGTGGCCATCGGCGACCAGATCGTGGATCTGCGCGCCCTGCATGCGGCCAAGGTATTCACGGGCCGTGCGCACGATGCGCTCGCCGCCTGCAACGGCAAGCTGCCAGGGTTGAATGAACTCATGGCCGCGGGCTTCGAAGTGTGGTCGGCGCTGCGCCTGGCCCTGTCTCGCGGGCTGCGCGAAGGCTCGGCTCAGCAGAGCGCGATCGCCAAGGTGCTGGTGCCGCAGGCGGACGTGGAGTACACCCTGCCCGCGCAAGTGGGCGACTACACGGACTTCTATACGTCCATCCATCACGCGACGACGATCGGCAAGCAGTTCCGTCCCGATAATCCGCTGCTGCCCAACTACAAGTGGGTGCCCATCGGCTATCACGGCCGCGCCTCCAGCCTGGGCGTCTCGGGCCAGCAGTTTCCGCGTCCCGTCGGCCAGATCCTGCCCAAGGGCGCGACCGAGCCGCAGTTCTCGCCCTGCCAGCGGCTCGATTACGAGACCGAGATGGGCATCTTCATCGGCCCGGGCAATGCCCAGGGCACGCGCATCCGCCTGGAAGACGCCGAATCGCGCATCTTCGGCCTGTGCCTTTTGAACGACTGGTCCGCCCGCGACATCCAGGCCTGGGAATATCAGCCGCTCGGCCCCTTCCTCTCCAAGAGCTTCGCCACCACGCTCTCGCCGTGGATCGTGACGCTCGAGGCGCTGGAGCCCTTCCGTACCGCCTGGGAGCGCCCCGCGGGTGACCCGGCGCCCCTGCCTTACCTGTCGAGCGAACAGAACCGCGCCGAAGGCGCGCTGGACGTCCATCTGCAGACGCTCATCACGACCCAGCGATCGCGCGAAGCCAACGCCGCGCCCGCCCTGCTGGCCGAGTCGAACTATCGCCACGCCTACTGGAACGCCGCGCAGCTCGTGGCCCACCATACGGTCAATGGCTGCAATCTGCAGGCAGGCGATCTCTTCGGCACGGGCACGTTGTCCGGTCCCAACGCTGACGAGGCCGGCTCGCTGCTGGAACTGAGCAGCGGCGGCCAGAAGCCCGTCGCCCTGCCCTGGGGCGAAGAGCGCACCTTCCTGCAGGATGGCGATGAGATCATCCTGCGCGGCTGGTGCGAGAAGGAAGGCTTTCGCCGGATCGGTTTCGGCGATTCTGCTGGCACCGTCCTGCCTGCCTTGTTGGGCTGACACGCGGCACGCGGCATTCGCCGCATGCGATCAGATGCCGCCCTCGCGCGGCGTCTGATCCGCAGCGCCTCACCGGGGAGCCCGTCCCCCAGCGTGCCGGCGCATGAAGTCCACGAATCTCGGATCATTGGCGTAGGCGACATTCACCCGTAGCGCGGGTGGCTGGTCCACACGTTCGGTGCGAAACACCGACCCCGGTGCGAGGAACACGCTTTCCCGCGCGGCTGCCCGCACCAGCGCGAGTTCGTCGATGTGCGGCGCCAGTTCCACCCAGAGATAGAAACCCCCGCCGCCCACGTGCGACAGGGTCAGGCCCAATCCCTCCAGGGCGTTGGCCGCATCCCGCTGGGCCCGCTCCACATGGCCGCGCAGGCGCCGCACGTGGCGCAGATACTGGCCGCGGGCCATCAGGTTGAATACCAGGCGCTCGACGAAATCCGACGTGCTCACCACCGTCAGCATCTTCAGGTCGCACAGCGTCTTCATGAGCGCAGGCGCGCCGGCCACGTAGCCCACGCGCAGACTGGCCGACAGCGTCTTCGAAAATGTTCCAACATAAACGACGCGTTCCAACTGGTCCAGCGTCGCCAGACGCGGGCTGGTGCTGGGCAGGATGTCGGCAAAGGGGTCATCCTCGACGATATACATGCCCGCTTCGGTGGCCACGCGCAGCACGCGGTGCGCCACCGGCAGCGTCAGGGAGCCGCCTGTCGGGTTGTGCGCCAGCGACTGCGTGAAGAAGACCTTCGGCTTGAAGGCCGCAACCTTGGCGGCAAGGTCCTCGACGTCCGGCCCGTCCGGCAGCCGACGCACGCCGACGACACGCACATTGGACAGTCGCAGTTTGCCAAACAACGGATAGTAGCCGGGTGTGTCGACGAGGACGACGTCGCCCGGCTGCAGGAGTTGCCGCGCCACCAGATCGAGCGCGTGATTGGCGCCGTGCGTGAGCAGGATCTGCTCGATGCCGGCCGTGATGCCGCGCTCGGCCAGCGTCTGCGCGAGGCGATCGCGCAACGGCGCGTTGCCCCACGGGTTGCCATAGCCGTGCTCGAGCTCGACATCTGCGGCACGCCCTGCCGCGCTCGGCCGGGGCAGATCGAACCGCGCCATCCACGCAGGTGGCGCCCTGCCATCGCCCACGCGCACGGCGTAGTGCTGCACGAGCTGCTCGCGCAACAGCGACACGGTATCGATGGCTTCCACGACATGCGGCGCCACCGGCTGCGCGGATGCATGGCGCGCCTGGCCGACGTAGTAGCCGGAGCCGGGGCGCGCCTCGAGCAGGCCGAGGGCCACCAGCCGATCGTAGGCTTCGGCAAGCGTGTTCTTCGATACGCCATGTGCGGCAGCGCCGGCGCGTACCGAGGGCAGGCGCTCGGCCGGCCGCAGATCGCCGCGCTCGATGCGAGCGGCGATGCCGGCCACGATGTCGTTGACACGGCTCATCGATGTCTCCTCCGTCTGTCCGTACCAGTCATGTGTCTGGTACAGATGCGGTCAGTTTCTTGAACTGTACCTTTTATTGTCCCGAGAACTTCGGCACTATGCATCGGCCACGCAGGGTTGCGCAAGCACCGCAAAGACGTGGGTACATACACAGACACCGGGAGGAGACCCATGAAGACGAACACCCAGCGACGCTCGGCGATCAAAGCCCTGACGCTTGGCGCGGCCGGCAGCGCCATGCTCGGCGCGGCCCTGCCCGCACGGGCCCAGGAAGCGGTGACGTGGCGCATGCAGGCGCTCTGGGATCCAGGCACCACGCCGCAGAAGTTCGAGGAACGCTTCGTCGCACGCGTGGCCGAACTGACCGAGGGCAAGTTCAAGATCAGTCTGTTCGCCGCGGGCCAGATCGTGCCCGCCGCGCAGGCATTCGATGCGGTGCGCGGTGGCGCCTTCCAGCTGATGAAGACCTTCGACGGCTACGATGCCGGCCGTATCCCCACGCTGGCCTTCACCAGCACCGTGCCTTTCGGCTTTCCTGAGCCGGATCAGTACGAAGCATGGTTCTACGAACTCGGCGGCCTCGAGATGGCCCGCGAGGCGTATGCGCCGGCCGGCCTGCACTACATCGCTCCGACCGTCTACGGCCCCGAGCCCATCCACGCCAAGTTTCCGATCCACAAGATCGCGGACATGGCGGGCAAGAAGGGCCGCTTCGTCGGGCTCGCCTCGGCCGTGATGGGCAGTCTGGGCGTGGCGGTCACGCCCCTGCCCACGGGCGAGGTCTACACCGCGCTGGACAAGGGCGTGATCGATCTCGCGGACCGCGGCGATCTGTCTGCCAACTACGAGGCCGGACTGGGCGAAGTGGCCAAGTACATCGTGATGCCCGGCCCCCACCAGCCCACCACGGCCACCAGCTACGTGGCCAACCGCGCCGCGTTCGAGCGACTGCCCAAGACCTTCCAGGCGGCACTGGCCGTGGCTGCGCGCGAGACCTCGGCCGCGCTGCGCCAGCACATCCTGGTGTCCGATGGCAAGGCACTGGAGAACTTCCGCAAGCAGGGCGTGGAGATTTCCACGCTGGACATGGGCGACGTGGCCGAGGGGCGCGCCAAAGCTCAGGCCGCGTGGCGGGCCGCGACCAAGGACAATCCCTTGGCGACCAAGGTGCTCGAGAGCCAGATGGCGTTCATGAAGCAGCTCGGCTTGCTCGGCTGACCCTCCCGCGACCCCAAGGCGCCGGTACCTGCAGTGCGGGCGGCCGGCGCCGCTCTTCCGACGAGATGCCATGCCTTCCCTGATCGGCTGGTACGTTCGCGCCATCACGCGCGTGAACCGCCTGATGTTCAACGCTGTCGCCCTGCTCGTGGCCGTCATCGTGCCCGTCATGCTCTACGAAGTCGTGAGCCGCTACGTGTTCGGCCGGCCGACAGTCTGGGGCATGGAGCTCGCCACCCTGCTCTTCGGGCCTTACTTCCTGCTGGGCGGCCCCTACCTCCTGCACCTGGGCGGCCACGTCAATCTGGATCTGCTGCACCGCAAGCTGCCCGCCGCGTGGCGGCGCGGGCTGGATCTCTTCAACCAGCTCGTGATCATCGCCTTCTGCGTGATCCTGCTCTACTTTGCCGCGCCCCTGGCCATCCAGGCCTGGGAGTTCCGCGAGACCTCCTACTCCGCGTGGAACCCGCCCGTGTGGCCGGTAAAGTTCACCATCCCATTGGCGGTAACGCTGCTCGGTCTGCAAAGCATCGCCGAGTTCCTGCGCATCCTCTGTCGTGACCCTGCGCTGGAGGCGAACGCCACATGAGCTCGAACACCATCCTGATCCTCATGTTCAGCGGGCTCACGCTGCTCATGCTCACCGGCCTGCCGATCGCGTTCGTGCTGGGCGGGCTGTCGCTGCTCATCACGGTCACGCTGTGGGATGCGAGCGCCGTGATCATCCTGGTACTGCAGATCTTCGACACAATGCGCTCGGAGGCGCTGCTCGCCATTCCGCTCTACATCCTGATGGCAGCGATCCTGCAGGGTTCGGGCATCATCGAGGATCTCTACCGCGCCATGGAGCTGTGGTTCGGCCGCGTGCGCGGTGGCATTGCCTTGGGCACCGTCGTGATCTGCGTGGTCATGGCCTCCATGACCGGCGTGGTCGGCGCAGCCGTGACCGCCATGGCGGTGCTGGCCCTGCCCGAGATGCTGAGGCGAGGCTACGATCCCCGACTCGCCACTGGCACCATCTGCGCATCCGGCACGCTCGGCATTCTCATCCCGCCGTCGGTGCTGACGATTGTCTACGCCGTGACGGCACAGGTGTCGATCGGCAAGATGCTGATCGCGGGCATCATGCCAGGGCTCATCCTGGCCGCGCTCTACATGATCTACATCGTGGCTGTCGCGATCCTGCGCCCGGCGTGGGTGCCCAAGGGCGACGGCGCGCCCGTGCCTTTGCGCGTGAAGCTCGCCAGCCTGAAGTCGCTCCTGCTGCCCGGCATGCTCATCGTCGTGATCCTGGGATCGATCTTCTTTGGCATCGCGACGCCCACCGAGGCCGCCGCCGTGGGCGTCGCGGGCGCGCTGCTTGCCGCCGCGCTACGCCGCAACCTGCGCGTCGCACCGCTGTGGGCGGCGGCCGTCACCACTCTGCGAGCCACGGCGATGATCCTCTGGATCACGATCGGGGCCAAGGCCTACGTCGCGATCTTCACGGGCCTGGGCGGCGCCGACACGCTGATGGGGTTCATCCAGTCGCTGGATGTTCACCCCTACGTCATCCTTGCCGTGATGATGCTCGTGCTGATCTTCCTCGGCACGGTGCTGGACGAGATCGGCATCATCCTGCTCACGGTGCCGGTGTTCCTGCCGATCGTACGCGCACTCGGATTCGACGAAATCTGGTTCGGCGTGCTCTATGCCATCACGATCCAGACGGGGTACCTGAGCCCTCCGTTCGGCTACACGCTCTTCTACATGAAGGCGGCCATGCCCAAGCATCTGAACATGGGCACCGTCTATCGCGGCGTCACGCCCTTTCTCTGCATGCAGATCCTCGCTGTGCTGATCTGCGCTGCCTTTCCCGGCCTCGTCACCTGGCTCCCGCGCCTGATGAGCCACTGATCGACCTCCCATCGGAATCCTGACCGTGACTCACCCGACCCCGACTTCCCGCCTGTCCGGCCTGCACAAGAACAGCATCGCCGAGCGTCTCGCTCGCGTGGTGGACTTCGCCGGCCTCGATGAGGACACCGCCCAGCACCTCGCGGACATGGGCAACCTCGATCCGCACCTGGCCGATCACCTCATCGAGAACGTCATCGCCACGATGAACGTGCCCGTGGGCGTGGCCACCAACATGAAGGTCGACGGCCGCGATGTGCTGATCCCCATGGCCACCGAGGAGTCGTCGGTCGTGGCTGCCGTGTGCAACGCGGCGCGCCAGTGCTACGGCAGCGGCGGCTTCGTCACCTCGACCTCCGGCTCGCTCATGATCGCGCAGGTCCAGCTGGTGGATACGCCCGATCCCGCGCACGCCCGCATCCGCATCCTGGAGCGCAAGGCCGAGATCCAGGCGCTGTGCGATGCATGCGACCCGCTGCTGGTCGAACTCGGCGGCGGCTTCCGGGATCTGGAAGTGCGGATCGTGGATACGGCGGGCGGGCCGATGGTCATCACCCATCTCATCGTCGATACGCGTGACGCCATGGGCGCGAATGCCGTCAACACCATGGCCGAGACCATCGCGCCGCATCTGGAAGGCTGGACGGGCGGCCGCGTCTATCTGCGCATCCTGTCCAATCTCGCGGATCGCCGACTGGCGCGTGCCCGGGCGACGTGGACCTGCGAGGCCATCGGGGGTGCCGACGTTCGCGATGGCATCGTGAGCGCCTACCGCTTCGCCGCGGCCGATCCGTACCGTGCGGCCACGCACAACAAAGGCATCATGAACGGCGTGTCAGCGGTGGTGCTTGCCACCGGCAACGACACCCGGGCCGTCGAGGCCGGTGCGCACGCTTACGCCGCCCGCCAGGGCTGGTACTCCAGCCTCACGACCTGGGAAGTAACGGCCGACGGTGATCTGGCCGGCAGCATCGAGCTGCCGTTGGCCGTGGGCCTCATCGGCGGCGCCACGCGCCTGCATCCCACGGCGCGCGCCTGCCTGAAGATTCTCGGGGTGGACTCGGCCGAAGCGCTCGCACGCGTGATCGCGGCCGTCGGCCTCGCGCAGAATTTTTCTGCGCTCAAGGCACTGGCCACGACAGGCATCCAGAAGGGTCACATGTCACTGCATGCGCAGAACATCGCGATGATGGCGGGCGCTCAGGGTAATGAAATTGCCCAGGTGGCCGCGGCGCTGGTGGCACAAGGCACCGTCCGGGTCGACATCGCAAAACAGGAACTCGCCCGGCTTCGCGGCTGAGCACCGCCAGTCGCACAGGCCATGGCCCCGGGCGGGGGCGTGGCCTGTGCGTTCGCTGGCAACCCGCGGTGCAGCATCGCGGCAGCGGGCAAGACCCGCTACCGTCGTGCGGGACTCACACCATCGGCGGATCGGTCTCCCGCGCGAAATGACGGTGCATTTCGAGTGCACTCACGAAGGCCGGCACGCCTTCATCGGCGGATTCGGCCACGATGAGCCCGGAGTCTTCGTCGTCCTCCGTGATGCCGGCAGCCTCGAGCACGCCCTGACCCGCTCCGATGGCGAGCAGCGTCTTGCAGTGACGGTAGGCGTCGCGCACGAACTCCAGGGCACGGCCGTCCAGCGCCAGCGCATCCGCGGCGCCCTCGCCGTCCGGGATGATCACGGCATCGAACGTGGGCGACGGCTGGGCCTCCACGCTGGTGTCCGCATCGACGCTGCCGCTGTCACCGCTCATGAGACCAATGCGCGGACCCACCAGCCGCACCATGGCGCCTTGGCCAGTCAGGGCGTCTGCCAGCGCCTTGACCTCGGCGGCGCGAACGCCGGGCGCGACCAGGACCGCCACCCGGCGCGAACGCACGCCGAGTTCACCCGGGCGCGCCAGCAGGGACAACGCGGGCGATTGCGTCACCTCGGCCTTGGGCGGGTTCGGGTGTGCGCGCGGCAGCGGGTCCGGCAGCGTGGCCATGCCCAGCCCCTCGGCCACGGCTTGCGCCAGCGGCTCGGACACGTTGCGCAGCCCTGCCACCATGCGATGGCGGATCTCCGGCACCGTCACCTTGGTCAGTTCAAAGACGAAGGCGTTGATGATGTGCTGCTTTTCAGGCTCGGACTGGCTCTCGAAGAAGAGCGTGGCCTGGTTGTAGTGCTCGGCGAACTTCTCCGGCTTGCCGCGCACCTCGTCCTGCTGCACCGGCTCGGGGAACGGCACGAAGCCGGCCATCTTGCCCGTCTGGAAGGGGCAGCCGCCACCCAGGGAATTCGGCTCGTAGGCCACGCGTCCCCGGTTGATCGTCTGGCGATGCATGCCATCGCGCTGGTTGTTGTGCACCGGCGCGAGCGGCGCATTGATGGGCAGCTCGTGGAAGTTCGGCCCGCCCAGGCGGGAGATCTGCGTGTCCACATAGGAGTGGATGCGCCCGGCCAGCAGCGGATCGTTCGTGAAATCGATGCCGGGCACGACGTGCGCGGCGCAGAAGGCCACCTGCTCCGTCTCGGCAAAGAAGTTGTCGGGGTTGCGGTTCAGCACCAGGCGACCGATCGGTCGCACCGGCACGAGCTCCTCGGGCACGATCTTGGTCGGATCCAGCACGTCGAAGCTGAACGCATCGGCCTCGGCCTCCGAGAAGACCTGCACGCCCATTTCCCATTCGGGGTATTCACCGGCCTCGATGGCCTCCCAGAGATCGCGGCGGTGGAAATCCGGATCCGCCCCCGAGACCTTCACGGCTTCGTCCCACACCTGAGAGTGCGTGCCGAGCTTGGGCGAGAAGTGGAACTTCACGAAGTGCGATTCGCCCTCGGCGTTGACAAAGCGGAAGGTGTGCACACCGAAGCCCTGCATCATCCGATAGCTGCGCGGAATGGCACGATCCGACATGGCCCACATCATCATGTGGGTGGATTCCGGGCTCAGCGAGATGAAGTCCCAGAACGTGTCGTGGGCGGACGCCGCCTGCGGCATGCCGTGGTGCGGCTCGGGCTTGACTGCATGCACCAAGTCCGGGAACTTCATCGCATCCTGGATGAAGAACACAGGGATGTTGTTGCCCACCAAGTCCCAGTTGCCCTGGTCGGTGTAGAACTTGATCGCGAAACCGCGCACGTCGCGCGCCGTGTCCTTGGAGCCGCGCTCGCCAGCCACCGTGGAAAAGCGCACGAACACGGGCGTCGTCTTGCCGGCTTCGGCAAAGGGTGCGGCACAGGTGAGATCCGTCAGCGCCTCGTACGCTTCAAAGAAGCCATGGGCACCAGAACCCCGGGCGTGCACGATGCGCTCAGGGATGCGCTCGTGATCGAAGTGGGTGATCTTCTCGCGAAGGATGAAGTCCTTCAGCAGCGCGGGGCCGCGCAGGCCGGCCTTGAGCGAATTTTGGTTGTCCGCGACCGGGACGCCCTGGTTGGTCGTCAGCGCCTGGCCGGAGGCATCAGCGCGTACGCGCGACAGGCCGCCGTGCGCAGCATTGACGCCGGACTCAGCGGCGTTTTCCGTCTTGGCATTGAGGTTCTCTTCCGAGAGCGTACTGGCTGACACGCGGCGCGAAACCTCCACCGATTCGCCCCGCGGCGGCGCATGGCCGTTGTCCAGGCCGAATTCGCCGGCCTTGTGGGCGTTGTGCGGCATGGCACCCACGGCCTGGCCCGTATCTGCGGCCTTCTGCACCAGCGGGTTGCCGGAGCCAGCGGGGGGCGCACCGGCCGGGCCGCTGTCGGTCGTGCCGAAGGCCGTGTCCGCGTTCACCGGTCCACTCGGCTTCCCCACTTTCGTCTTTGCTTTCGCCATGTCGCGCGCTCTCCTGGAGTCTGTGTCGGCGTGAAAGAAGCCGGGCAGTCCCGAAGGACCTCCGGCTTCTCGGATAGCTCCACAGCTCAGCAAGGCGCATGCCCCCCCCGGGGGGCTCGGCTCAGCCCCGCGGGATCATCACGGCGATGGCCACGAAGGTGAGCGCCAGACCCAGCAGGTTGATCTTGCTCAACGGCTCGCGGAACGCCCAGGCACCGATCAGCGCTCCCAGCCCCACCACCCCGATGTTCATGGCCGAGAAGACCAATGCGGGATCCTGCGGAAACTGCTGGTGGGCGCGGATATAGAACAGGATGTTGCCGAAGTTGAGCAGGCCGAGCAGCATGCCTGCGACCAGATTGCGCCGCGCCCACACGGTGCGGCGCAACAGGAGATAGGCAAGCATCATGACGCCAGCCAATGTGAACGACGCGGCCAGACCGGCCGGGAATGCCGTCCCGGCCTTGGACATCTGCTTGAAGAGGATGTCGATCACGCCATAACCGAGCCAGACGGCAAGCGGCCAAAGCCAGGCGTAAGTTCCGCCCTCGGCAGGGGTATCGACATGGCGCTTCAACAGGCAGAAAAGCGCGGCAAGCGCGAGCGCGATGCCACCTACGGTGCGCAGCGTAGGCTCCTGCCCGAAGAGGAAAAAGGCGGCCAGCAGCGGAATGAACAGCGACAGTCGCTGCGCCGCGTCACTGCGCACGATGCCAGCATGGCGCACAGAGGCCGCCATGGCGAGAAATACAGAGGGCAGCAGCACCCCGAGCACGATCAGCACGGCCCATGGCGTGGCGGGTGCCTGCAACGAGGCCATCGAGGGTTGCAGCAGGAGCAGCGTCATCGTGAGTGCCACGGCGTAATTCACGCAGATGGCCTGCCCCGGGTCGATGCCGTGGCGACGAAAGAGCTTGAGCAGCACCGAGACGGCGACGCTGCAGGTGATGCTGGCGACGAGATAGAACATGACGGTGGGCGAGTCAGATTGCGGTCGGGGCCGAAGCCAGGTGAGGATCGCCGGCGCTGGCGTGCAGGCCCAGGCGGGAGAACAGGGCGCGGTCGGCTTCGAGTTGCGGATTACCACGCGTGAGCAGCGTGTCGCCATAGAAGATGGAATTCGCCCCGGCATAGAAGCACAGTGCCTGCGTAGCGTCATCCATGGCCTCACGCCCGGCCGAGAGCCGCACCACCGCGCGCGGCATCGTGATGCGCGCAATGGCGATCGTGCGCACGAACTCCAGCGGATCGAGGGTGGGCACGTCGGCCAGCGGCGTTCCCGGCACGGCGATCAGATGATTGATCGGCACCGAATCCGGCGGTGGCGCGAGATTCGCGAGCTGGGCGATGAGGCCAGCTCGGTCCCGCCGGGTCTCGCCCATGCCGACGATGCCGCCGCAGCAGACGTGGATGCCGGCGTCACGCACGCGGCCGAGGGTATCGAGACGGTCGTCGTAGGTGCGGGTCGTAATGACCTCGCCATAGTATTCGGGCGAGGTATCCAGGTTGTGGTTGTAGTAGTCCAGCCCCGCCTCGCGCAGCTGTTCGGCCTGTCCGTCGCGCAGCATGCCCAGCGTGACACAGGTCTCCAGACCCAAGGCCTTGACCGCGCGCACGCAGTCGGCCACGGCCTCTAGCTGGTGTGGCTTGGGGCTGCGCCAGGCCGCGCCCATGCAGAATCGGCTCGCGCCAGCATCCTTCGCAGCTTGCGCTGCCTGCACGACGGTAGCCAGTGGCAGCATGGCCTCCGTGGCCACGCCGGTGTCAAAGCGGGCCGATTGCGGGCAATACCCGCAATCCTCGGGGCAGCCGCCGGTCTTGATGGACAGCAAACTCGACAGTTGAACCGCATTGGCCTGGAAGTGCTGCTGGTGAGCGGAACGAGCCTGGTCCAGCAGATCGGCGAGCGGCAAATCGTACAGATCCATGACGGCCTGCACGGACCAGAGGTGCCCGGCGCGTGAGCTCGGTGCAATGACCCGCTGCTCGGCGGTCGGCTTGGCGGAGGGTGGTGGGCAGATCGACATGGGCGGCTTCCAGAAATCACTGGACGGCGATGGTAGGCACACCGACCCTGAAGATCAATGCCTGCATCTTGCCACCATATAAGACGATGTTGGGAGACGTTGATGACAGATCGAAGCGTGAAGACGACCTGGCGTCTCCAACGTGCTGATAACGTCGTTGACGCGGAACGACCACTTTAATTGAAACTTAATGAAACATGCCATCCCGTCGTCAGGGCGAGACCTTTGCGACCGAGCCGTCATCGACGATCCCGAGCGCCAACCCCGCCAGGCGCGGCGCATGGATGCGCCGTACGAGGCTGCTGCCGCGCGCTGCCCTGTGCTTCATGACACCCTCCGGAGCGCGCGCCAGGACTGCCTGCTGCAGGCCCCACTGCGGAGCCGGCGCGCCAACGAGGATCTTCAGCGATTCGCCCCGGCCGGCGACGGCCTGGGGGCGCGTGTCTGTCCGCTATGCGGACGGGGCGAAAGCGACGCCGCACCCGGGCGTATCCGGCACCGCAATGGTGCCCTGTGTGACCGGCAACGGCGTGAACGGATCGTCCAGCAGGTGGAGGTGCTCGGCGAGCTCGCAGGCCGCCGGCAGATGACGCACGACACTCGCCGCCTGCACGCTCATCGCCTGCATGAGAGCCGGGCCGAAAGCGGCGCCGACCCGCACGCCCACCTCACCCGCCTCGCAGATCCGCACCGCCTGCAGGAAGCGCTGCAGGCCGCCGAGCTTGGTCACCTTGAGGTTGATGACGTCCACCTTGCGCTCACTCACGAGACGGAACACGTCGCGCACCGTCTGCGCGCTCTCGTCGGCTTCGACCATGACGGGCAGCGTGCGCGTGAGCAGCGCCAGCCCTGCCTCGTCGGCTGCCGGCACCGGCTGCTCGATGAGGGCGATGTCGTACGTCTCCATGCGCGCGAACGCCCGCATCATCTGCTTGGCGTGGTAGGACTGGTTCGGGTCCAGCGTGATGGCCGTGGTGGCACCCGCCGCGTCGCGCACGGCAGCCACCCGCGCCACATCCAGGTCCACGTCACCGGACAGCTTGAGCTTGAGTTGCCCATAACCTTCTGCCACCAGGCGCTCGGCCTGTGCCCCCATCTCGGCCGGGCTCTTGATGGCGAGGATGCGGCCCTGGGCGATCGTGTCGCGACGCTTGCCGCCCAGCAGCACGTGCACGGGCACGCCCAGCCGGCGGGCCAGCAGGTCGTGCAGCGCCATGTCCACCCCGGCTTTGACGCTGGGCGCGAAGGCCAGCACGGCATCGCACTCGTCGGCGATGCCCGCCAGATCGTCGACGCGCCGGCCCTGCAAGAACGGGGCAAGGAAATCCAGGCCGGCCCGGGCGCCTGCACCGTCGGTGGTGATGGCCGGGATGGCGTGTACATAGCCCAGCCCCTGATGGCCGTCCTCATCCGTGAGCACGAGCACGTGCCCTTCCAGCTGCGGCACCGTGCCCGGGCGAACTTCCAGGTTGGATCCCGCAGCGGTTGCACGCATGGGCGCACGGCGACGTCGACGATCTTCATGCCAGCCTCACTGCAGCTTGATATTGGCGTCGGCGATCACGCCGCGCCACTTCTCGAACTCGGCCTGCGTGAGCGCCTGGTACTCCTGGCCGCTCGAGACCATGGGCAGCACGCCCAGGGAGTCGTATTGCTTGCGCACGGCATCTGAGTTGACGGCCTCATGGATGGCCTCGGTCACGGCCTTCTGGACGTCATCGGGCAGCCCCTTGGGCGAGATCACGCCATACAGCGTATCCATCAGCACGTTGGGATAGCCGAGCTCGCCCATCGTCGGCACGTCCGGCAGTTGCGGCGCGCGCTCCTTGCTCGCCACGGCCACCGCCGTGAGCTTGCCGGCACGCACGTGCGGCAGCACGGGCAGCAGATCGACCATGGTGACGTCGACCTCGCCACTCAGGAGCGCGATCACGGCGGGCGCCGCGCCCTTGTACGGGATGTGCAGGATGTCCGCGCCGGCAGCCTTCTTGAAGAGCTCCATGCCGATGTGCGGCGTCGTGCCATCACCAGCCGAGCCGTAGTTCAGCGTGCCGGGCTTGGCCTTGGCCGCGTCCACCAGGCCTTTCAGGTCCTTGACCGGCCCACCGGCATTGACCACGACCACCGACGGAATGCGCCCAACCACGGTCAGGTAGTTGATGTCTTCCAGTGCGTACGGCACCTGCATGAGCTGGGGCATGCCAGCCAACGGGCCAGGGGCCACGAGGCCGAAGGTGTAGCCATCGGCGGCGGCACGCACCACGTAATCCACACCGATCGTGCCGCCTGCGCCGGGCTTGTTCTCCACGATCACGGATTGGCCGAGCTTGTCGCCAAGTTGATTGGCGATCTGGCGCGCCACGACGTCGGTCGGACCACCGGCTGCGTAGGGCACGACCAGGCGCAGGGGGCGATCCGGCCAGGCGGCCTGAGCGGCCGGGGCAGCGAACGCCAAGGCCAGCGCCGCGGCGAGGCCGACGGGAACGAAACGACGGGACATGCAGATCTCCTGTGATTCGACCTGGGGCGGCGGCACCGGGATGGCGCCGCCCGCCCCGGTCATTGTGCGGATGCGCCCGAGGCTTTCACGATCTCGGCCCAACGGGGCAGATCGCTACGGATCAGGGCAGCGAATTCGGCGGGCGACGTGGATGTGGGCACAATCCCCACGCGCTGCAGCTGTGCCTGCAGCTCGGGCACGGCCATGGCCTGGCGCGCCGAGGTGGACAGGCGCTCGCGCACGGCATCGGGGATGCCGGCCGGCGCGAAGAGGCCCAGCCAGTTAGAGACGTCGTAGCCCCTCAGGCCGGCCTCGGCGATGGTCGGCACGTCCGGCAGCACGGCCATGCGCTCGGCCGAGGTCACACCCAGGGCGCGCACGGTGCCATTGCGGATGTGCTCTTCGTAGACGGCATAGGAATCGAAGGTAGCGTCCACGCGCCCGGCCAGCAGATCCGTGAGCAACTGGGCGCTGCCGCGATACGGCACGTGCAGCATGTCGACGCCCGCCTGGCTCGCGAAGAGCGCGCCGGACAGATGCCCGGAACTGCCGCTGCCGGCCGACCCATAGGTGATGCTGCCCGGCTTGCTCTTGGCAAGCGCGATGAGCGCATCGATTGAGGTGGCCGGCACGTTGCTGTGCACCACCAGCACCCGGGGGTTCAGGTGCGTCATGCTGATCGGCGTGAAATCGGCCACCGGGTCGTAGCCCAGGCTTGTGTAGAGGGCAGGATTGATGGCATGGGTGCCCATGGTGCCAAAGAGCAGCACGTAGCCATCCGGTGCAGCCTTGGCCACGGTTTCTGCCGCGATCGATCCGCCAGCGCCACCCCGGTTCTCCACCACGATCTGCTGGCCAAGGTCTCGACTCATCTCTTGAGCGAGTCCGCGCGCCATCACATCGCCTGCCCCGCCTGCGGGGAACGGCACGATGAGCCGGATGGGGCGTTCGGGGTACGCGGCCAGGGCAGGCGCGGCCATCGTCAAGGCACACGTGGCGCTTGCGATGAAGCGCCGCGCGGTGAGCAGATAGTCAGTCATGGTTGTCTCCTTGTCGTTATGGTGTCGACCGCCGTCAGGGCGGCGTGGGTCTGAGCGTGTGCAGATACTGGGTCAGCGCCTGCGCCACGGCGGCAGGCTGCTCGGGAATGAGGGCATGACCGGCGCGGGCGATGCGCACCACCGTCACCCGCTCGGCGCCGAGCTCCTCGCGCAGCAGATGGGCGCCGCTCGCCGGGGCGAACACGTCGTCCTCGGCTTGCAGATCGAGCACGGGCACCCGCCCGGCACTCCACCAGCCCGCGGGTGTCGCCGCACTCGCCCGGCGCTGGGCGCGGGCCACCTCGGGATGCCAGCCGTCCAGCCAGGCCTGGGCATCATGCCCAGGGGCGAAGAACGTGGCCTGCAGGTGACGCAGGCGTTCCTCGCGGGGCAGGGTCGTGTCCATGCAGGCATCGATGCTCGCGCGCAACTCAGGGGCGATGTTCTTGTGCGCAGCGGCCACCACCGCCACGCCCAGCACGAGCCCGGGATGATCGATGGCCGTCACGCGGGCGACCCAATTGCCGAAGGCGTGCCCCGCGATGAGCGCAGGCTCGCCACCGTCTGCACGCAGCACGGCAGCCACGTCGCCCGCGAGCGTGTGCAGCGATATGCCGTCCAGGAGGCCCGTGCTCGCCCCGATCCCGCGTGGGCTGGGCATGAGCACGCGCACTCCCGCGGCGGCCAGTGCCTGAGCCACCGGCACGAAATCGTCGCCGTCCCGGCCCAGGGAGGGCAGCAGGACAAGCTTCGGTCCGCGGCCGCACGCGAGCACCGCGATACGGACATCGCCGTCGGTCACGGCAAAGCGCTCGACGGCAAAGGCAGGCGCGTTGGGAATCGTCTTCATGCTGCGCACTCTATGCCCTCATCCGCGGGTGTGCCAGCCTGCCTCGGCTCATAGCTGACTTGTGCCAGACGACATGGCAGGGCGGCGATATGCGCCGCCGCGCATGGCAGCATTGCGGACACGAGGGATAGGCAAGGCCTGGGCCGGTCCGTAGAGTCGCCACTGTCTGCCGGCGAACCTGCCATTTCCCCGCCGGCACGCTTGACGCGGAGAACCCCATGCAGTCTTCCACCGGCCCCCTGTCGCACGTGCGCGTCCTGGACTTGAGCCGCATCCTCGCCGCCCCGTGGGCCAGCCAGACCCTGGCCGATCTCGGTGCCGACGTCATCAAGGTCGAGCGGCCTGGCGTCGGCGACGACACGCGCGCCTGGGGCCCGCCTTTCCTGAAGGACGGCGAGGGCAACGACACGCGCGAGGCGGGCTACTACCTCGCCGTCAATCGCGGCAAGCGTTCGATCACCATCAGCCTGGACCAGCCCGAGGGCCAGCGCATCGTGCGCGAGCTTGCCAAGCATGCTGACATCGTGCTTGAGAACTACAAGGTCGGCACGCTCGCGCGCTACGGCCTGGATGCGGACAGCCTGCGCGCCATCAACCCCAGGCTGATCTACTGCTCGGTCACCGGTTTTGGCCAGACCGGTCCGCGCCGCGAGCAGCCCGCCTACGACTTTCTCATCCAGGCGATGGGCGGCATGATGAGTGTGACGGGCGAACGGGATGGCCGTCCTGGCGGCGGTCCGCAGAAGGTGGGCGTACCCATCGTGGATCTCATGACGGGCATGTACACGGCCGTGGCAGTACTGGCCGCCCTGGCTCGCCGCAACGAGACGGGGGTGGGCGACACGATCGATATCGGCATGTTCGACGTGCAGATCGCGACTCTCGCCAACCAAGCGATGAACTTCCTCGTCTCGGGCAAGGCGCCCCGTCGCAATGGCAACGCGCACCCGAACATCCAGCCTCAGGACGTCTTCGCGTGCGCCGATGGCGACATGATCCTGGTGGTGGGCAACGATGGACAGTTCGCCAAGCTGTGCCAGGCGGTGGGCCAGCCGTCGTGGGCCGAGGACCCGCGTTTCGCGACCAATGCGGCGCGTGTGCGACACATCGACACGCTCAACCCGCTGCTGCGCGAGACCTTCGTGACGTGGCCACGCGCCGAGCTCATCGCGCGGCTCGATGCCGCCGGCGTGCCCTGCGGCGCGATCAACACCGTGCCGGAAGTCTTCGAGGATCCGCAGGCCATTGCACGTGGCGTCCTCTCACACGTTCCTCACCCGAGCGGCGGCACGGCGCCCCAGGTGGCCAGCCCGATGCGCTTTGCCGATGCCACGGTGCGTCCGCTGGCCGCACCGCCGCTGCTCGGCCAGCACACGGACGAGATCCTGCGCGAGATCGGGTATGACGATGCCACGATCGCCGCCCTGCGCGCATCCGGTACCCTCTGACCTGAACCTGGAGTCACGCATGCAACTGCACTGGTCCCCGAAGTCCCCCTACGTCCGCAAAGTGATGGTCTGCGCCCTGGAGCTGGGCGTGGCCGATCGTCTCACGCGCGTGCGGTCCGTCGCCGCCATGCTGCGGCCGAATCCGGACATCATGCGCGACAACCCGCTCAGCAAGATACCCACATTGGTGCTCGACGATGGCATGCGGCTCTTCGATTCGGTCGTGATCTGCGAGTACCTGAACGATCTGGCCGAAGGCTCGCTCTTCCCGACCCGCGGCCAAGCCAAGTGGGACGCCTTGCGCTGGCACGCGCTGGGCGACGGCATGCTCGATGCCCTCATCCTCTGGCGCAACGAGCGCGAGCGCACGGATGCGCAGCGGCTTGAGGCCCTTGTCGACGCGTTCTCGCTCAAGTTCGCGAACACGCTGGCCGTGCTGGAAGCCGAGGCGCCCGCGCTCGCCGCCGCCCCGCTGTCCATCGGCACCATCACCGTGGGCTGCATGCTCGGCTATGCGGATTTCCGCTTCGACGCCGAAGCGTGGCGCACGCGCGCGCCGGCATTGGCAGACTGGTACGCCACCCTGGCGGCACGTCCGTCGTTTCAGGCGACCTCGCCCGACCTCGATCTCAAATGAGCCCGGTGTCGCGCGGGCGGCTGCCCGCACGACACCGAGGCGCAGATCAGTCGTAAAGCGCCCGCGGATTGTCGAGCAGGATGCGGCGCTGCAGGGCTGCATCCGGCGTCCACGCGCGCAGGCACGCGAGCAGATCGGCCGTGCGTGGCGCTGGCGAGATGCGCAGATGCGGCCAGTCCGTGCCCCACACCACGCGGTCCGGGTTGGCGGCCACCATGGCCTCGTGAAAGGGACGCCCCGCCTCCAGATCCCGGCCCTGCAGGTTGCGGTAGGCGCACAGCTTCATCCAGATCCTGCCCGTGCCCAGCAGCCGTAGCACCGTCTGCATGCCCGGGCTATCCACGCCGTCATCCACGCTGAACATCGCCATGTGGTCGATCACCACGGGGCAAGGCAGTGACGCCAGCGCGTCTGCGATCTCGGGCAGCACCTGCGTGTCCGTCCAGATCTCGGCATGCAGGCCGGCATCGGCGAGGCGCGGTGCGAGCGTCTGCAGATCCGCAAGGCTGGCGCTGCCGGCGAAGTTGCCGCCCGCCCCGCTGCGGTGGCTGAAGCGAAGGGCCCGCACGCCGCGCCCCCGCAGGCTGCCCAGATCCAGCCGCGTGTCGGCCTGTGCAACGATCACGCCGCGCAGATTGGCATGGGCCTGCAAGGCATGGAACAACAGCGTGTAATCCTCGCCGTAGGCGCTCGGATGCACGAGCACGCCGTGAGAGAGGCCCAGATCGGCCAGCAGCGCCTGATAGGCGGCCTCGGTGGCCTCCGGTGGGGTGTAGCTGCGATCGGCCGCCAGCGGAAATTGCGCGTAGGGCCCGAAGAGGTGCGCGTGGCAGTCCCAGCCGGTCACCTCAACCACGGTCACCCCCGTGCTGCGGCAACGGGAACGCGGGCTCGACACCTTCGGGCAGCGGGATCTCGTGGGTGTTCAGCGTCATCGCCACCATCGTGTAGTAGCCCACGAGCGCCGTGAGCTCGACCACGGTGCGCGCGCCCAGCAGCGCGAGGGCACGCGCGTAGGTCGCATCCGACACCGAATTGTCCCGATTGAGTTCGATCGCGAACTGCACGATCGCCGCCTCGTCCTCGGCCAACCCTTCCGGCACCTGACGGGCCAGCAAGGCCTCGATCACCGGCGTCTCGACGCCGGCATTCTCGGCCTCGGTGCGGTGCGCATCCCATTCGAATGGCGACTGGCAGGCGCGGCCGGTGACGAGAATGGCCAGCTCGGACTGGCGCGGCGACAGCGTCGTGTTGTAGCGCAGCAGCTCACCCAGGGCCTGCCAACGGTCGGCCAGCTCCGGGTTGTAGAGCGCGGCGCGCAGCGGACCGCGCAGGCGGCCACGGCGCCCGGCGACGACTTTGTCGTATACCGGGCGTTGCTCTGGGGTGAGGGTCT
Organism: Verticiella alkaliphila; assembly: GCF_018904615.1. GTDB lineage: Bacteria > Pseudomonadota > Gammaproteobacteria > Burkholderiales > Burkholderiaceae_B > Verticiella > Verticiella alkaliphila. The sequence goes on along the minus strand of NZ_JADCNH010000020.1, from coordinate 43,401 downwards.
CGGGGGTGGGCAGCGGAATTCTGGGCATGCGTCGATTCTCCTGTACGTCTGCGCGGATTATCCGCTGCCACTCGCGTGGCAGTTATGGCGCACACGACATACCTGTCTTGCGGCAGGGCCGACGCGACACGCGGGCGCGCGCCGCTAGACTGGCAGCCAGCATGCCCGCGCGCTCGCCGGGCCCTCTTTGCCTCTCGGAGACTTGCCTCATGAACGACCTGACCCAGCTGCGCGTCGAGATGCGCGACCACATCGCCGTGCTCACGCTGGATGCGCCGCCCGTCAACGCCCTCACGCGCACCCTCAACGACGAGCTCACCCTCGCCCTGGATCGCATCAGCGAAATGCCCGAGATCCGCGTCGTGGTGCTCACGGGCCAGGGCAAGGTCTTCTGCGCCGGCGCCGACTTGAAGGGCCGGGCGGACGTCATCAAGGGTCCAGGCGACCTGCCGGCCCACTCACGCCGCACGCGCGAGTGCTTCCATGCCATCCGCGAGTGCGCCAAGCCCGTCATCGTGGCGATCAATGGCGCGGCCCTGGGCGCGGGCCTCGCGATGGTGGCCTCCGCGGACGTGCTCGTCGCCTCGGAGAAGGCCACCCTCGGCCTGCCGGAAGTCGACGTCGGCCTCCTGGGTGGCTGCCGCCATGCCATGCGGCTCTTTCCGCACTCGCGCCTGCGTCGCATGGCGCTCACCGGTGAGCGCATGCCGGGCGCCGAGATGTATCGCCTGGGCATCGTCGAGGCCTGCACGTCGCCCGAGGAACTGATGCCGACGGCGCTGGCGCTCGCACAAACCATCGCGAGCAAGAGCCCAGTGTCCACCCGCATGGGCAAGCACACCATGAACGTCATCGAGGACATGAGCCTGCGCGATGGCTATCGCTACGAGCAGGACATGACCGCCGTCATCGCCAACACCGACGACGCACGCGAGGCGCAGGCCGCTTTCCGCGAGAAACGCACCCCGGTGTTCACGGGCCGCTGAGCGACGCCGTAGAATCCCGGTCTGGCGCGGCGTAGCCCGGCGCCCCGTTCTCCTTGCCGGGATACCCATGTCGACCTTGCCTGCCGCCCCTCGTGAGGGGCCGCTCCTGCCCAACGAGCCCCGCATCGCCGACCCGGCGCGCGAGGCCGCCCTGACCGCCACTCATCTGCTGCCCGTCCTGGACGATCTGGACGCGTTCTTTCGCGCCCTGCGTGCCAGGCTGGACGACGCCTTGCGTCGTCGGCTGCCCATGAAGGAGGGCAAGCCCTACCCCAAGGGCCAATGTCTGGAGATTTCCCAGGCCGCGCAGCAGGCGCTGGGCCGGCTGCTGCCGCAGGACGTGGGGGGCGCGCCTGCCCGCGGGTTCGCCGCGCTCATGGCGTTCGCGCGTGCGGGCGGCACGGTGCGCCAGGTCTGGGGCGCCCTGCGCGAGACCTACTTCCAGAACGCGTTCCTCGTGGGCACGCTGTATGTGGACGTCGCCAACGACACGGTCAATCCGGCCAAGCCGCCGGTGGAAATCCTGCCGTTCGCCGAGGCCAATCTCGCGCCGATCACGGACTACGCCCACTTCGCCCGCATCGCCCACAGTTACTGGGACGTCGTCACCACGCCGAATCACGTCTTCCCTGCGCTCGCGCCCTACTTCCCGCTGCTGGCCTTCTATTCCGATGGCTCGGTGCAGTTGCAGGCGCCCTCGGACTACATGCTGGCCCTGACGCTCACCCAGGCCTTCGCACCGAGCATCCATGCACTCGACGCCCCTGCCATGCCGACCGAGCGCTTCGCCGCAGTGACGGCGCGGCTCGCGGGCAGCGTGAAGCCTCTCCCCCCGGATGCCGAGGCCGGTCGGGCTGCCGCCCTGCAGGCGTGCGCGCGGTATGCGGCGAACGGCTGGCATTCGCAGCCCGAGCGTCGCACCCAGGCGGTGCAGTCGCTGCTCGCGCTCGGACCGCGCCTGCGCGCCGCGTCTGAGGGTTAACCTCTAGGCTCTCGGGCCCGTCGACTGCACCTCGCGCAGTACACTGCATCCCCCGTCGTACCGAGCCGCGAGCCGACATGCAAGCTCCCAAGGCCACTGCCTTCCACCTCGACGTCACGGCCGGCCTGCACAAGTGGCGTGCCTTCGTCGCGATCGGCGAGCTGGGCAGCCTCACCCGGGCCGCCCTCTTTCTCGACAGCAATCAATCGCTGCTCAGCCGCCAGCTGAATGCGCTCGAGCGCGAGTGTGGTGCCCGACTCTTCAACCGCACCGGCCGCGGCGTGGAACTCTCCGAGGTCGGCCAGCGCATCTTTCCCCAGGTCAAGGCCCTGCTCGCCGATGCCGAGCAACTCGAAGCCGAGATCCGCGGCCAGGCGCGTGAGCCCGGCGGACGCGTCACCGTGGGCTCGCTGCCTTCCATCGGTCATCCGCTGGTGGGACGTCTCTTCACGGAGACCCGCAGCCGCCATCCCGGCGTCACGCTCAAGATCCTGGAGGGCTCCAGCGGCCAGGTAGAAGAGTGGCTCGCCGACGCGCGCGTAGACATCGCGATCCTGTACCGCTACGGGGCGAGCCTGCCCGAACACGAGCAATCGCTGGCCACGGTGGACAGCTACCTGATCGGTGCACCTGGGGATCGGCTCACTGCGCCCGCGGAAGTGCCCTTCGCCACGCTCGATGGCCTGCCGTTCATCCTGCCCAGCGCACCCAATGGCCTGCGCACCGCGCTGGACGCCATGGCGCGCCAGGCGCACATCACGCTGTCACCGGCCATCGAAGCGGATTCGCTGCCGCTACAGAAATCCCTGGTGGCCGAGGCCCGGCTCTACACCGTGCTGCCCATCCATGCCGTCTGGACAGAAGTGGCCGAAGGCCGACTGCAGGCCGCACGCATCATCGATCCGCCCTTTCAACGCACCATCTCGATGGCCTTGTCCAAGTCCAAGGGGCCAGCGCGGGCCGTGTCGGCCGTGGCGGGGCAGATCCAGGCCATCGTGGCCAGCATGGCGCGCAGCGGGATGTGGCGGCCGGTGCCCGTGGCGGGGGCGACCGGGCCGGGCGCCGACTGACGCGCACCCGCACGCCACGCCCTACTCCACTTTGGCGCCCGACGCCTGGACCACCTCGCCCCAACGATCGATCTCGGCCGTGATGTGATCGCCAAAGGCCTGTGGTGTGGAGCCCACCATGGCATACCCATAGCTTTCCAGCTGCTCGCGTACCGGCGCTTCGGCAATGACCTCACGGATCGCACTGTTGAACCGGTCGATGGCCGATGCTGGCGTGCCTGCTGGCGCGATGATGCCGTACCAGCCGTCCACGGCGAAATCGGCGGCACCCGATTCCCGCACGGTCGGCACGTCTGGCAGCAATGGCGAGCGCGCCTCGCCCGTGACGGCGAGCGCCTTCAACTTACCGCTTTTGACGTGCGGCAGCGAGGTGGAGATGCTGTCGAACATCAACGACACCTCGCCGGACAGCAGGGCGACGACCGCCGGGCCGCTGCCCTTGTAGGGAATGTGCACCATGTCCACACCCGCCGTCTGTGCGAACATCGCCGCTGCCAGATGGCTGGTGTTGCCCGGCCCGGCAGACGCATAGGTGAGCTTGCCTGGGTTGGCCTTGGCGTACTGGACCACGGCCGGCATCGAATCGGCCGGCGTGGCGAGCGGCGCGGCCACGAGTAGCGGCAGCGTGGCCACCAGCGACACGGGCGCGAAATCCTTGCGCGTGTCGTAGGGCAGCTTGGGGTACAGACTCACGTTGATCGCATGCGCCGCGAGCACCATGAGCATCGTATGGCCATCTGGCTCGGCGCGCGCCAGACTGGCCGTGGCGATCGAGCCACCGGCGCCCGGCCGGTAGTCGAGCACCACGGGCTGGCCCAGCCGGCTTTCCAGCTTGGCAGCGATCGGCCGCGCGAGCAGATCGGCGCTGCCGCCCGGCGGGTACGGGATCATCAGCGTGATGGGACGCGTGGGCCAGGCAGCATCTGCCGCCATCGCGGGGGCCAGGGCGAATGCGGCCAGGCTGGCCGCGATGAGCCGCATCGAGTACGTGGGCATGGGGTCTCCTCCTCAGGTTGACCGCGCTCTGCGTGGCGCGTCCAGCCCGAGTATGGCCGCCCTTCTCGGCCCGCGGCCATTCGCGATCGCCGAAACCGCGGTTTCGCGATGGCGAAGCCCGCCCCTGGCCCTACAAGGTCTTGCGCTGCGAGGCCGGAGGAATGCGCAAGGCCTCGCGATACTTCGCCACCGTGCGCCGGGCCACCACCATGCCCTGCTCTTCCAGCATCTGCGCGATCTTGTTGTCCGACAGCGGCTTCAAGGCATTCTCGGAGGCCACCATCTGCTTGATGAGGGTCTGCACGGCGGTGGCTGAGGCCACGCCGCCCGCCTGCGTCGATACCTGGCTGCCGAAGAAGTACTTGAACTCGAAGGTGCCGAGCGGCGTGAGCATGTACTTCTGCGTCGTGACCCGCGAGATGGTGGACTCGTGCAGCTCCAGCGCCTCGGCCACCTCGCGCAGCACCAGCGGACGCATGGCGATGGCGCCATGCTCGAAGAAGCCCTGCTGACGATCCACGATCTCCTGGGCGACCCGGGTGATGGTGTCGCAGCGCTGCTGGATGTTGCGGATCAGCCAACGTGCCTCGCGCAACTGGTCCGCGAGGCCGCTGCCACGCTCGCTCTTGACGATGCTGGCGTAAAGCTGATTGACCGACAGGCGCGGCCGGGTCTCGGGATTGAGCTCCGCGCGCCAGCGCCCGCGCACATTGCGCACGATCACATCCGGCAGCACGTATTGCGCTTCGCGGCCTGTGTACTGGGCCCCTGGACGGGGATCGAGCCGGCGAATCACGGATTGCACGGCACGCAGACAATCGTCGTCGCACTGCAGGGCGCGGCGCAGGTGGATGTAGTCCCGGGAGGCCAGCAGGCCAAGGTGCTCGCGGCACACGCGGCGTGCGGCCTCGAGTACGCGTGGCTTGGCCAGCTCGGGAAACACGGCCAGATCCGGCTGCCGCAACTGCAGGACGAGGCACTCGGCCATGTCGCGCGCGCCGATGCCCGCGGGCTCGAAGGACTGGAGCAGGTTGAGCGCCATGCGGATCTCGCTCTCGTCGATCTCCAGCTCTTCGGGCAACATGCTCGCCACCTCGTCGAGCGTCACCGGCAGATAGCCGTTGTCGTCCAGCTCGCCCACCAGGATCTCCACCAGGGCGGCATCACGGCGCGACACCTTGGTGAGCGCGAGCTGAGCCAGCAGGTGCGCCGTCAGCGAGGCCGGCGGGGCCTCCTGCTGCAGCGCTTCGTCGTCGAGCTCACCGTCTGCGCGACGCTCGGCGCGCTGCACCCGCATGGTCTCGCGCGGTTCGTCGCCACCATCGGCGGGCTCCTCGCGTTCGAGCAGCGGGTTGTCCTGCAAAGCCTGTTCGATCTCGGTCTCGAGCTCGAGCGTGGACATCTGCAGCAGCCGGATCGATTGCTGCAGTTGCGGGGTCAGGGCCAGATGCTGCGACGCGCGCAGTTGCAATGCCGGCTTCAATGGGCCTCCACTTGTTCGAGGATCGCCTCGCCGTACGCCTGGAGCTTGCGATCGCCCACGCCATTGACGTGAGCCAGGTCGTCCAGCGAGCCGGGCCGCGCACGGGCGATCTCCCGCAGCGTGGCGTCGTGGAAAATGACATACGCGGGTACGCCGTGATCCTTCGCCACGGACGCGCGCCAGGCACGCAACGCGAGGAACACGGCCTCGTCGGCCGGATCCAGGGCGATCGCGGCGGGCTTGGCGCGACCTTCGCTGCGCGAGGCGCGCGCGGCCGCCTTGGGGGATTCCCGGCGCAGCATCAGCGTGTGCTCGCCCTTGAGCACCGCACGGCTTGCCTCGGTGAGCGCGAGCGTTCCGAAGCCGTCGTGATCCACGGCCAGCAGGCCCTGCGCGATCAGCTGGCGCAACACGCTGCGCCACTCGCGTTCGGACAGATCCGCCCCCACGCCGAAGACGGACAGGGTCTCGTGCTGGTGCTGATCCACACGCGGAGTCTTCTTGCCGCGCAGCACGTCGATGATGTGACCGGCGCCGAAGCGCTGCCCGCGCTCCTTCCAGAGGCGATACACGGCCGACAGCACCTTCTGGGCAGGGACCGTGCCGTCCCACGCCTCGGGCGGCGTGAGGCAGGTGTCGCAATTGCCGCACGGTCCGATCTGCTGCCCGAAGTAGGCGAGGAGCCGCGTGCGCCGGCACTCCACCGTCTCGCACAACCCGAGCATGGCATCGAGCTGCGCGCCCATGCGACGCTTGTGGACGTCGTCGCCATCGGATTCGTCGATCATGCGGCGCAGCTGGACGACGTCCTGCAGGCCATACGCCAGCCAGGCCTGTGACGGCAGCCCATCGCGCCCGGCCCGCCCCGTCTCCTGGTAGTAGCCCTCCACGGACTTGGGCAGATCGATGTGTGCGACGAAGCGCACGTCAGGCTTGTCGATGCCCATGCCGAAGGCGATCGTGGCGCACATCACCAAGCCGTCCTCACGCAGGAAGCGCGACTGGTTGGCCGCACGCACCGGCGCCGGCAAGCCGGCGTGGTAGGGCAACGCATTGATGCCTTGCGCCGCCAGGTAGGCCGCCGTTTCCTCCACGCGCGATCGCGACAGGCAATACACGATGCCCGCCTCGCCCGCATGCTCGTTCTTGATGAAGGCCAGCAACTGGCGCCGCACGTCGTCCTTCTCGACGATGCGGTAGCGGATGTTCGGCCGATCGAAGCTCGCGACGAACTGTGCGGCCTCGTAGAGATCCAGCCGCTCGACGATCTCCTGGCGCGTGGCCGCGGTGGCGGTGGCGGTGAGCGCGATGCGCGGCACGTGCGGCCAGCGCTCGTGCAGCAGCGACAACCCCATGTACTCCGGACGGAAATCATGGCCCCATTGGGACACGCAATGTGCCTCGTCGATCGCGAAGAGCGCAATGCGGCCACGGTCGAGCAGGGCCAGGCAGCGCTCCGTGAGCAGCCGCTCGGGCGCCACGTAGAGCAGATCGAGCTGCCCGGTGACGTAGGCGCGCTCGACAGCCCGGGCCTCGTCCAGCGTCTGGCTGGAATTGAGGTAGGCCGCACGCACGCCGAGCTCGGTGAGCGCGTCGACCTGATCCTGCATGAGGGCGATCAGCGGCGACACCACGATGCCCGTGCCCTCGCGCACCAGCGCCGGCACCTGGTAGCACAGCGATTTGCCGCCACCGGTGGGCATGAGCACCAGGGCATCGCCGCCGGCGATCAGCTGCGAGACGGCAGCGCCCTGCTGGCCTCGGAACTGTTCGTAGCCGAAGACCTGCTGCAGGACGCTCAAGGCGCGGGGGTCGATGGGGGTGTCAGGAATCGTGGACATCCCGACTATTTTAAGACTTGGCGCAGGATTTGCTTATCGGTGCGTGCGAAACGCGGACAGAGGCCGTCGGACGGCCTTGACAGTGAGATTGCTGCGGCGCAACATGTCAACGCACCATCCAGGTGCACGCCAAAACGTCGCCGGGCGCTAAGCATGGCAAAATCCCCCTTTGCGCTGCATCCCTCCTGCCCGCCATCTCGCCGTAATGAACGCACCTGCCGCCGTCCCCGCCGCCAACTTCCTGCGCAATCAGATCGAGTCCGATCTCGACGCCCAACGCTTCGCTGGCAAGCAGTGGGCGGGCGGGCCAGCGGACGCCGCACGGCTGCAGAGCGAGGGCCAGCCCGACCCGGCCCGGATCCGCACGCGCTTTCCGCCGGAGCCCAATGGCTATCTGCACATCGGCCACGCCAAGAGCATCTGCCTGAATTTCGGTCTGGCGCGCGACTACGGCGGCGTCTGTCACCTGCGCTTTGACGACACGAATCCCGAAAAGGAAGATCAGGAGTACGTCGACGCCATCATCGACATGGTGCGCTGGCTCGGGTTCGACTGGCAGGCCAACGGCACCGAGCACCTGTACTTCGCGAGCGACTACTTCGGCTTCATGTACGAGTGCGCCGAGGCGCTGATCGAAGCTGGCCACGCTTACGTGGACGAGCAAAGCGCCGACGAGATGCGCGCCATGCGCGGCACGCTCACCGAGCGTGGCAAGGATTCGCCCTGGCGCAATCGGCCGGCCGCAGAATCGCTCGCGCTGCTGCGCGAGATGCGCGACGGCAAGCACCCGAATGGCAGCATGGCGCTGCGCGCGCGCATCGACATGGGTTCGCCCAACATCAACCTGCGCGACCCGGTGCTCTACCGCATCCGCCACGCCGAGCACCATCGCACGGGCAGCGCCTGGTCGATCTACCCGATGTACACCTTCGCGCATCCCATCGAGGACGCGCTCGAAGGCATCACACACAGCATCTGCACGCTCGAATTCGAGGATCAGCGCCCGTTCTACGACTGGCTGCTCGCGCGCCTGGCCGAGCTGGGCAAGCTCGCCAAGCCTTTGCCGCACCAGTACGAATTTGCGCGCATGAATCTCTCGTACATCGTCACCAGCAAGCGCAAGCTGCTGCAGCTCGTGCGCGAGGAGCGCGTGGATGGTTGGGACGATCCGCGCATGCCCACGCTGGTCGGCCTGCGCCGACGCGGCTACACGCCTGAAGCGATCCGTCTCCTGTGCGAACGCAGCGGTGTGTCCAAATCCGATTCGCGGCTCGACTACAGCCTGCTCGAGCAGGCCCTGCGCGACGACCTCGATCCCAAGGCCGAGCGCCGCGTCGCCGTGCTGGATCCGATCAAGCTCGTCATCACGAATTACCCGGAAGGCCAGAGCGAAGCCTGCACGGCGCCGCGCAATCCGCACGACGCGGACGCCGGCGTGCGTGAATTTCCGTTCTCGCGCGAACTCTGGATCGAGCGCGATGATTTCCGCGAAGAAGCGCCAAAGAAATACTTCCGCCTCTTCCCGGGCAACACCGTGCGCCTGAAGTACGCCTATGTGGTGCGCTGCACGGGCTTCGTGAAGGACGACGCCGGCAACGTGACGGAAGTCCACGCCGAATACCTGCCCGACACCAAGAGCGGCACGCCGGGCGCGGATAGCGTCAAGGTCAAGGGCAACATCACCTGGGTGAGTGCCGCGCACGCAGTGTCCGCCGAGATCCGCCTGTACGACCGCCTGTTCGCCGATGCGCATCCGGACAGCGGCGACAAGGATTTCCTCGATCACCTGAATCCCGATTCCATCCAGACCGTGCAAGGCTGGCTGGAGCCCGGCATCCAAGCCAAACCCGGCATGACCTGGCAATTCGAGCGGCTGGGCTACTTCACGGCCGACCTGAAGCTGTCCACCGTCGACAAGCCCGTGATCAACCGCGCCGTGACGCTGCGCGATTCCTGGACGAAGTAAGCGTCGAGCAGGTCAGCCCTTTTCGTCGAGGTACACCGCGAAGTCGCGCAGTTGCGCTTCGCTCTTTTCGACTTCGCGCAGGCTCGCCGCGCCGCCACTCGCCAGCAGCAGCGCCGCAAGCGCTTGCGCTACCGCAAGCGCCGGAGCGACAGAGGGAAACAAGGACGGCGACGCATTGCCCACCACGATGAGGGCTGCCGCCTGAGCGGCTATTGGCGCGACCACACTGTCGGTGACGCCCACGACACGCACGCCTTTCAGGTTTGCGAATCGCACGGCGCGGACCGTGTCGCGAGCGTACGGCTCGTAGCTGAATACCAACAGCGCGTCGTCTGGGCCAGCACGACGCAGCTCGTCGGCAAAGGTGCCACCCACACCCGTGAGCAACGTGGTGTTGTGCCGGAACATGCCACAGGCATAGTTGAAGTAGAACGCAGCCGGCATCAGGCTCCGCAATCCGACCACGTAGATATGACGTGCCTCTCTCAAAATGTCATGGGCGGCGGCAATCGCGGCCATGGTCTCTGGCGTCGTCATGCGCTCCAGACTGCGAGTATCGGCCGCCACCATGTCCGCAACCAGCGTGCCGGCCTGGCCGTGCGCGCCGCGTCGCTGCAATGCCGTGGCGCGGGCCGAGAACGACGCACCCTCCTGCCCGAGCCACTCCCGATAGACCGTCCGCAAATCATCGTAGCCTTCGAAACCCAGTTGCCTTGCAAGTCGGTGCATAGCGCTGGACTGCAGCCCGGCTTCGGCGGCTGAAGCGCGCATCGAGTTCAGCGCGATGGACCGCGGGTTGTCGATGGCATAGCGTGCGGCGCGCTGCAACGTCGGGGACAGGCCTGGATACTGGGCCTCGATCAGCTTGTCCACCGTTTGCTTATCCATGCTGACTCCTTCTGCGGGGGCCTTATTCTACGGTGACAGCCTCCTGGATGCCGGCGTCGACCGCGCTGACGAGAAGATCGAGTGCCATGTCGAGTTCGGTTTCCGTCGTCAGGTACGGCGGCGCGAGCAACACATGGTCTCCGCGTTCGCCATCGATGGTGCCGCCGCCCGGATAGCAGAGCAGGCCGAGTCGCTGTGCATGGCGCTTGATGCGCGCGTGCAACTGGAGTGGCGGCGCAAACGGCCTTTCATTGACGCGGTCCTGCATGAGTTCGATTGCCATGAACAGGCCTCGACCACGGATGTCGCCAACGTGTGAATGGTTGACGAATCGCTGCTGCAATCCTCGCTCGAGGTAGGCTCCGAGTTGCGCAGAGCGGGCAACGAGATCGTCGCGCTCGATGATGGTCTGTACGGCAAGTGCCGCAGCGCAGGCGACGGGATGTCCCACATAAGTGTGGCCATGCTGGAACGCCCCCGAGCCAGCGACTACCGCTTCGACGACGTGTGCCTGCGCAAGCATCGCGCCGATGGGCTGGTACCCACCGCCAAGCCCTTTGGCAAGACAAAGGATGTCCGGCACGACACCTTCCGCCTCGAATGCGTGATAGAAGCCTGTGCGTCCCATACCGCTCATCACCTCGTCGAGGATCAGCAGCACGCCGTACCGGTCACACACCTCGCGTACGCGTTGAAAGTAACCAGGCACAGCGCACACCGCGCCCGCCGTGGCGCCACCGACGGTCTCAGCAATGAAGGCGCTGACCGTGTCGGCACCCAGTGCCAAGATTTTCGTCTCCAGCTCGGCAGCCAGACGCCGCCCGTAAGCGTCGTCCGTTTCGTCGTTGCGCCGATAGTGCCGTGCAAAGCACGGCGATACGTGGTGGCTTTCCGCAAGCAGGGGTTGATAGAGCGCGCGCCGTCCCAGATGTCCGCCAATGCCAAGCGCTCCTAGCGTGTTGCCGTGATAGCTCTGCAAACGGGCGATGTTGTGTCGGCGTTGGGGTTGCCCCCGTTCGACATGGTATTGCCGCGCCAGCTTCAACGCAGTTTCCACGGCCTCGGAGCCGCTCGACAGGAAGTAGACGTGGTCCAGGCCGGCAGGCGAACGGCGTGCGAGCAGGTCCGCAAGCTGCTCGGCGGGCTCCGATGAGAAGAAACCGGTATGCGCGTACTCGAGCTTGCGCAACTGAGCAATCATGGCCTCTATCACCTCCGGATGACCGTGTCCGAGGCAGGACACAGCAGCGCCGCCGGAGCCATCGTAATAGCGCGTGCCCGCCTGGTCGATGAGGAAACTGCCTTCGCCTTGCACGGCGAGCGAAGGCGGCGTGCGGGGTACGCGATGGAGGATGTGTGTCATGCCCTACTGCCCTAGTGTGCCCGCGCCGACTGTCGATGACGTATTGACGTGACGGCACGAAGGATGGATCATATGATTCATCCTATCATTTTTAGATCAATTGATCACTTCGGTCCCGATGCCGAGTGGATTCGCCTTCGAGGAGACCTGATGAGAATTGCCTGTGTGCAGATGCGCAGCACCGAGGACGTAGCGCGCAACATCACGCGGTCTTGTGATTACATCGACGAGGCGGCGGGTCGCGGCGCGGAGCTGGTCGTGCTGCCCGAGTTCTTCAACACGATCTTCTTCGCCCAATACAAGGACCCCTCCTATTGCCAACTCGCCGAAACGGATGAGGGCCCGACCCTCAGCGCCGTGCGTGAGGCCGCCGCCCGCAACGGCGTGGCCGTGGTGGCCACGATTTATGAGAAAGTCGAAGCGGGACTCTATTTCGACACGGCGATGCACATCGGTCCGGACGGGGCCATCACATTCAAGTACCGCAAGGTGCATCCGGCCGGCGTGCTGAGTCTGGAGAAGCTGTACTTTCGCTACGGCACTCGCTTTGACACCTACACACTGGGTGAATGGCGCGTGGGAATCGGGATCTGCTACGACATGGGATTTCCCGAAACAGCGCGAGCCCTGATGGCGAACGGCGCCGAGTTGCTCATCGCGCCTTACGCCACCTCGCGCGTGAACATGTTCCAGGAAGTGCTACGTACCCGTGCGTTCGAGAACGGCTGCTTTCTCGCTGCAGCGAACAAGGTTGGCCGCGAGGGCGACTGGCAGATGGGTGGCGCAAGCGCCATCATCGCTCCCGATGGCGAAGTGCTCGCCAGTGCCGACACGCAGAGCGATGCCTTGCTCGTGGCTGATGTCTCACGCGACGCCGTCGAGCGAGCGCGTGTGGCGTATCCCGTTCGACGTGACCGTCGCCCTGATCTCTACCGCTGCCTGACCGAGGAAGCGGACGCCCGACTCACGCCTTGAACAATCTGCACCCAAGGCCCTCCACCACGATTAGAGAATCCCATGGCACATTGCTTCGCAACGCAACATCATCGCGCGCGCCGTGTCGCGCTCGTCGCATTCGCCGCCACGGCAGCGCTCGCTACAGGCATCGGCGCGGCGCCTGCCTTGGCCGCCGAATGGCCGACCCGGCCTCTCACGCTGATCGTTCCCTTCGGCGCCGGCGGCACCACCGATGTGCTCGCGCGCCTGGTGGCCGAAGGGCTGGGCAAGGAGCTCGGGCAGCAAGTGATCGTCGACAACAAGCCAGGCGCCGGCGCCAACATCGGCGCGAGCGAAGTCGCTCGCGCCAAGCCGGATGGCTACACGCTGCTGATGGGTACGCCAGGCCCGCTTGCGATCAACCCCTACATCTACAAGCAGATGTCGTTCGACCCGGCGAAGGATTTCACGGCCGTTTCCTATGTGGCGGACGTGCCGAACGTCATCGTCACCAATCCGGCGTCCGGGCTGAAGACCATCCAGGATCTCCTGGACCGGGCCCGGGCCGAGCCTGGCAAGCTCAACTGGGGCTCGCCCGGCGTGGGCAGCACGGGCCACATCCAGCTGGAGTTGCTCAAGCAGCTCACCGGCGTGGACATCTCGCACGTGCCGTACAAGGGTGCGGCACAGGCGTCGGCCGACCTGATGGCCGGCCACATCGATCTGGCGGGCGACAACGTGCCCACTGCGCTGCCCCATATCCGCTCTGAACGCCTGCTCGCCCTGGGCGTGGCAAGCGAGAAGGAGCTCGAAGTTCTTCCCGGCGTGCAACCGGTTGGCGCCACCGTCCCGGGGTACGTACTGCCTTCCTGGTTCGTGATCGTGGCACCGGCCGAAACGCCAGGGGCCATCACCGAACGCATCGCCGCCGCCATCGACGCGTTCGCCAAGCAGCCCCAGGCAATCGAGAAGTTTCGCGCCTTGGGGGCGGTGCACGTCGGTGGCCCACCGTCCCGGCTCGCCGAACATCTCACGTCCGAGCAAGCACGCTATGGCGAGGTGCTGAAAGACCTCAAGGCGACCGTGCAATGACACGCAGAAAGCGCATGGCGGTGGCGCGGTTCTGGTTCGAGGGCAACGCCTTCGGCCCAGAGCCGGCCACGCAGGAGAAATTCGACGCGTATGAATGGCAGGCCGGTCCCGAGGTGCTGAATGCCATGCGGGGCACTGCCACCGAACTCGGCGCGGTGGCAAGCTTCGCCGACGCCCGCCCAGACTGGGAGGTCGTGGTCCTGCGCTGCGCCTCCGCGTTGCCCGCCGGCCCCGTGGCACCGGATGTCTTTGCTCGCTTCACGGCCGACATCGAGGCGGGGTTGCGCGTCGGCACCTGGGATGCCGTCTACCTGTCGCTACACGGCGCGGCCATCACTGCCGACAACGACACACCGGAACTCGACGTCGCCCGTCTCGTGCGCAGCATGCTGCCAAAAGTGCCGCTGGGCGCGAGTTTTGATCTGCATGCCAACATGCCCCCCGACTGGGCGGATGTGCTCGACATCGCAAGCGCCTATCGCACCCACCCCCATGTAGACATGCACGAGACCGCCGAGCGCGTCATCGCGGGGCTTGTGCGTTGCGCCGAACATGGCCTGCGCACCCGTCTGGCCCTGCACAATCACGGCGTGATCCTGCCCAGCATGAACATGCGCACAATCGCAGGTCCCATGCACGAACTCGAGCAGGCGGCGAGGGCCGCCACGGCGGATCCCGTGCTCGACGTTTCTGTGTTCGGCGGGTTCCCCTATTCCGATACCGCTGCCACAGGCGCCTCGGTCTTCGTGGTGAGCGATGCTGCCCGGGATCCCGACGGACGTCAGGCCGACGCGGCCGCGCGCGAGGTCTCGCAACGGATCCACGAACTCGCGCCGCAGTTTCGCGTGCGCCTGCCGAGCCCAGACGAGGCTTTGGCCACCGCGCTCGCGGTCACGCAGGCTGGGCTGATCGCGGTCACCGACTCGGCCGACAACCCCCTGTCGGGTGGTGGTGGCGACACCACCGGCCTGCTTCGGGCATTGCTGGCGGCGGATCCACAAGGACCCACCGTGTTTGCCAGCATCGCCAGCCCGCAATCCGCGGGGGCCGCCCATCGCGCAGGCGTCGGCGCGGAACTTCGTCTGACGCTCGGCGCGCGACACGGCGATCGCTTCGGTGCAGGCGTGCCCGTGCACGCCACGGTCGAACATCTGACCGACGGTCACTTCCGCAACATCGGGCCGATGCAGACAGGCGTCGCACGCTTCTGCGGCCCGAGCGCGGTGCTGCGGTTGGTCGCCAAGCCGTCCATTCGCATCATCGTGACCGAGCGCGTCGCGGCAGCCGATGATCCTGCGTTCTATGCCTTGCACGGTGTGGAGCTGGCGGAATTGCGCCTGCTGTGCGTGAAGGCGAAGAACCACTTCCGTGCCGCATTCGCCGAGGTTTGCACTCGCATCATCGACTGTGATGCCCCAGGCCCGGCATGCTTGGATCTCTCGTTGCTGCCGTTCCGGCATCCTCACATTGCCGCGGACTATCCGCTAACCGATTAAGTGCGGCCTCACGGGACCAGGATGGCCGCGCCCGTGGTGACGCGTGCTGCCAGGTCCGCGTGGGCTTGTTGCACGTCGCGCAAGGCATAGCGGCGGCTCACCGCCAGGCGCAGCCATCCGTTCTCGATGGCCTGGACAAAGCGCGCGGCCGCAGCGGCGAGTTCGTCTGGCTTGGCAATGAAACTGCGCAGCGTCGGCCGGCACACCGACAGCGATTTGGCATGCAGGCGTTGCAGCGCAAAGCCTTCGACGTTGCCGGACGCCGTGCCATAGTTGATCGCCAAGCCGCGCGTGCGCAAGCACGCGAGCGAATCCACGAAGACATCCTTGCCCACCGCGTCGTACACCACGGCCACGCCCTCGCCGTTCGTCAGGGCGTTGACCTCGTCGGCCCAGCCGGGCTTGCGGTAGTCGACGACGTGATGACACCCATGTGCGCGAGCCGTGTCGAACTTGGCAGTGCCACCGACCGTACCGATGACGGTAGCGCCCAGTGCCCGCCCCCACTGTCCCAGCACCTCGCCCATCCCGCCCGCCGCGGCGTGGACCAGGATGGCTTCGCCCGGCTGCACGGCATGCAGTCGGTGCAGCAGGTACTCGGCGGTGAGGCCGCGCAGCAGGAAGGCGGCGGCGAGCTCCACCGGCAGGCTGGGCGGCAGTAACACCGCCCGATCCTCCGGCACGCAAACCGCGTCCGCGTAGGTGGCGCCATGGATATAGCCCACCGAATCCCCCACGCGCAGGCGCTGCACGCCAGGGCCAACGGCCTCGACCACCCCGGCTCCCTGTGAACCCGGGATGAACGGAAACTGCCCCGTCGCGTGCGGCCCGGCTTCGCCCTGCCGCTGGTAGATGTCGGCGTAGTTCAGGCCGATGGCCTGCTGGCGCACGCGCACCTCGCCGGGTGCAGGATCGCGCACAGGCAGCGGCCCGTACTCGAGGACCTCCGGGCCGCCGTGGTGATGAACGAGAACGCCGTGGGTATCCGACATCGCAATCTCCGCTATCAAGTGGCCGAGGTTTCTGTCACGGCGCCGCAGGCGAGCAGGTCGTCGACCTCGTCGGTGGTGAAGCCATAATCGGCGAGGACGGCGCGTGTGTGTTCGCCCAGCAGCGGCGGTGGCGTCGGCTGGCCCGGGGGCAGGTTGGACAGCTTCACGGGCAGACCGAGCGCGCGCATCGGGCCGGCGCTCGGGTGATCCACGGTGACGACCATATCGCGCGCGGCGGCCTGCGGATGCGCCAGGGCCTGGCCGATGGTGTTGACGGGGCCTGCCGGCACGCCGACCGCGTCGAGTTTGTCCAGCCAATAGGCTGCCGGCTGGGTCACCAGGATCTCGCCGATCAGATCGGCCAGCACCTTCTCATTGGCCTTGCGGTTCTCGCCAGCCAGGAAGCGCGGGTCTTCCCTCCACTCCGGGTGCCCGAGCAGATCCGCGATGCGATGCCAGTTGGCCTGGTTGGCCCCGCCAATGGTGATCCATTGATCGGCCGTGCGAAACGCCTGGTAGGGGGCGATGAGGGGATGGCCGGAACCCGCGCCGCCCAGCGAGCGGCCCGTGGCGAAGTAGATCGCCGCGAACCAGTACATCTGCTGCAGGGAGGCTTCGAAGAGCGACGTATCCACGTACTGCCCTTGCCCCGTGCGCAGCCGCTCGACGTAGGCGGCCTGGATGCCGATCACCGCCAGCAGGCCGGCATTGATGTCGGCCACCGAGTTCCCGGGTTTCATGGGCGCGCCGCCGGGCTCGCCCGTCACGCTCATGATGCCGCCGAAGGCCTGGGCGATGAGATCGAACCCGCCCTTGTCGGCCATCGGTCCGGTGCGGCCGTAGCCCGAGATCGAGCAGTAGATGAGCGCAGGATTGATCGCCCTGAGTGCCTCGTAGCCCACGCCGAGCTTGTCCATGGTGCCCGCGCGGTAGTTCTCGATCAGCACGTCGGCCTGGGCGGCCATGCGCTTCAACACGGCCACGCCCTCGGGCTTCTTCAGGTTCAGCGCGATGCCACGCTTGTTGCGGTTGAGCATCGCGAACGACGGCGGGATGCGGTGTGCCGTGTCCTCGCGATAGCCGCGGGTGTCATCGCCGCCCGGTAGCTTCTCGACCTTGATCACATCGGCGCCCAGGTCGGCGAGCATCACCCCGCACGTGGGCCCCGCCATGATCTGAGCGAGTTCCAACACCTTCATGCCTGCCAACGGGCCATGCTTCATGACGTCTCCTTGCTGTGACGCCTGTGGCGTCGTGTCATCACCAGACAGATCAGGCGGGCAGCACGGCCACGCCATCCGGGTTCAGCGTCATCCACGCGGTGCTGCCGCGCTCGAATGCCGTGGCGGGGGGTGCAGCCACGCGCAGCGGCGTGCCACCGGCGGCCGGCTGGATGAGGTAATCCCAGTGTTCACCGAGGTAGATCCGCTGCTGGATGGTGACCTCAGTGGCACGCGCCCCCGCCGGCGGCTGCGCGTGCAGGGCGAGCGCCTGTGGGCGGATGGACACCTGCACCGGCGCGCCCGCGGCATGGGCCGGGCCGCCCGCGCCGTTGGCGAGCGAGAAGCCTTCGCACTCGATGTGCTCGCCGCGCACCACGCCGTCCACCAGATTCGTGCGGCCGATGAAGGACGCCACGAAGCGCGTGCGCGGCCGGTTGTACAGCGCCCACGGGGAATCGACCTGCTCCAGGTTGCCCGCGCTCATCACGGCGATGCGATCCGAGATGGCCATCGCCTCGGACTGGTCATGCGTCACGTACACGGTGGTCATGCCGAACTCGTCGTGCAGCCGCCGGATCTCATTGCGCATCTCCTCGCGCAGATTGGCATCCAGATTCGACAGGGGTTCGTCGAGCAGCAGCACCTGCGGACGGATCACGATGGCGCGCGCGAGCGCCACGCGCTGCTGCTGCCCGCCCGAGAGCTCGGCCGGATACCGGTCGATCAGGTGGTCCAGATGCACCACCTTCAGGATGTGCCGCGTACGCTCGCGCACCTCGGCCGTGGGCAGCTTGCGCACCGTGAGCCCGAAGGCCACGTTCTCGCCCACGGTCATGTTGGGCCAGATCGCATAGCTCTGGAAGATCATCGACATCCCGCGCCGCTCGGGCGGCACGCTGCCCGCCGGCGAGGACAGCTCGGCGCCATTCATCAGGATCCGCCCGCCCGTGGGCTCGATGAAGCCGGCGATCATGCGCAGCGTCGTGGTCTTGCCGCAGCCCGACGGGCCCAGCAGCGAGACGAACTCTCCCTCGCGAAGATCCAGGCTCAGCTGGTTCACCACGGGCGTCTTGCCGTAGTGCTTGCTCAGGTCCTGCAGGACAAGTGTGGACATGGGAACTCCTAGTGACGACGCAGCATGAAGTCGCGGCCGACGAACTTGGCGCCCACGGCGACCACGAACGTGGTGACGGCCAGCACGACGATGCCCACGGCAGCCAGCACCTCGTAACTGCCTTGTTCGGACAGATCCAGGATGAGCACGGACATGACGCGGGTGTTGGGACCGGTCAGGAACACCGCGGTGGACAGCTCGCGCGTGGCGATGACGAAGACGAGGATGAAGGCACCGAGGAGCGTCTTGCGCAACAGCGGCACGACGACCCGCGTGATGGCCATGCGGCGCGAGCCGCCCAGGATGCGCACGGCCTCCTCCAGCTCGGGATTGAGCGACTTCACCGCCGCCGTGGCCGCCGTGGCGCTGATCGGCAGAAAGCGCGTGACGAAGGCGATGACGATGATGAGCCCAGTGCCATAGAGCGACAGGGGCGGCCCGCCATACGCGGCGTAGAAGGCCACGGCCAGCACGATGCCAGGCACCGCGAAGGGCGCGAGCGCGAGGAACTGGATCACGCCGGGGAACGGCAGCACACGCCGTTGCGTGACGTAGGCCACGGCCAGCCCGATGACCACGCAGATCGCCGCCGCAGCCGCCGAGTACATCAGCGTGTTGACGATGGTGTCGCGTACCGTGGCCTGCTCCAGAAAGATGTGGCGAAAGTTGGCGAGCGTGAAGTTGTCGGCCGCGATACCGCGCCCCCAGGCGCGGCTGAAGGAGGCGCCGAGCAGCATCACCAGCGGCATGATCACGGTGAGCAGCATCACGAAGAACGCGTAGGCGAAGAGCACCCACTTCCAGCCGCCGATATCCTGCGGCCGGCGCTCGCCGCCCTTGCCAGAGACCGACACGTACCCCTTGCGCGAGAGCAACAGCTTCTGCACGGCCAGCAGCACCACCGTGGTGGCGAGCATGGGCATGGCGTAGGCCGCGGCCACGTCCACGCGCACGGGGTATTCGAAGAATGCCGCCATCTGCGTAGTGGCCAGGTTCAGGCCAGCCGGAATCGCCAGCAGCACCGGCGTGCCATACAGCGCGATGGCCTCCAGGAACACGAGGATGGCCGCCCCGCACACGGCCGGCAGGATGAGCGGCAAGGTGACGCGGCGCAACGTGGCGAGTTTGCCCGCGCCATGGATGGAAGCTGCATCCTCCAGCTCCGTGGAGATGAGATCCAGGGCGGACTTGGCAAAGATGTAGACGAGCGGAAAGGCATACAGCGCCACCACCACGGCCACGCCCCAGAAGCTGAAGATATTGAAGGGGCCATCGCCACCGAAGATCGCTACCCACCCGCGATTGAGCCAGCCCGCGTTGGGGCCGGCCAGCAGGATCCAGGCGATGGCGCCCAGGAACGGCGGCGTGATGAAAGCAGCGAGTACGCCCAGGTGGAACCAGCCCTTTCCGGGCAGATTGGTGCGCGAGACGCCCCAGGCCAGGGGCAGCGCCAGGATCAGGCTGAAGGCCGTGGCCGTGATGCCAAGATAGAGCGTGTTCCAGAGCGCCGTGACGTAGCGCGAGCGGCCGAAGGCGCTGGCGTAGTTCGACAGGGTGAGGCCGCCCTCGTCACCGCGCAGGCTCTCGTAGACGAGGCGCAGCACGGGATTGGCGACCAGGAACACCAGCACCAGGATGAGCAGCGAGAAGACGACGAGCGTCGGGTCCAGGCGTCGCGCGCCAGGACCCTGCGAAGCAAGGGCCATGATGAGGGTTCCGGGAGGAGGGGCAATGCCCCGGGGACGCGGCCGGCGCGCCGCGCCGGCCGTCCTGCTCAGACGCCGAAGGCGTCGCGCCAGACCTCGGTGAGCTCGGGCACGCCCTCGATAATCTGCTTGACCGTCGGCTGGATCGTCTTGATCTCAGCGAGCGGACGCACGCCCTCGCGGGGCGGGAAGCCCGCCAGCACGGGTGAGTTGAACTCCTCCGCGGAGATCCGCGCGGTGTCCTCGCTCACGGCCCACTCCATCCAGAGCTTGGCCGCATTGGGCCGCTGGGTGTTGGCCATGATGGCCGAGGGCAGGACCATCAGCACGCAGCCCTCGTCCACATAGGACACATCGATCGGGTTGCCCCGGGATTTCTGCATGAGGGCGAGCGACACGGGCCCGGCCGACGCCACGCGCTCGCCGGAGATCACCGTGGTGACCGTGTCGATGATGGAACGGCCAACTTGGGGCTGGTTCGCGGCCAGGGCCTCGATGAAGTCCTCGCCATAGAGTTCCACCATCTGCACCAGCCATGTGCCCACAAAGCCACTGAAGCCCGGGTGCCCTACCGAGAGCTGCCCCTTCCAGGCAGGGTCAGTCAGCGCCTTCCAGCTGCGCGGCGCCTTCTCGGCCGGGACACGGGCCGTGTTGTAGAGCATGCTGATGAGGTTGGAGCCCGTGACGTTGTAGGCGGCATCGGGATCGATGTTCTGAAAGCGCTTGTCCAGCAGGTCGGCCGATTGCGGCCGGTACGGCATCAGCGCCTTGCGCTGCTTGAGGTCGACGAAGTGACCGAGATCGGTCGAGGCGAACACGTCACAGTTCGCCACGCCGGCCTTCATGTCCTGGTTCAGCCGCTGGTAGGCCACCTGGGCCGTGGTGCGCACCACGTTCACGCGCACCCCCGGGTAGCGCTGCGTGAAGCGCTGGCTCATGCGCTCGGCCACCTCGGACGTGGTGTGGGCCACGTACCAGGTGAGCTCGCCCTCCTTTTGCGCGGCCGCGTGCAGGGTCTTCAGGTGCGCCTCGTCCGTAGCCGCCCGGGCAAAAAAGGCAGGCAGCGCGATCGACGCACCGAGCGCCGCATTGAAATGCCGACGGGAAATTCCCATGGTTGTCTCCACTCTCGTTGGTGTGGCGACGGCATCTGACGGCCGTCTTTGCCGGGTAGGCTCAACGGCCCTGGAATACGGGCTTGCGCTTCTCGTGCCAGGCGGTGACGCCTTCTCGGATGTCTTCGGAGCGCGTGCTGGCGACATGCCGCGCATCGCAGCCGGCCGCATCGAACTCGCCCCGGGCGAGCTCGTTGATGGCCGTCTTCATGCCGGCCACGGCCAGCGGCGCCTGCGCGGCGAGCACCTCCGTCAGGCGAGAGACTTCGGCGTCCAGGCCGCCAACGGGCACCACTTCCGTGAGATAGCCCACACGCAACATCTCGGGCGCCTTGATCGTCTGCGCGGTGAGAAACAGCTTCTTGGCCGCGTTCACGCCCAGGCGCGAGGTGTAGCGCACGATGCCGCTGCGGTAGTAGTGCAGCCCCAGGCGTGCGGCCGGCATGAACATCTCGCAGCTTTCCTCGCCAATGCGAAAGTCGCAGCACAGGGCCAGATCGGTGGCGCCGCCATACACCGGACCATTCAGGCGGCAGATGGTGGGCACGCGCACGTTCTCGAGGGCTGCGAGCAGCGCATCGAAGGGGCTGGGTTCGTTCGACGGCGGTGGGGGCGGCGCAGTGTCATCGACTTCGCTGCGCTGCCGGGCCAGATCGCCCAGGTGGTACCCGGAACTGAAGACCCGCCCCGTGCCAGTGAGCACCAGAACGCGGATCGCCGGATCGTCCGCGATGCGGGCGAGCTGCTCCGTCAGGACCGGCACGTCGGTGGGATCGATGCGATTCAGATGTCGCGGCCGGTTCAACCGGATGGTGGCGCATGCGCCGTCGATCGTGAGTACCGGGTTCGTTCCGGCGTCGGTGTCAGCCTGCGGACCTGCCTGTGTCGTCGTCTCCACGCGCACCTCCTGAATTCAAATCCAGCGATAAGGAATTCCCAAATCAACTTTATGTATTTTTATAAACTCTATCTGTGCTCAAATTGACTGTCAATGCGTACATTCCTCCGCCCAGGTCATACGCAAACCGGCGCGGCCCGCCTGGCGGACGGCTGCGTATACTGCTAAGCCCTTGAATGCATTCATTGCCGCGTCTTTCCCACTCATGAGCTCTCCGCGCCGCAGCCTGGCCGACAAAGTCTTCGCCGAACTCGAACAGGACATCCTCAAGGGGCGTCTGAAGGCGGGCAGCCGTCTGGATGAGGCATTGATCGCTGAACGCTTCGCAGTGTCGCGCACGCCCGCCCGAGAGGCGCTGCGTCTGCTCGACCATGCGGGGCTGGTGCGTCGTGCCCCCCGCCAGGGGGCGGTCGTGCGCGTGCCCTCGGCCCGGGAGTACGTGGCGATGGCCGAGATCCTGGTCGAGCTGGAAGCGCTGGCCACGCGGCTGGCCACGCGTCGCATGAGCATCGCGGAACGCGAGGCGCTGTCGGCCGCCTATGCCGAAGGCGAGGCCGCTGTGCGCGCGGATTCGCGCACGGACTATGCGGAAGCCAATGCGCATTTCCATGCGGTGCTCTACGCGGGCAGCCGCAACGACATCCTGACCGAGCAGATCCGGACGATGCGCCGACGCATGGGCAGCCTGCGCAGCAACACGTTCGACCACCCGGGCCGCATCGCCGTCTCGTGCGCCGAGCATGCCCGCGTGCTGCAGGCCGTGCTGGCGGGCGATGAAGACGCGGCCCACCAGGCCATGCGCGAGCACATCACCGTGGGCGGGACGGTCTACGCGGACCTGATCGCGTCGCTCGGTGAGCCCGGGGCGACCACTTCAGGCTAGGACAGTGACATCCTGACAGGGTGGCGTAGCAACTGGATACGCAGTGTATAGTCCGGCGATGCGCCCCCGACCCGGGCGGCGTCCGCGCTTTCACGGACACACCCATGGCTTCTGCTCCCTCCTCGCGCCTCATCGCCGCCGCCGCGTGGCTGGTGCCGTACTTCCTGCTCGGGCTCGTCTCCTGGCATCTGGATGACCCGCTGAGCAGTGTGTCCTATGTGTGGCTGCCGACCGGCCTGGGCGTGGCCGCGCTGCTCCTGGTGCGCAGTGAGCGCTGGCCGGACACCATCGCAGCCATCCTGATCGCGGAGCTGCTGCTGCGGGGATTGCGCGGCGAGATGTGGCTGACCCTGCTCGTACTGGCCCTCGTGGCCACCGGCACCACCGTGCTCACGGCCTGGCTCGTGCAGCGGCTGTCGCCGGCTCGGCGTGGCATCGGCTTCGTCGGTGCGCTGCTGGCCGGCTCAGCGGCGGGCGCAGTGCTCAATGCCGTGGTCGACGTCGCCTGGATCTCCTATGCGGAGCAGGTGGCTTTCGCTGCGACTGCCCTGCACTGGGCCATCGCGGATTTCGTCGGCATCCACGTCGTCGCGCCGCTCGTGCTGGGCTGGGCGCAGTTTCGGCCACGCCGCAGCGGCGGCCCCTCGCGCCGGGATTTCCAGGTCGGGCTGCTGGCCTTCATCGCCTTGCTCGCGAGCTCCTTCTATCTGTTCGACGGGAACACGGCCACCCGCTTCTCGGGCAGCGTGGGCTTTGCCCTCACCTGGCTGCCCATGCTGCTCGTGGTGGTCGTCGGGCTCATCTGGGGGCCGCGTGGCGGCTCGCTGGCCGTGCTCGCGCTCGCGCTGCAGGTGCTGCTGCAGACTTCGCAAGGCGACGGCCCCTTCGCCTCGCTCGACGGCCAACGCGGTGAATCGATCCTGGAGGCCCAGGTCTATCTGGCCGCGATCGCGGTACTGATGATGCTGCTGAACACGTTGCGCAGCACGCGGGAGCTGGCCCTGGAGCAGGCCGCC
This sequence comes from Verticiella alkaliphila, assembly GCF_018904615.1. Lineage (GTDB taxonomy): Bacteria > Pseudomonadota > Gammaproteobacteria > Burkholderiales > Burkholderiaceae_B > Verticiella > Verticiella alkaliphila. The sequence continues at coordinate 19,355 of NZ_JADCNH010000020.1, read as the reverse complement.
GCGTGGCGCGCCCGCTTCGAACTCGCACTGGCCGGCAGCAACCAGCTCATGTACCGCTACGATCCCTACCGCAACCTGCTGGAATGGGGCGGGGATCTCGAGTCGGCGTTCGGGATGAATCCCGAACAGATCGACAGCGTGGAAGCCCTGCTCTCGCACGTGCATCCGGCGGATCGTCAACGCGTGAAGGTCTTCTGGACGGCACGCGCCAGCGCGCTGCCCGCTGACCAGGGCTCCATCCAGTACCGCATCGCCCATGCCGAAGGGGGCTGGCGCAGCGTGACGGATATCGGATCGCCACTCGCCGACGCCGATGGCGAGCTGGCCGTGGTGGCCGGTCTCTACCGCATCGGCAGCCACGAGCGTCAGGTCTGATCATGGCATCCGCCACCGGCGCATTGCTCATTCACGGACTGGGGGGCACCCAGTACGACCTCGGCTCGATGCACAAGATCCTGAAACGGGCTGGCATCGAGACCCACTCGCTCACCCTGCCCGGACACGGCGGCCAACCCGAGGATCTTGTCTCGATCAAGGCCGAGGACTGGATCGCCGCCGTCACGGCCAAGTATCGCGAGGTGGTGGACCAGCACGAGACCCTGCACGTCATGGGCATGTGCATGGGTTCGCTGCTCGCGATCGAGCTGTGCCGGCGCGAAAAGCACACCAAGGGGCATCTGGTCACGCTCGCTCCGCCCATCTACATCGATGGCTGGAGCACGCCCTGGTACACGATGCTGCGCCACCTGCTGTACTACGTCCCGGGTGTGCCCGCGCGCATGAAGGTCGAGGAGGAAGACCCCTTCGGCATCAAGAACGAACTCGTGCGCGCCATCGTCAAGGCAAAGTTCGAACGCGGCGAAGCCTTTCACTATCGCTGGGTGCCGCTTGCCTGCGTGCGCCAGGTAGACCGTCTGCGCCGCTGGGTGATGCGCGGCGCGAACGAGATCGCCTGCCCCGCGCTCATCGTGCACGCCCGTGAGGATGAACTCACCAGTCTGCGCTCGGCGCAGTTCCTCAAGCAGCGCTTTCAGCGCGCCGAGCTCGAGGTGCTGGAGAACAGCTACCACATGATCTGCGTGGACAACGACCGCGAGGCCGTGGCCCAGCGCGTGCTGACCTTCTTCGTCATCGATCCGGCAAGCATCCAGCGCCAGACGGTGGAAGAGCCCGATGTGCCGATGAGCGCCGCCGACGGCGAGGCGCTCATCGGCACGTTCCTCGCGGCCATGAAGGACCAGGCCTACGAGACGCTGTTCCCGCTTTTTGCGTCGAACGCGCGGTGGGAGCAACCCGGGAATCACCCCGTGGCGGGTGACTACGTGGAGCGCAGCCAGCTCATCGACCTCTTCTCGCGCTTGATGGAGCACTCGGGCGGCACGTTTGCGGTGAGTGCCTTTGGCGCCCCCGCGTATGACGCCGTCACGCAGACGGCTCGCGTGAGCATGACGTTTCGCGTCGGTACAGGCGCGGCGGCACGCGAGGCGAGCGGGATGCAATCCATCCGGGTGCGCAACGGGCGCATCGTGCACGTCATCTACACGCCGGACGACCCCGCCCACGACGATGCGCTCTGGACGCAGGGCGTGGCGTCATCTCCAGGAGGAAAACGCATGCAGACTCACCCGATCAGCCCCGAAGCCGCTGCCCTGCCCGCAGCCGAATTGCCGAACGCCTTCACCCAGGCCACACAGGACGTGAAGGGCCTGGCCAACCGGCCGGGCAACCAGACCCTGCTGCAACTGTATGGACTTTTCAAGCAGGGCAGCGAAGGCGACGCGGGCGGCGATCGCCCGGGCTTCACAGACCCGATCGGCCGTGCCAAGTACGATGCCTGGGCCGCACTGGCAGGCGTCTCGCAGGATGACGCCAAGCGCCAGTACATCAGCCTCGTGCAGAGTCTGCGCGCGGGCGAATGACGCATCGTGCCGCGCGGGCGCTCAGCCCGCCGGCACCATGAAGCGCATGCGGCGCACGGCAGCCGGCTGCAGGGCACTCGCCTGCGCTGCCGATTCGTAGCTGCGCTCGGTGGCTTCGATCATGCCGCTGCGATCGGCGCGCACCACCGTCTGCGCGCGCGTGCCATAGGTGGGGCTGACGATGAACACCGGCGAGAGCGCACGCTCGCGCTCGCGCGAGATGCCGGTGACGGGCAGATCACTGTCGTCAGCGGGGGTCGGATCGCTCAGGAAAGCCATGCACACGTCGACGAGATCGTCGCGTGACCCGCCCACGCCCGAGAGTCGCGCCTTCAGACGCGTGAGCTTGGGCCAGGGCGTATCCAGCACCGCGTTGGACAGGCCGTACAGGCCCGCGGGCAGCGCGCGCGCCTGCGCGCCTGCCTGGTTGCCACAGTACCAGAGCGACGGCGCGGCACCGTCCACACCGTAGATGTCGCCGACGATGAGATTGAAGCCGTTGTAGGCGTCAGCGTCGGCCATGACGGCCTGCGCGTAATCGGCGGGCGTGGTATCGCTATCGAGGAACTCCGCCACCAGCATGCCGCGCGACCGGGCGTGGGTCGGGTGCGGGACGCCGCTGCGAAAGTTGGTCAGCGCCGCGAAGCGCCCCTTCTGGGTGATGCCCATCCAGGTGCCGCCGGCCTCCAGATCGCGTCCGCCCCACACGCCGGGGACGTGTTGCCACCACTCTGCCGGGCTGGACGCGCGTGCATAGAACTCGTCGCGATTGGCCAGCAGCAGCAAAGGCATGTCGGCGCCGGGATTCCAGGAGAAGGCAATCAGGCACATGGCTGTCGGGACCCGGGATGCACGGCGGCGGCCATGGCGCGGGGCTCAGGCGCCCGCGACGGCCATTTCCGGGATCAGGATGGACCCCGTGCTCTTGGTGCCACGCACGATCACGTCCGCGCCGATGGCAGCGAGGGTCGCGAACATGTCGCGCAGGTTGCCGGCGATGGTGATCTCCTGCACCGCGTGCTGGATCACGCCATTCTCCACCCAGTAGCCGAACGCGCCGCGCGAGTAGTCACCGGTGACGTAGTTCACGCCCTGGCCGATGAGCTCGGTGACGAGCAGGCCCGTGCCCAGCTTGCGCAGCATGGCGGCGAAGTCGTCCTGCGGGCTCGTCAGGCGCGAGGTGAGAAAGAGATTGTGCGAACCGCCGGCATTGCCCGTGGTGTGCATGCCGAGCTTGCGCGCGGTGTAGGTCGAGAGCAGATAGCCCTGGAGCTCACCCGCCACGACCAGGTCGCGCGGCGCGGTCCGCACACCCTCGTCGTCGAAGAACGCCGTGCCGAGCGCGCCCGGCATGTGCGGATCTTCCTTCACGTCGATGTGCTCGCCGAACACAGGCTTGCCCAGGGCGTCGAGCAGGAAGCTCGAGCGGCGATACAACGCGCCGCCGCTGATGGCTTGCGTGAAGGCGCCCAAGAGACCACAGGCGAGCGGCGCCTCGAAGAGGACCGGATAGCGGCCCGTGCGGATGCGGCGCGCCGACAGGCGCGAGAGCGCGCGTTCGGCGGCGTAGCGCCCCACGGCTTCGGGGTTCGCGAGCAGCGCCGGATCACGCTGGCTCGAATACCAGTCGTCGCGTTGCATGTTCTCGCCGCGACCGGCGATGGGCGCCACGGACAGGCTGTGCCGCGAATAGGGATAGCCGCCCAGGAAGCCACGGGTATTGCCCATCACGAAGTGGCCGACGTAGGTGTTCACCGACGCGCCATCGGAGTTGGCGATGCGCCGGTCCGTGTCCAGGGCCGCGCGCTCGGCGCGCAGCGCGAGCTTCGCCGCGTCATCCGCATCGATGTCCCACGGATGATAGAGCGCGGGATCCGGGGCGTCGCCAAGAAAGAGGTCATCAGCATCCGGCAGCCCCGCCGCCGGATCCTCAGCCGTGTGGCTGGCGATGTGCCAGGCGGCCCGCACGGTATCGGCCAGCGCGGCCGGCGAGAAGTCCGAGGTGGAGGCCGACCCGCGACGCTGGCCGACGTAGACGGTGACGTCCAGGGAACGATCGCGTGTCTGCTCCACCGTCTCCACGTCGCCCTGCCGCACGGAGACCGACAGCCCCTGGCTCTCGGACACCTCGGCGGCGGCGTCGGTGGCACCGACCTCACGCGCCTGCTGCAGCACCTGCTGCACCAGTTCGCGGAACTGCGGGGCGTTGTCGGCGATGAACGAAGCGGACATGGGCTCTGCTGAATGGGGGTTGGACAGTTATCATAGCCAATTGTGTGCCAGTCGTTTTCCTTCCATGCCCCGTTCCCGCACCGCGCCGCCTGACGAACCTCGGATTTCCGAGGACGACGAACCCCGCTACAGCGGCCCGAGCAAATCCCAGCGCAAGCGCGACATGACCGCCTTGCAGGCGCTGGGTGTGCGTCTGGTCGATCTGTCGCGCGACAAGCTCGCGCAACTGCCGCTGTCCGAGCGGCTGCTCGAGGCCATCCACGAAGCCCAGCGCATCACGGCGCACGAGGGGCGGCGGCGGCAGCTGCAATTCGTGGGCAAGCTCATGCGCGATGCCGATGGCCCGGCCATCGAAGCGCAGCTCGACATCTGGGAGAATGGCACGCGCGAGCAGGCCAGGTACTTTCATGAACTGGAGCGCTGGCGCGATCGCCTGATGGACGACGACGAGGCGCTCACACCCTTCATCGCCGCCTATCCGAACGCCGACGTCCAGCAACTGCGCTCGCTGATCCGCGCGGCCCGCAAGGAAGCCGCCACCAACGCGGCACTGCCCGACGGCCGCGAGGCCCAGCGCAAGCACTATCGCGCCCTCTTCCAGGCCATCAAACAACAGCGCGACGACGCCACCGCGCCCTCGCCGGAATCGCCATGACCGCCTCTGCCCCCCTGCTCGAAGCCATCGAACTGCAAACCGGCCCCAATCCGCAACGCGCCATCATCTGGCTGCACGGCCTGGGCGCCGACGGCCGCGATTTCGCGCCCATCGTGCCCGAGCTCGATCTCACAGGCCTGCCGGACGTGCGCTTCGTGTTCCCGCACGCGGCCATCATGCCGGTCACGATCAATGGCGGCATGGCCATGCGCGCGTGGTACGACATCATCGGCACCGATCTCACGCGGCGTGAGGATGCCGATGGCATCCGCGCCTCCGAACGGCAGGTGGTCGCCCTGATCGAACGCGAGCTGGCGCGCGGCATCGAAGCACGCCACATCGTGCTCGCCGGCTTCTCGCAGGGGTGCGCCATGACACTGCACACCGGGCTGCGCTACGGCAAGGCACTCGCCGGCCTGGTGGGCCTGTCCGGGTATCTGCCTCTGGCAGATCTCCTGGAGGCCGAGCGTCACGAGGCCAATCGTCAGACGCCGATCTTCCTGGCCCACGGCACCCAGGATCCGGTGGTGCAGTATGCGCGGGCCAAGGCCTCGCTGGATGCGCTGCAGGCACTGGGCCACCCTGTCAGCTGGCACGAGTATCCGATGCCGCATTCGGTGCATCCACAGGAAATCGCGGATATCGCTGCCTTCTTGCGCCAAGTGCTCGCATAACTGAACGGTTGGGTGTTAACTTACGCTACCTTTTGCAAGCCTTGAGGAGTGCCACCATGTTCAAGAAAGTCCTGATCCCGACGGACGGTTCTCCACTGGCAGTCCAGTCCGCGACGGCTGGCATTGCTTTCGCCAAGTCTGTCGGCGCGCAAGTCGTCGCCCTGCACGTCACCCAGCCGTTCGCCGCCACCATCGGCTTTGACGGCATGGCCGCGGCCTATGCCATCACCGATGAATCGTATGAGAAGGCGGCTGCGGAACAGGCCGCAGAGTACTTGCGCACCGTGCTCGACAAAGCCGCTGCCGAAGGCGTGATCGCCGAATCGTGCTCGGTGTCGAATTTCAACGTGGCCGATGGCGTGGTCCAGGCCGCGCAGGAAAACCACTGCGATCTGATCTTCATCGGTAGCCACGGCCGCAGTGGCCTGTCGCGTCTGCTCCTGGGCAGCGTCACGGCCAAGGTGTTGTCGCTCTCGACGGTCGCGGTGCTGGTCTATCGCGTGCAGGACGCCAAGGGCTGATCCCACACCGGGACACCGCATGCAAGAAGGGCCGTCAGCGTTACCGCTGACGGCCCTTCTTCATTCCAGGCAGGACGGAAGCAGACGCCGCCGTCCTGCCGTGCCGATCAGTCGCGCAGCTGCTGCTGCAGGACTTCCAGGATGCGACCGGCGGTCGCGCTGGAATCGGGCTGGCCATCCGCGTTCAGGACGGTGACACGGGTGGTGCCACCCACGTCGGACAGTTGGACGCGGTACTGCGGCTGTTGGGCCGGCTGGCGCGAACCGAACATCCGGCTGAAGAAGCCCGGCTTTTCGGTCTGTTGCGCGTCGACGTCCACATAACGCACGTAGTACTGGCCTGCGGCGCGATCGCGATCCTCGACCGTGAAATTGCCACGGTCCAGGGCCAGGCCGACACGGCGCCAAGCGCGGTCGAAGCCCTCGGGGATGTCGAGCGTGCTGCCACTGCGCACGGCCTGTGCGCTCTGTGCCATGCCTTGCGGCTGGCCAGCAGCGGCCGCCACCTGCATCTCGGCCTTCGCGCGCTCTTCCTCGGCGCCCAGGAACACCATGAAGCGGCTCAGCATGGCCGCATCCAGTTCCGGGTTGGAAGGGCGCGGCACCCACTTGGTCTGCGATTCGTTGATCACTTCCTCGACCATGTGCTGGTGCGAGAAGTAGACCTCGATGCGGCCGTCCGGCGCGCGCTCCAGGCGCGTGCGGAAGAGCTCGCGCTGGCCGCTGTCCCAGACCTGGTCGAAGACCCGGCCCACCGTGCGGCGAATGATGTCCTGCGGGATGTTCGCGCGGTTCTCGGCCCAGTCCGTTTCGATGAGGCCGGCCTGGCCGTTCTGCGAACGGATGGCGAAGCCCTGGCTGCGCCAGAACTCGAGGGCACGTTCGAAGACCTGATTGGCCGGCATGTTGACGCTCAGCCAGCGCGTCGTGCCATCCCGTTCGACCGTGATGTCGGAGCGTTGCGGCAGGACCGCGGAGCCTTGCGCCGTACCGGCGTCGGCGCGACGCTGCGCCTGATCCGTGGCGTACTGCGAGAACGACGTGCCACCCGGGCCTTGCGGCACCTGGTAGCGCGTGTTGGCCGGCACCTGCGTGAGATCGGGCGGCACCGACAAAGAGCCGCGCGTGGGCGTGGCGCTCTGGTAGTCGATGGCGTCTTCTCTGCCGAGGAACTGATTGAACGCGTTGCAGCCGGTCAACGCCACCGCCACCACAACGGCGCCGGCGATGCGCAATTCTCTGGTCATTAACGAAGCTCTCATGTGGAACGACGGAAAGTGCGACGGGCGGGGCAGACCTGGCGTCTGCCCGCACCGGTGTCGCGCGGCGGGCGGTGCCTAGAGCACGCCGGCCGAGACGAGGGCCTGGCGAACGGCCTCATGATGCCGCGCATCCAGCTCGCACAGCGGCAAACGATAACCCAATTCCGTCTTGCTCATCTGGGCGAGCGCCCATTTGACGGGGATCGGGTTGGCCTCGAGGAAGAGCGCGCGGTTCAGCAGGAACAGGCGCTCGTTCAGTTCGCGGGTGCGCGGCACGTCGCCAGCGATGGCGGCGGCACACAGATCGGCCATCTCGCGCGGGGCGACGTTGGCCGTGACGGAGATGTTGCCATCGCCGCCCAGCAGCATCAGGGCGGCTGCGGTCGGATCATCCCCGCTGTAGACCGCAAAGCCCTTCGGACGGCGGCGCAACAGATCCGTGCCGCGCACGATATCGCCCGTGGCGTCCTTGATGCCGACGATACCGGGCACCTCAGCCAGACGCAGCGTGGTGTCCGTGGCCAGATCGGCCACGGTGCGGCCCGGCACGTTGTACAGGATGGTGGGCAGATCCACCGCTTCGGCCACCGCGCGGAAATGGCGGTACATGCCTTCCTGCGTGGGACGGTTGTAGTAAGGCACGACCTGCAGACCGTAATCGGCCCCTGCCTTCTTGGCGTAGCCCGCGAGCTCGATGGCTTCCGCCGTGGAGTTGCCACCCACACCCGCGATCACCGGCATCCGTTTGGCCACGTGCTCCACGGTCACGCGGATCATCTCGGCGTGCTCCTCCATGGAGACGGTGGGGGATTCGCCCGTGGTGCCCACGGCGACGATGGCCGAGGTGCCCTCGGCCGCGTGCCAGTCGAGCAGGCGACGGTATGCATCGTAATCCAGGCTGCCGTCCGGCAGCATGGGTGTGACGATTGCCACGATGCTGCCCTGGAGGGGCTGCGCGGCAACAGCGTTCATGGTGAAAACTCCCTTGGCAGACGCCGGGCACAGGAGCCGGCGACGGCTGAGAACAGAATGGCGGAAACGGGGATTCTACCTGCTTACCGGGCTGGGCCGCACGCGGGGACTTCCCTGCATGCTACGAGCCGTTGCAACGGCCTTCGCGCCAGCAGACGTGGCGCCAGCGCCAGGGGGCGACCGGATCGGAATCGGCCCACAGCCCGCGTCGCTGGCGGCGGGCGGCATCCTCGGCCACCGCCACGGCCGGATCGCGCAGAAAGGCGCCCCTGCGCTCGCGGTTGGCCCAGGCGAGCCCTGCGCCTGCCATCACCTGATTGGCGGTGACCCCCTCGGGCAGCGGCAGATCGCAGACGTCGCGCCGGTGCGGATCGACGTCGTGGCAGACGGCCGTCAGCGTCTTGCCCTCGACGAGCCGGGTGAGCTCGCGCCGCGCGGCCTGCCCGTAGGGCTGGCCCGGACGTTGGCCGCCGCCCGTCTCGGGCGCGTCGATGCTCGCGAGGCGGATCGTGCGCTGGCTCCCATCGGCAAGCACCATGCGCACCGTGTCGCCATCGATCACCCGAACGATGCGGCCTGCGAGCCGGTGGGTGGGCGCCACCGCAGGCGCGACCCGCGACCCGGGTGCCGCGAACGCGCCGACGCTGGCTGCCCCGGCCGGCGGCGCGGCCAGCGTGGTGGCGAACGCCAGCAGGGCAAGCAGGCTGCCCTGCCCCAACGTGCGTGCGCGAGGGCTCGGCCCACGTGTCATCAGCGCACCAGCATCAGCCCGACCCGGAACTGATCGGGCTGGCGCACGTTGTAGTCGAGCAGACTCTGCCCATAACCGTTCACGTACTGCAGATGCAAGTAGCCGTTCATGTTCGAGAGCCAGGTGTCGCGCAGCGGCCAGGCGACATCCACCTGGTAGGAATCGCGTCCGCCCTTGCCGTCACGCCACAGGCCCGAGATCATGGCCCCGTCGTCCTGCGCCCAGGCCAGGTGCCAGGCCACGCGGCCGCGCACGTCGGCCACGTCCGCATTCTCGCTCGCGACAGCGAAGTACTTGCGCAGGCGCGGCGCGAAGCTCAGGGTGCTGCCGCCATCGAAGCGGTAATTCAGCGAGGGCTGGGCGTAGAACGCGTTGAACGAGCGGGACTCCTCGCCGTCGCGCCCGTTGGACTGGTGCTCGACGCCCGCATTCATGCCGACGAACCAGCGCTGCGAGGCCGATTGCCAGACGTTGTCCTTCATCCAGAAGAGGCTGGGGTTGTACGTCGTGTCGTAGAAGGGCTTGGAGGGGCTGTCCAGATCCCAGAGCGAGGTCTGCGTATAGCCGAGATAGAGATTCTCGTGAAAGGTCGCCGGGCGATCGACAGGCGGCTGGAAGAGCCGGTACTTCAGGCTGATCTGAAAGCGTGCATTGGTGCCGCCGCGCGTGCCCACGACGAAGTACACCGGCTCGTAGGGCGACAAGGCATTGCGGAAATGCTCCCACGCGGCGGTGGAATATGGCTGCTGACCCGCCGATCCGGCCGCCACGGGCGCCGGGCCCACGGTGGCGTTCTCGCCCAGGCCTGCCGTGGCCGCGGGCGGCAGCGGTGCGCCGGTGCCCGGCGTGCCATCCGGGCGGCCAACGTCCACGATGGGCCCCAAGGCCGGCGTGCCTGCCACGGGGCTGCGCTCGCGCGTGCTCACGTCCAGCGCGAGCAGTGCTGGCTCGCCCTCGATCGAGACCGCCTGCAGTCCATCCACGCCGTGCGGCACCACAGCGCGCCAGCTCATGCGCGCGAAGTTGTTCACGGGGACACTGGAGGTGACGGGCTCGCCCGCCAGGTAGGCGAGCGTGCGCAGGCTTTGCCCGCTCGGCGCACGCCACTGCAGCACGAGCTGGCGGGCCGGCGTCCAGTTGGCCGCGCTGGGCGTGTCGTTGAAGAACACGGCACGGATCTCGACCGTCTCGCCCGGGGCGGCCTGGGGGCGATCGAGCTGGAACGTGGTGCCCGCGTGAGCCACGGGCAGGGCTGCCGCACCGGCCAGGGCCAGGGCGAGCGGGGCAAAACGGAGCATGGGGGGAACTCGACAGGAGGGGGTGCTGGGCGAGCTTACACTGTTTGCCATGACTGCGCGCACCACCGTTTCCGCGATACAACACCCGCCCTGGCCAGGCCCGCCTGCCCTGCCCCACGCCTTCTTCGACCAGCCGCCGCTCGCGCTCGCCCAGGCGCTCCTCGGCAAGGTATTGCGCCGACGCCTGGACGGTCTGTGGCTGTCCGCGCGCATCATCGAGACCGAGGCCTATTGCCTGGACGAACGGGGCAGCCATGCCTCGCTGGGCTTCACGGCCAAGCGCGCGCCGCTCTTCGAGGAGACGGGCGGCATGCTGTACCTCTACTATGCCCGCGGCGGCGATTCCCTCAATATCGGTGCGCATGGCGCCGGCAACGCCGTCCTCATCAAATCCGGCCATCCCTGGCAGGACGAGCGCAGCGGCCCGGCGTCGCTCGCGCGCATGCAGGCGCTCAATCCGCGGTTCGACGGCAGCCCGCGCCCGCCCTCGGCGCTGTGCGCGGGGCAGACACTGCTCTGCCGCGCCCTCGGCTTGCGGGTACCCGAGTGGAACGGTCGATGGTTCACGGAGGATTTCTTCCTGGAGGACGTCGGGGCCGAGCCTGGCGCCGTGATCCAGACGACGCGCCTGGGCATTCCTACGGGACGCGACGAGCACTTGCCGTACCGCTTCGTCGATGCGGGCTTTGCGCCTTACGCCACGCGCAATCCGCTGCGGCGGGGCCAGCAGGAAGGCGTGCACTACACCCGCGTGACGACGGTCAAGGCTGTCGGATAGACCGACGTCGCGCCCGCTGGCCCCGCGCGCGGCGCGCCGGCCTGCCTGGCGTCACAGCCACTTGGCGCGCTTGAACCCGACGTACAGCGCGCCGCACACCGCGGCCATCCCGCTCATCACCAGCGGATAGCCATAACGCCAGCTGAGTTCAGGCATGTTCTGGAAATTCATGCCGTAGATGCCCGCGATGGCCGTGGGCACCGCCAGGATGGCTGCCCAGGCGGCAAGCCGGCGCACGACGTCGTTCTGCTGGCTCTGCCCGAGCATCAGGCTCGCTTCGAAGGCGAAGGCCAGCGCTTCGCGCAAGGCATCGACGAGCTCGGTGACGCGTTGCACGCGCTCGGCGACTTCCGTGAAGTATGGCCGCCCGATGGGGTCGATCTCGGGCGTGTCCACGCGCGAGAGCTTGCGGCAGACGTCGGCCAGCGGCGAAATGGAGATGCGAAACCGCAGCAGGTCGCGGCGCAGGCGGTAGAGCTTGCGAATGTCCGCGTCCGTCATGCCCCGGATGAAGAGCTTCTGCTCGAGATTCTCGATGCGGGCTTCCTGATCGTTGGCGGTCTGGAAGTAGCCATCGACGAGCAGATCAAGCAGTTCGGCCGCGACATAGCCGCTGCCGTGCGACAGAAGCTCGGGCGCGGCCTCGAGCCTGCGGCGCACGCCGCTGAAGGGGCTCGACGGCCCTCGGCGCACAGTGAGCAGAAAGCCCTTGCCGATGAGGAACAGCGTGGTGCCGAAGACGAAGCGGTTCTCGATCGTGCCCACGGTCGTGGCCACGACGAGGAGCTCATGGCCGAAGTCGATGAGGCGCGGGCGGCGGTGTCCTTCACAGAGCTCGTCGATGGCCTGGTCGGTCGCCCCCAGGCGCCTTGCCACGTCCACGACGAGCTCGGGGCGCGGCTCGAAGAGTCCGATCCAGAGCAGGCCGCGCTTGTCGCTCACATGCGTCTCGATGTCCTCGAGCGGCACATCGGCCACGCGCCGCCCGTCCACGTAGGCGACGCACGCGACCACCTCGCCTTCCCGGGCCGCCAGCCCGGCGTCGCCCCCCTGCTCGCCCGCATCCACCATGACCTACCCCAGCGCGGTGTCCAGCATCATCATGAGGACAAAGCCTATCATCAGCCCGACCGTGGCGCTCACCTCGTGCCCCTTGCGATGGGACTCCGGGATGATCTCGTGGCTGATGACGAACAGCATGGCGCCGGCGGCGATGCCCAACCCCCAGGGAAGCAGGGCTTCGGAGACACCGATGATGGTGGCGCCGAGCACCGCACCGAGGGGCTCGACCAGCCCTGTCGCGGCTGCGAGCACGACCGAAAACACACGGGAATAGCCGGCCGAGACCAGCGCGAGCGCGACCACGAGTCCTTCCGGCACGTCCTGGATCGCAATACCGGTGGTGAGCGCGCTGGCCTGAGGCCCCGTCGTGCCGGCGAAGGCGACGCCAATGGCGAGCCCCTCCGGCAGATTGTGCAAGGCGATGGCAAAGACGAAGAGCCACGCCCGGCGCAGGCGCGCAGCCTCGCGCCCTTCGAGGCCCTTGATGAAATGCTCGTGAGGCAACGCCCGATCGAGCAGCAGCAGCAAGGCTGCCCCGAGCAGCACGGCAGCGGCCATGATGCCCGGCGCCCCCCATTGCCCCGCACCCTGCGCCTGGGCAGCCGCGATACCGGGAATGACGAGCGAGAACGCACAGGCGGCCAGCATGACGCCGGCCCCGAATCCGAACAGCGAATCCTGCGTGCGCTCGGACAACCGCTGCGAGAACAGCACCGGGACAGCGCCCAATGCGGTCGCACCCGCAGCCACCAACCCACCCAGCAACGCGTCCATCACCACACTGTCAGGTTGCCACAGGGCCTGCCACACCTGGTACATCAGGATCAGCATGCCGGCACCGACGATGCACAGGCCAAGACTGCGGCGCACCCAGTGGGTGCGCGAGGAGGGACGGGCGGATTCCAGCGGGTGCATGCGTCACCTGTCAGGCGATGGCGGCCTCGTAGCGGCGGGCCACCTCGTCCCAATCGACCACGTTGTAGAACGCGGCGATGTATTCCGGGCGACGGTTCTGGTACTTCAGGTAGTAGGCATGCTCCCACACGTCCAGGCCGAGGATCGGCGTATTGCCGGTCATGAGGGGGCTGTCCTGGTTGCCGGTGCTCTCCACGACGAGCTTCTTGCTCTTGTCGACCGAAAGCCAGGCCCAGCCGCTGCCGAACCGGCTCGTGGCCGCCTTGGTGAAGGCCTCCTTGAACGCGTCGAGACCGCCGAGATCCTTGTCGATCGCCGCGGCCAGGGCGCCCGAGGGCGCACCGCCACCGTTGGGCGACATCACCGTCCAGAAGAGCGAATGGTTGGCATGGCCGCCCCCATTGTTGCGCACCGCCGTGCGGATGGATTCGGGCAGCGCGTCGATGTTCGCGATGAGCTTCTCGACGGGCTGCTCGGCGACCTTGGCGCTCTCGAGCGCGGCGTTCAGGTTGTTGATGTAGGTCTGGTGATGCTTGGTGTAGTGGATCTCCATCGTCTGAGCATCGACGTTGGGTTCCAGCGCATCGTAGGCATAAGGCAACTTCGGCAGCGTGTAAGCCATGACCTTCTCCAAATGAAAATGAGTAGCAATTCGGCATTACTGCACCGATGATACCGAACTGTCACCCCCTAGCGCCAGTGAGCCCGCATGCGGGCCGCCAGATCGATCGCCGGGCCTCGTCCGGGCTCCGGCGGCGCCTGTGCCATGCCGGGCGGCAAGGGCGCGGTGGGTTTGCGTTCGAACAGTGCAAGCATGCCGTCTTCGATGAAACGCGTGCGGGCCGCATACACGTGGCGGTCGCCGCCCGGACCCTGCTGGCGGATGTAGAAGCGTTGCGGCACCACCAGCTGCAACCGGGTCTTGGCTCGCGTCAGAGCTACGTATAGCAGGCGGCGTTCCTCCTCGATCTCCTCGGTCTCGCCCGTGGCCAGATCCGACGGGATGCAGCCATCGACCGCATTCAGCAGATACACGCTGTGCCACTCCTGCCCTTTGGCCGAATGGATGGTGGAGAGAATGAGGTAATCCTCGTCGCGCGAGGGCACGCCGGATTCCCCGCTCGTGGCATCGGGCGGATCGAGGGCGAGATCCGTGAGAAAGCGCTCGCGCGTGGGATACGTCGCGGCGATGCGCACGAGCTGCTCCAGATCCTTGCGCCGCACGGGCACCTCGTCGTGCAGGCGCTCGATCTGCTCGTCGTACCAGGCCACCGCCCGCTCCAGATCGGCCGGCCAGGCCGGCGTGCGGGCCAAGGCTTGGATCACGCCGGCGAAGGCGGCCCAAGGCTGTGCCGCACCGGCACCGGGATCGAATTCGGCCAGCGCGCTGACTGGCTCGGCGTGCGCTGCCATGGCGTCCAGCAGCCGGGCCGAGCGCGCGGGCCCGATGCCCGGGACGAGTTGAGCCGCCCGGAACCCGGCCAGCCGGTTACGCGGATTCTGCGCCCAGCGCAACAGCGACAGGACGTCCTTGATGTGGCCGGCCTCGAGAAAGCGCAGGCCGCCGAATTTCTTGAACGGAATATTGCGCCGCACGAGCTCCAGCTCGAGCATCGCGCTGTGCGTGGCCGTACGGAATAGCACGGCTTGCGAGGTCAGACGCACGCCCTCCTCGCGCCGCTCGAGCACCTGATCGGCAACCCAGCGGGCCTGGCCCGCTTCGTCCGACACGTTGACCAGCTCCGGCCGCTGGCTCGCCTCGCGGTCCGTCCAGAGCGTCTTGGCATGACGCTCGGCCGCGCGCGCGATCACGGCGTTGGACGCCGCGAGAATGGGCTGGGTCGAGCGGTAGTTGCGCTCCAGTGCGATGATGTCCGCAGGCGGCGTGAAGTGCCCCGGGAAGTCCAGGATGTTGCGCACGGTCGCCGCGCGAAAGCCGTAGATCGACTGCGCATCGTCGCCCACCACCGTGACGCCGCGCCCGTGCGGCTTCATGCCCAGGAGGATCGCAGACTGCAGGCGATTGGTGTCCTGATACTCGTCCACCAGCACGTGATCGAAGGCCGCGTCGAGTTCGGCCGCGATGGCAGGCTCGGCCATCATGCCCGCCCAGTAGAGCAACAAGTCGTCGTAATCGAGCACCTGCTGGGCCTGCTTGGCCTCGACGTAGGCACCGAAGAGCGCATGCAGCTCGCCTGCCCAGGCGCTACACCAGGGGAACGCCTGATGCAGCACGTCGCCCAGCGGCTGCTGGCTGTTCACGACCCGCGAGTAGATCGCGAGACACGTGCCCTTCAAGGGAAAGCGCTGCGCCTGCGCATCGAGGCCTCGGGCCTGACGCACCATACCCATCAGGTCCTCGGCGTCGCCCCGGTCGTGGATGCTGAAATCCTCGGACAAGCCAATGCGGCCGGCGTACTGCCGCAGCAGCCTTGCACCCACGGCGTGGAAGGTGCCGGCCCACGGCAGGGCTGGCGGGGTGCCTTCGCGCCCAAGGGACTGCTGCAGCACGGCGCCCACGCGACGCTCCATCTCCTGTGCCGCGCGCCGGGAGAAGGTGAGGAGCAGCAGACGATGCGGATCCGCCCCCTGACGCAGCAGATGCGCCACCCGGTGGGCGAGCGTCGTGGTCTTGCCGGAGCCCGCCCCCGCGATCACGAGGAGCGGCGGCGGCAGCCCGGGCCCTTCGGCGCCGAAGGTGGCTGCACGACGCTGCTCGGGGTTGAGGCTGTCCAGCGGATCAGGAGAAACAGGGTCGGACATCAGGGCACCACGGCACACGGCAAAATGGATACGATACTGGATATTCGTACAGACATCATGCCATCTTCGACCATCCTCGTCGGTACGGCCTCGTTCGCGGATCGCGGCCTGCTCGCCACCGGGCGCTTCTACCCGCCCGAGGTCACCCGCCCGGCGCAGCGCCTGCCTTATTACGCCAGCCAGTTCCCCCTGGTGGAGATCGACGCCACCTACTACGGGATGCCGGACCCGGTCATGACCCACGGCTGGGCACAGCGCAGCCCTGAGGGATTCACGATCAACGTCAAGGCGTTTCGTGCGCTGACGGGCCACCCGACGCCCCTGCGCGCCCTGCCCGCCGAGGTCCGCGAGGCGTTCGACGGGCCGCCGGACGCGACGATCCTGCCGAATGCCTTGCCCGCGACGGCGTTGCGCGAGTTGTGGCATCGCTTCACGCTGGGCATCGAGCCCCTGCGCCAGGCTGACCGGCTCGGCACAGTGCTCTGTCAGCTGCCGGGCTGGGTCCGTGCCAATGTGGCCGGTCGCCAGCAGGTGCTGTCGTGTGCTCGCGGTCTGGAAGGCCTCATCCCGGCCTTCGAATTCCGGCACCGCAGCTGGTTCGCGGATGAGCGCGCCACCGCCGACACACTGGGCCTGCTGCGGGATGTGGGGGCGGTACACGTGGTGGTCGACGCGCCCCAGGTAGGTGAGCGCACAGTGCCGGCCATCTGGGCCGCGACACACCCTGACATCGCCATGGTGCGTCTGCATGGCCGCAACACCCGCGCCTGGGATCACGCCGGCGGCCATTCGGGCGGCCGCTTCGACTACGTGTATACGCCGCAGGAGCTGGCGGAGCTTGCCGAATCGGCGCGCCTGCTCGCGGCCCAAGCGAAGCGCCTGCATGTCGTCGTGAACACCAATCGCGACGACCAGGGCGTGGTCAACGCCCGGGGTATCGTGCAGGCCCTCGACGCCCTGGGCTGAGGCCGACCCCGTCAGCGCGCAGCGCTTGCGGCCATGGCGGCCGTGGACTCGACCCCGCGTGCGGTATCGGCTGCGGCGGGCACGGCCGCAGGCGCACTCGCCAAGCCGGCACCCGTGGCCGCACTGCCCGCCGCGGCAGGAATGACGGGCCGGGACGGATACCGCGCCCAGGCCGTGCCGCGTTGATCCTGCCCCACGCCCGGCCGGCTCCAGTCGCACACGCCTTGCGGAAAGATACGCTGCAACTGCTCCCATTGCGCCGGCGTCGGCGCCACCGGGTACGCGGCCGGATCCAGCGGCTGCAATCGGCACTTGAGTGCATCCCCCGCGATCGGTGCACCCGCTGCCACGTGGGCCCCGGCGGGCGCCGGGTACAGCGTGGCGCAGCGTCCACCCAGGGCATTCATGGGCTCCTCGACGGCCGTGGGCGTGGCATCGCGCGTCATGCAGGTGTCCACGAGGTGCTCGGGCCGATTGCGCGCCACCTTCTCTACCGGCGAGCCGGGCGCCATATCCTGATCGATGGCGGTGAGCCATGCATCCATCGCGGCCAGGGCACGGCGCAGCAAGGGGCTTGCCGTCGAGTACAGCCCATGGCGCGCGTCCTCGACGAACATGACGTGATTGGCCGCTGCGCTGGAAGTGCCCGCCAGGCGCGAGCGCAGCGAGAACGAGTGATAGCGCAGGTGCATGTCGCCCGCGGGCAGATCGTCCGTGTAGGCCCGGTAATCGATGATCGGGATGTTCGCGAGCCCGCCCTTGCCGGTGACGAGCCCCGCCGCATAGGCCGCCTGCAGGGCGCCGGGCGCGCCCTGCGAGCGTTCCGTCGAGTGCGTCCCATAGCGATCGAAGCCGCCGATCTTCTCGTTCAGATCAAGGAACTGGGCCATGGAGATCTGCCCACCCTTCAAGGCCTGCAGCCCGTACTGCACGCCCACGTTGTCCAGCGGGCGCAGGGCACTGCCGCTATCCGGATCCCGGCCGAAGACATTGATGCCGTGGGAGAACACGTCCACGCGCACGCCTGATGGATTGCTCGCCGGGTCGAAGAGCAAGGTGCGCGGCAGCCCGTCGGGCACGATGCCGGTGGCGGCAATGCGCTTGACCCCGCGTTCGATGTCCGGATTCTGCAGCGTCGCCAGGCTTGCCACCCCCGCCACCACGCGTTGCTGGTCTGCGCTGAAGGGCAGGCTCTCATCGCTCTGGAAGTAGTGCCGCATCAGCGTCACGTCGGCCAGCATGGTGATGGTGGCGAGCAGATCGGGAAAGCTGCAGCCCGGGATGATGCCGTCGAGCAACCCGGGGTAGGCGTCGGCGATGTAGTGCTGCTGGTAGGAGCCACCCGAGCAGCCCCAGCCGATCGTGAAGCGTGGCACGCCGAAGGTCGTGATGAAGCGCGCCTTCACCATGGCCATCGTCTCGGCCGCGAGCAGTTCATTGCAGTTGTTGCCGAAGACGTTGAGCGAGGATGAGGCCACCGCATACCCCTGCTCGATCATGTGCGCATTGAGCACGTCGCCCACCGAGGCGCCCTGCCGGTACCAGCCGCCATTGCAACCGCCCCCGAAGGCGAAGACGAGACGGTTGTTCCAGCCCGTCCAGCCGCGCCACGGCGTCACGTCTGGATCCTCGTAGGGATCATGGAGCACGGCGATCTGATAGATGGCCCGGTTCACCGTGCCCGTCTGCAGGCGCACGATATAGCGCACCGCCTGGCCCTCCCGCGTGACGGTGGCGACGTCCGCCGGGGGCGTCTCCCCTTCGGGCAACGGGCGTAGCACCCCGCCCGTCACGCCCTCGGGCCGGTAGTAATAATCCACCCGCGTGGCGATCGTGCAGTTCGCATCCAGCGGCGCGCCCAGGCGCGTGCCGCCCGGCAGGCTGAACTCCGTCGTCTGACAGATGAAGGGTTGCTCCTGGGGACCGGCGAAGAGCGGACCGCTCACCGGGTGGTTGACCAGGGTGAGCGAGCCTGCCTCCTCCCCTCGCACCCGCACCTGCAGTACCGCGGACCCGACCTGCAGGCCGGTCAGGCGGCCGATGAGCTGGCGATCGCGCGATACGACGAAGTGACGTGTGATGTCAGTGGTGCCCAGATGGACGGTGATGTCCTGCGGTGCGTAGGGCGACGGCACAGGCACACGGATGAGCACGTCGCCGCCGCTCACCATGTCGGCCCGGGAAGACAGCACCTGCGGTGTGATGCTGACGGCAAGAGCTCCCCCGGACGACGCAGCAGGCGCAGAAGGCGCGGACGGCGGCGCTGGCGTCGGCGACGACGGCATGGGCGCTGGCTGTGGGGCGGCAACTGCGGCAGGTTCGCTCGCCGCCCCCTTCTCGGCAGCCTCCGGGCTGGGCGGTGCAGCCGGCTCAGCCGCGGGCGATGGTGCCGGTCCGCTGCGTGGCGAGATCTGCGCTGGCTGCAGGATCAGACTCTGTGCGTCAGGCTGGGCCGGTGCAGGGGCAGCGCGACCAGTGGAAGGGGCGGAAGCGGCGTGCGCGGCCGATGCCCCCAGGGCTCCGGCAAAGGCCAGCGCCCGGGCCCAGCGCGCCACCGCACTCAACGCAGCGGGCGTGCGGGGGCGTG